>NZ_JBFUMN010000058.1:0-32422 GCF_054049335.1 Roseateles sp. P5_E1
CCTTCAACTCGCTGACCGAGACGCCGCTGGCTCGGCTGCGGCACAAGGGGAAATGGGAGCGCCAAGCCCAAGTGCTGCGCCAGGGCTTGAGCGTGCATCAGGCCGCGGACACCCTGTCGGTGGCTCCCAGCACGGCCTTCCGCTGGCGTCACCGCTTCCTGCAACTGGCCCAGGGCGTGAAGGCCCGAGTGCTGCAAGGCGTGGTGGAGGCCGACGAGACCTACTTCCTGCGCTCCAGCAAGGGCCRGCATTTCGAGGCGTTGACACAGGACGAGCAGCATCGTGCCCGCAAGCGGCTGAAGCGCCTGCGCTACCTCGCAGAGTTCGTCGCGCCACGCTACAAGCGTGTGGCTGTGAAGCGCTATTTGGCCGCCCTGGAGCCCGCGCAAGATGCGCTTGGTGCGCACAACGACGCCGTCGTCGCGCTGGAACGCTATCGAGCGTTGGCCACCACGGACCGGGATGCGCTATTCGCTGTCGGCTGGCTCACGGCCAAGCGGGAACAGACTGCTATCGATGGCCGCCATGCCTTGAAGGCGCTTGACGACGCTCAGCGATTCTGGCGCTAGGTGCGGAGCCGACGTTGCTCGTTTTGCGGGCAGTGGGATGGCCTGCGGCCCCTGACAACCACTTACGCGGTGCCGTCAGCGCTTATCCACAGGGTTGCCCACCATGGGCGGGTACAACTTGGCTATGTGAAAGCGCCGCGTGGACACGTGCCAGCGCATCGCGGGCACCACGTTGTCGCCCCTGCATCTGTTCAAAGACCTCTGGCAATCCGCCGTGAACGCGGGTCAACGGTTTGTCGAGCTGAGCGATCCAACTTGACAGGCACCGGTCGACAAGACGGAAGGCGCTGACCCGTTCCTGCTCCTGGGCAGACATGAATACCTCCAGCAATGACCCAACGGGGTAGCCGTTGAGCTCAGGCCGAAGGCTGGCCAGTTCCTGGAGCAGGGCATGGTCTGAGGGGAATACAGGGCCGGAAGCCCGGATGACGTTCAATGTGATGTCCCGTGCGCGTTCGTACTGCAATCTAGGCGCCGCCGACGGGCGAGTCCATCGGCGAGGTGCGGTATTTGGCATTCTAGGAAACCCTAGGACTGTATGTGTCACCAGCCGTCGCGAGGCGTGCCGTTCCAACCCTGTGCATGCCGAATGGGGGCACGCGAATTGCCACATTGCCGCGCACTTCGGAGCCCCATAAAACCACCTTCGTTCACCAATCCGTGCAACCGCCGACGCCGAAGGCGGGAAAGGAGTCAGCGACCGACTCGAGTGATGCCGGCCGCGAGCCCAACGCACCTCGTCCAGACTGGCCCGCGCCGGGTCTCGTCGGGAGCTACGGGCCACTCGTTGAAGGGCCGCTGCCAGATGACAAGGACGGCGCAGGCGCCGACGAACGGAAAAAGCCTTGAGCCTTTAGCGCGCCTGCGAGGCCATGGGGTTTGCTCTCATCCGTTGCCCCACCCCGGTGACCAAGATGGAGGCGGGGAATCAAAGCAGAGGTCCAGTCCTGGATTGCGCATGGCGTGCTCGCTACTCGCGGCGCCGGAACGCCAGCCAGCCCGCCAAGGCCGTGAAGATCATCAGCATCACGAAGATGACCGCGAAGCCGTAAGGCGCCTCGTTGAACGGGATACCGCCCACGTTCATGCCGAACAGGCCCGTGCAGATATTGATTGGTAATCCCAGCACGGTGATCACCGTCAGCGTGAACAGGCTGCTGTTGGTCTGCTCGCTCACCTGTGCGGCGATCTCTTCCTGCAGCAGCTTGATGCGTTCCTGCAGCGCCATGAGGTCGCGCAAGACCAGTGAGAACTCCTCGGTGCCCTGGCGGAGGTCTTCCAGGTCACGCTCTGCAATCCAGGACGGCGGCTGCCGCAGCAACCGGAACATGGCACCTGGTTCCGGGGCCAGCAGCCTTTGCAGCCGCACCAGCACACGGCGCAGCTTGCCAAGGTCGGCGCGTCGACGCTGAAGCTTGCCTTTCTGCAAGGTGTCTTCGATCGTGTCCACCTGCACGGTGGCGTCGCGCACGATGCGCACCAGCACATCGCCTTGGTCGTGCATCAACTGGTTCAGCAGTGCCATCGAAGAGTCGAAACGGTGACCATCCTTGACGGACTGGCGCAGGCGGTCGATCGATTTCAAGGGATGGCTGCGCGCGCTGATGGCCATGCGCTCGGTGACGGTCATCCACAGCGTGGCGATCTCGGACGGGTCGAACGAGAACTCGTAGGCGACATCGTTGACCACCGCGACCAGATGATCGCTGGCATCTTCGATCCGCGTCGAACGCGAGCCGTCCCGCAGCGCCTCGAAGAATTCAGGAGCCAATGCGAGATGAGCACGCATCCAGGGTTCGGCCGACACATCGCTGAGGTTGAAGTGCAGCCAAACGAAGGCGCCTGCAGCGTCCGGCGATGCGTCCGTCTGTGCACCGGCAATCCAGGTGCGAACCTCTTCAAGTGATATCGGCCGCCCTGACGCGTCTGGCGAAAACAGGTAGCCGCAGATCAGCCCGTTGGGATCCGAACCGTAATTGGTAGTTGCCATGTTGTCCTACTCCTTGCGGCTGGATTGTCCGTGTCGCAAGACGGGATTCGTCGAGCCTGCACGCCGCGTCACGGTCGAGCGACTACGGCGCAAAGCGATACCCGACGGTCGCGGCACCCGGGGCGTGCTGGACTTTGAGACAAGCCTGAGCGATCGAGAAGCCCTAGGCACAGAACGCGGTACTTTCCGTCACGCACCTCAGTTGCGCCGTTGATGGCGATGCATACCATTGGGCATTGCTCCAAACGGGAGGATGTGCATGCACGATCCGCAAGACGGTGATGAAACCATCACCCAGGCTGTCTATGGCGTCGACGGGCAGCTCTGGGTCAGCATCTCGAAATCTGCGCTGGATTCCCGCTTCGGACCGGGCCCGGTTGGTGCTGGGCCGGATGCGTCCCATCAGGCGGCAGTGCTGACCTTCAATGCCAACCATGAGGTCATCGCAGCGGCCGCCGACAAGAAGCGGCAACCCGGTGAAGCTCACGGCCGGGAGAATCCGTTGCGTCTTGAGCGCGACGATCTCTGAGGCCGATCAAAAGGCATCTCACCTTCTCCGTGGAAGGCGACTTCGGTTGGGCGGAATGTCAAGCCGATATGGCGCCCGAGCGTGCTGCGCAAACATGACCTGCAACTCGCTCGATTCACAGCGCTGTTGCGAATAGGTAGGTGCCATCTCGGCGTTGGCCAAGTGTGATCCGATGCACGGAGGATGGACGACCATCGAGCGACGCATCCGCACCGACCCGGGTCATTCTCCCTTCTTGGCCTTGGGGCGCCCGGTCTTGACGGTGGGCACGGACGTCAGCGCGCGCAGCAGGGCAGCGTTGTCGAGACTGGCCAGTAGCTTGACGCCAGCGCGCAGCAGCTCGCTCTTCTTGGCGTGGTGGGCACCGGCCAGCGCGCGTTGCTTGAGCTGGCTCAGCAGGGCGTATTCGTCCGACGGCATGGTGAAGCTGTCGCGCACCAGCTTGACCTTGGCGGTCTTGGCCGGGGACGCTGGCTTGGCCGCCTTGGTGGTTGGCTCGGAGGCCTTGGCTGCGGGCTTGGTTGCAGGTTTTGCAGCTGGTTTGGCTGCGGGCGTGGCAGCAACCTTTGCGGCACGCTTTGCCGCTGCCTTGGCTGCGGGCTTGACCGTGGCCTTGGCTGCGGGTTTCGCGGCTGCGCGGGGAACCTTGGCGGCGCGGAGCTTGGCGGTGGCCTGGACCGGCGCTACTGCCTGGCCTGCTTTTTCAACCATGCGGGTCATGTCATTTTTCCTTCATCTGAAAACCGTATATTCAGTTTACACAGTTTCCGACTCGGCCTGCAGGGCTGACGACTTGCCGACATGCCCGACCTGCTGCCTTCTTGCTCGCCCACGCTGGCGGCCATCGATCTGGGGTCCAACAGCTTCCGGCTCGAGATCGCCCGGGTCACGCAGAACCGCTATCAGCGGCAGGTGTGCATCAAGGAGATGGTGAGCCTGGGAGCGGGACTGGACTCGCGTGGGGTGCTCTCGCGCGAGTCCATGGTGCGCGGCCTGCGGTGCCTGCAGGGCTTCTCGTCCGAGCTGGTTCGGCACGACCTGGCCGGCGCGCGCGTCGTGGCCACGCAGACGCTGCGCGAGGCCAGCAACCGCGACGAATTCCTGCACCGTGCCCAGACGCTGCTGGGCCTGCCCATTGACGTCATATCCGGGCACGAGGAAGCACGGCTGATCTACGCCGGCGTGGCCTTCATGCACCCCTCGCCGGGTCGCCGCCTGGTGGTGGACATCGGCGGGCGCTCTACCGAGATGATCGTCGGACAGGGTGGCGCACAGCGCGTGACGCAGTCGTTTCCTGTCGGAAGTGCCAGCGTCGCGCATCGCTTTTTCCCGGGCGGCCGAATGACGGAGGACGCATTCCGCGCAGCCCAACTGGTCATAGGCGAGTCCGTGTGTCAGGCGCTGGCGCCCTTTGCTGCGGTCCACTGGGACGAAGCGTTGGGCGCTTCAGGAACTGCCCGCAGTCTGTCGTGCGTGCTCAAGGCCACGGGCGTTACCGATGGCGCCATCACGCCGAAAGCCCTGCGTTGGCTGATCAAACGTTGCGTGGCCGCAGGGCATGTGGACAAACTGGACCTTCCCGGCCTGAAGCCGCACCGACGCGGCGTGCTGCCCGGCGGCCTCTCGATCCTCTACGCCCTGGTCATGCATTGTGGTATCCGACGGATGCTGCCGGCGAAGGGCGCGCTTCGCCAGGGCGTCATCGTTGATTTGCTCGGGCAACCCAAGCGGAACGCGGACGTCGGGACCACCAGCGTGCGCTTGCGCAGTCAGGTACCAAAGCTGGCTGCAGCTTGACTGGGGCGAATCGTTGAAGTCGGCTTGGCTGGCGACCAGCGTAGCGCACCGGAAAAGGGGCTCAAGTCGCCGGAATGATCGTTCGCACAGCTGGCCGTGGCGCCCACGCAGCCGGACTGGTCGCTGCGCCCGCCGCGCCGGACAAGGTGCACAGCAAGCATCAGGCTGGGTGCTCAAGACCTGCTGAACCGGCCGCTCAGGTGGGATCGGAATATGCACCCACGTCGCTGATGCGAATCGCCGTCACGAAAAATTTGGTTATCAAAGGCCCGCCATCCGATAGGACCTATTGGAAGCCTGGCGGATGCGACCGACGCTTCGCGAGCTGCACATACCTCTCGCGGGCCAGGCCAAGAACGTAGGACGCTTTGCTGAGCCGTGACATCGCTGCTGAATCACCAGGCCGCCATCGCGCAAGGGCGGCGCTGTAGAGGCGTTGGGCGGTCAACACGCGGCGATTCGCCTGAAGCATTGGGCTGGGTCTCATGGAGCCTCCAGGGCCGGTAGCCGAAATATGCCACCAGAGGCTGACGGCCGGGGGTGTTACATGCTTTCTGCGCCCAGAATCAGGATCAGCCCCTCTTGCGACGCGGGCGCTGAAGGCCGAGACCTAGCGTCGGCGATGCCGCCACGATTGAACCGCCCCGGGTTTCGCGTCTGGGTCGCGGCGGGTGCAGCATGGTTGCTGCGCCCGCCAGCCCGAGCAACCACCAGCCTGAGGCTGCACCGCCGCCGCCCGAGGAGGGCGCCGGCGATGGCGGGTTGGGTGTCGGTGGCGGTGGGGGAGCTGGCGGTGGAGGCGGTGGAGGCGGCGGTGTCAGCGGAATGGGCGTGCTGCCCTGCGCCTGACCGCAGCGGCTCAGGTTGTTGCTCTGCAAGCCCAGCGAGCTGCGCGCGGGCGCGGCGTAAGTCGTCGGCGTCAGCGCGAACTTGACGGCCTCGGCCGCATCGAGAAGGCCGTCCCCGCCGGTGGTCGCATCCAGCGTGCAGCGGCTGTTGTTGGTCGTCGTGCAATAGCCCAGCGCATAGGCTGTCACGTGCGGCCGCGCGCTCGCCTTGAGGCCAGCCTCGACCTGGGTCAAAGTCAGGTTGGGATTCGCCGACCACATCAGCGCAGCCGCACCCGCCACCAGGGGCGCGGCGAAGCTGGTGCCGCTGACGGCGCCATAGCCCGCGACCGATGGTGCCGTCTTGCCGGTGTTGATGGTCGATACGACGCCCGTGTCGGCCAGCTCGATGTCGCAAGTGCGCTGGTAGTTGCCGTCGCCACCGGGTGCGAGCAGCTGCACTTCCTTGCCGAAGTTGGAATAGAGGGCCTTGTAGCCCTGGCGGTTGGCGGCGGCAACGCCGAAGACGCCGCTGCAATTGGCCGGCCGGCCGACCGCGCTGCGCAGGTTGCCCGCTGCGGCGACGATGAGCACGCCCTTGGCACGCAGTTCGGCGATGGCGTCCTGGTAGAGCCTGGCCGCCGCCGCGACGTCAGGGTTGCTGTCCGTCGTGCTGCAGGAGGTCACGCCGGCAAAGCCGATGACCAGCACCTTCGCCGGGTTCGGGTTCGCCGGCACACCCGCCACGCTCAGGCCCGCGGCCCAGCGCATGCCGTCGACCATGTCGGCCACCGAAGCGCCGCATTTGCCCGACACGCGCACCGGCAGGATGCGCGCATTCCAGTTGATGCCGGCCACGCCGCCGGCGTTGTTGGTCACCGCGCCGAGCTGGCCGGCCACGAGGGTGCCGTGCCAGCTGCTGCTGTCGTTGACCAGGCAGCCGTCCCACAGCGCCAGGTTGCCGTCGTGCTCGGCCTGGCTGAGCGCGTCGCCGGGATCGTTGGCGCCGGCGCTGCGGCCCGTGCCGCCGTTGTTGGCGTATTCGGGTTTGCTGACGAAGTTGTAGCCCGGCAGCAAGTTGGCGTTCAGGTCGCCATGGGCGGTCACGCCCGAGTCCAGCACGGCGACAACCGGCGCGGCCGAGCCCGTCGTCGTGTCCCAGGCCTTGGTGAAGCCGGCGGCACCAGCGTTGGTGGTGTCGTTCTGCTCGTCCAGCCACCATTGGGCGGAACTCGGATCGGTGGGGCGGAACAACGGGTCGTTGGGCACGGCCGCGCGCTGCTCATGCGAATCGGGCATGGCATGCGCAAGGCGGGCGTCGGCGCGCAGCGCGGCCAGCCAAGCCGCCTTGGCCGAGACATCGACGTCGGCGCCCGCCTGTAGCCGCCACCAGCCGGCGCCCAAAGGCCGCTCGGCCTTCAGCGGCAAGCCGGCATCGGCCAGCACGCGGCGCAGCAGCGCCTGCTGCTGGGCGCTGTCGCGGCCGGCATCAACGAGCTTGACGATCAACGTCGTGCCCTCGCGCGCCTGCGGCGCGGCCACGGCGGGTCGCATCTGCGTAGCCAGGCCGACGGCCGAGACGGCCACCGTGGCAACGGTCGCCGCTGCAACGAGCTGGGTGAAACGAAGCCCGCTCGTGGCGGGCCGGGGCGGTGGGGTCAGAGGCAGCTTTTTCACCCGGCCACCTTAGCCAGCTGCGGTGAAGCCGCCATGACATGAGCCGATCGGCTCATTGGCGGCGTCATCTGCCCTTCATTCATGTCGCGGTCACTGCGGCTTCCTAAGCTGCGCCGCCCTGACCCATTCGGACCATGACCGCCCCACTCCGTCCCAAACGCCCCCGCGGCTTCACGCTGCTGGAGCTGCTCGTCGTCATGGTCATCATTGGCCTGCTTGCCGGCTATGTCGGCCCGAAGTTCTTCGGCCAGATCGGCAAGAGCGAGGTCAAGGCGGCGCGCGCGCAGATCGACGCGCTGACCAAGTCGCTGGACCAATTCCGTTTGGATGCAGGCCATTACCCGAGCACGGAGCAGGGCCTGGCCGTGCTCGTCACCAAGCCCGCCGATGAGCCAAAGTGGGCCGGTCCCTATCTGAGCAAAGCCTTGCCCAAGGACCCCTGGGGCAATGACTACCAATACCGCTCGCCGGGCGAGCATGGCGACTACGACCTGCTGTCCTTCGGCAAGGACGGCCGCCCCGGCGGTGAAGGCGAAGACGCCGACCTCGTCTCCTGGTGATGGCGATGCCAGAGTTCGACGTCCGCTACCTCGACGCCCAGCGCCAACCGGCGCAGGCCCGGGTGCAGGCGTCGGACGCCAGCGGCGTGGCGGCGGTGCTGGGCCTGTCGCCGGCCGCACTGCTAGCGGTCGAACCGGTTGAAGTCAAGCCGCTGAAGGCCAGCGGCGGCCGCTTCGCGCGCCGCCAGTTCGCTCAACAGCTCGCCGTGCTGCTGCGCGCCGGCATCCCGCTGCTGGAGGCCCTGCAAACCCTGCAGTCGCAGGACAACCCGCCCGCGGTCAGCGCGGCCCTGGCCGGCGTCGTCGCCCGCATCCAGCTCGGTGAAGCCTTCTCGGCGGCGCTGGCCTCGCAGCCCCAAGCCTTCGATGCCCTCTTCGTCGCCGTCGTCGAGGCCAGCGAGCGCAGCGGCCAGGTCGAGCAGGCGCTGTTCGAGCAGGCCAGCTATCTGGCCTGGGCCGAGCAGCTGCGCGCCAAACTCGTCGCGGCGGCCATCTACCCAGCCATGCTGATCGCCGCCGGCACGGCCGTCGTGCTGTTTTTGCTCGTCTTCGTCGTGCCGCGCTTTGCCGGCCTGCTCGAAGGCGTGGGCGGCGACCTGCCCCTGGCGTCCCGCGCACTGATCGCCGTCGGCGCCTTCAGCGGCGCCCATCCGCTGGCCCTGCTGCTGATCGCCGCCGGCCTCATCGCTCTGCCCCTCTGGGCCTGGCAGCGCGGCTTGCGCGAGGCCCTGCAGGCGCGGCTGTGGCGGCTGCCGTTGATCGGCCCCAAGCTGCATCTGCTGTCGCTGGCCCAGCTCTACCGCTGCCTGGCCATGCTGCTGCTGGCCGGCGTGCCCATCGTGCCGGCCCTGGTCAACGCGCGTGGCGTGGCCGCGGCCCATCTGCGCGCCGCGCTAGACCGCGCGACCGAAGCCGTGCGCCTGGGTGAACGCCTGTCGGGCTCACTGCAGCGCGAGGGCCTGACGACGCCGATCTCGCTGCGCATGCTGCGTGTGGGCGAACACAGCGGCGAGCTGGGCGCCATGCTGGCCCAGGCCGCAGGCTTCTATGACGAAGAGCTGTCGCGCCTGTCCGAACTCGTCACCCGCCTCGTCAACCCCGCGTTGATGCTGATCATGGGCCTGGTCATCGGCACGGTCGTCGTGCTGATGTATCTGCCGATCTTTCAATTGGTGGACCAGGTGCAATGAACGCCCACGTCGATATTTCGCCCGACGTGCTGGAGCGCCTGCCCGCATCCGATGCGCCGTGGACCCTGGCCTTCGAGCCCTGGCCCCACGCCGATGCGCAGCGCTGGCGCGCGGTGATGGCTCGGTCCGCACGCGGCCGCCTGGCGCTGCTGGCCGACCGGCCGCTGGAGCCGCTGCTGCGCCTGCGCATCGAGTCGCGGCTGAAAAAGCCCGTGCTGTGGTGGCCCTGCGAGCCCGCCGAGATTGACGCGCTGCTGGAGGCCGGCGAGGTCGACTACCGCGCGCTGGGCTCCATGGTCGAGAGCTTCGGCGATGGCGCTCAGGCCGAGGCCGCGCAGGAGCTGTCGGCCCTGCACCTGGCCGAGCAGGCCAGCCCCGTCGTGCGCCTGCTCGACGCGACGCTGTACGACGCGCTGCAGGACGGCGCCAGCGACATCCACTTCGAGTGCCAGCTGCGCGGCATGAAGATCCGCAGCCGCATCGACGGCGTCATGCTGGACGTGAAGACCATCGATGGCACACAGGCCGCCGAGCAGCTGGTGTCGCGCTTGAAGGTCATGGCCGAGCTCGACATCGGCGAGCGCCGCCTGCCGCAGGACGGCCGCTTCAAGCTGCGCGTGCAGGGCCGCGAGGTCGACTTTCGCCTGTCCATCATGCCCAGCGTCTTCGGCGAGGACGCGGTGGTGCGCGTGCTGGACCGCGCCCAGGTGGAGGCACAAGGGGTGCTGACGCTCGACGCCCTCGGCTTCGAGCCCGAGGCGCGTGCGCAGATCCGTGCCCTGGCCCGCCAGCCCCACGGCATGCTGCTCGTGACCGGCCCGACCGGCTCGGGCAAGACGACGACGCTCTATGCCGCCATCAGCGAGGTCAACACCGGCCGCGACAAGATCATCACCATCGAGGACCCGGTCGAGTACCAGCTGCCCGGTGTCGTGCAGATCCCCGTCAACGAGAAGAAGGGGCTGACGTTCGCGCGCGGCCTGCGCTCGGTGCTGCGTCACGACCCCGACCGCGTCATGGTGGGCGAGATCCGCGACACCGAGACGGCCCAGATCGCCGTGCAGGCGGCCCTCACCGGCCATCTGGTCTTCAGCACGGTGCACGCCAACAACGCCTTCGACGTCGTCGGCCGCTTCATGCACATGGGGCTGGACCTCTACAACGTCGTCTCGGCGCTGAACGGCGTGCTCGCGCAGCGCCTGATGCGCATCAACTGCCGCCACTGCCTGGTGCCGCTGCCCGCCACAGCCGGGCAGCTGCGCGACCACGGCCTGCCCGAGGATGCGCAGCTGCAGCAGGGTCGTGGCTGCTCGCACTGCCGCAGCACCGGCTACAAGGGCCGGCGCGCTGTCAGCGAGCTGCTGTGGCTGGACGACGAGCTGCGCGACCTCATCGCCAGCCGCGCGCCGCTGGGCCGCATCAAGGAGATGGCCCGCGGCCGCGGAATGCGCTCGCTGCGTGACGCCGCCGTGGCGCTGGTGCTGCGCGGCGACTCCACGCTGGAGGAGCTTGAGCGTGTCACGCTGGCGGACTGAGCGGCGGCTGCTGGCGGCTGATTTCGCGGACTGGTGCGCGGCCCACCCGGGTGCCCGAGTCGAGCTGTTCGTCGGCGCCGAGCGCATGCACAGCCTGCTGGTGCCCGAAGACCTGCCCCTGGCCGACGAGGCCGCTCTGCTCGGCTATGCGCGCCTGCAGTTCACGCACTACTTCGGCCCCGCGGCCCAGAACTGGCCCCTGGCGGCCTGGCCGCGCGGCGCCTGTGCGCTGGCCGATGGCAGCCTGGCCGAACTGCAAGCGACCGCCGCCGCGCATCGCGTGCGCATCGTCTCGCTGCGGCCGAGCTGGACGCTGGCACCGGCGCAGGACGGTGGCACGGCCGTCATCGACGAGGGCCTGCTGACCTGGCTGCGCGGCGAGGATGGGTGCCTGGTCGAACTGCAGCAACGCCATGTCGACGACGAACTGTTGAAGGAGCTGGCCGGCGCGCACATCGCCCACGCCCGGGATCTGCTGGCAGGCCCCGGTGGCCAGCCCGGTCCCGACTTCATCGCCCAGCCCTCGCGCGCCCGGCCGCTGCTCTGGGCCTGGGCGGCGACGGCCGCCGCGGCCTGCGCCCTGGTCGCCGTGCAGGCCCAGGGCCAGCGCGAGGAGGCCCAGCGCCTGGCAGAGCAGTCCGCTGTGCTCGATCGCCTGGCCCGCCCGGCGCCTGCGGCCAAGCCCGCACCACCCAATCCCGCCGCTCGCGGTCGCGCCTGGGCTGCCGCCCGCCAGCTCGACACCGATTGGCCCGCGCGCTGGACCGAACTGGAGCGCGCCCTGCCACCCGGCCTGCAGCTCGCCGCCCTCGACCTGGACGCCAAGACACTGCGCCTGGAAGGCCAGTCCCCTGCGGCCGAAGCGGTGACGCAACTCGTCGACCGGCTCGCGATGCAGGCGGCACCGGGCGAAGAGGTCGTGCTGACGAGATTGCAACGCCCGGATGCCCCAACAGCGACGCCCGCTGACGCCGGCCCGCTGCGCTTCGAACTCGTGCGCCGCAGCGGAGGGCCGCGATGAAGCGCGCGCTGCTGCTCGCCCGTCGCCTGGGCTGGCCCGCCGCTCTCGCGGCCCTGCTGACGCTGGCCGCCGTCATCGGCGCGCTGTGGTTGCCGCGCCAGCAGGCGCGGCTCGACACCCAGCGCCAGGCCCTGGCCGCGCGTCGCCTCGCGCTGCAACGACTACCCGCGCCGCCGCCCGCCGACATTGCCGCCTTCGCGCACAGCCTGCCGCCCGACAGCGAGCGCCAGGCGCGCACCGCGGCCCTGCTCGCGCTGACCGCCGAGCAGGGCCTGCCCTGGCCGCGTAGTGAATTCCGCTACCAGGCCGACCGCGAGCTGGGCCTGGCCCAGTACCGCGTCGCGATGAGCGTGGCCGGTCGTTATGGCGCGCTGCGTGGTTTCGTCGCCGAGGCGCTGCGGCGCGACCCGGCGTTGGCGCTGGAGAGCCTGCGGCTGCGCCGCGAAGCGAACGGGGAACTCAAGGCCGAGTTCGCCTGGGTGCTGCACATGCAGGCGGCCACGAAATGAAGCGCCCGGCTCCGCGCCAGATTGCGCTGTTCATCGCTCTTGGCATCAGCTTGGCGGCCACGGCCTGGGTCGCCAGCAATGATGAACTCGAGACCACGGTGCCGGCACCTCGGCGCGGCGTCGCCGGCGCAAAAGCGGCTGTGCCACAGGACTGGCCCGGGCCAGCTTCGAATGCACGCGGCACCTGGCCCGAAGCCGACGCCGAACCGCGCCGCGCCTGGGGTGAAACGGCCGCGCCACCGCCCACCGTTGCCGTTGCGGCACCTCTTCCCGCACCGGCTGCAGAACCCGAAGACGCTGCACCCCCCTTTCCTTACGAACTTGTCGGCCGCATGACCGACAGCCGCCCGCGCGTCGTCCTCAACGGCCCGCAGCGCAGCCTGGTGCTGGGGGTCGGCGAGGTCGTCGACGGCCAATGGCGCATCGAGGCCATCGAGGCCGACGGCCTGCGCCTCAAGCGTCTGCCCGAAGGGCCCAGCCAGTTCATCGCCTTCCCGTCCTCATGAAACCCCTGCTCCCGCTTCTCTGCCTGGCCCTGCTGCTCGCCGGCTGTGCCAATCCCGCGCTGCGCGAGGCCGACTCACTGCAGCGCAGCGGCGACCACGAGGCGGCATTGCGCTTGCTGACCGAAGCCAGCCGCCGCGAGCCCCAGGACCTGGCCTTGCGCAGCGAACTCGCCCGCCAACGCGAACGCGCCCTGATGGCCCTGGCCGGCCAGGCCGAGACGGCGCGCACGCTCGGGCAGCTCGACCTGCTGGAGGCACTGCTGCCGCGCATGCGGGCCGTTGACGCCGACGCGCCGCGCACCCGCAGCCTCGCCCTGGCTCTGGCCCGCGCGCGCAGCCACGAGGCCCGGCTGCGCGAGGCGCAGGCCCAGTTCCAGGCCGGCCAGCTCGATGCGGCGCGCGCCGCCGTGCAACAGGTTCTGGCCGAAGACCCCGGCCAGCCCCAGGCCCTGGCCCTGCAGCAACTGCTTCGCCAGCGCTACAGCCCACCGCCGCTGCCTTCAAGCCTGGCTGCGGCCTACCAGAAGCCCGTCAGCCTCGAGTTTCGCGACGCGCCGCTGCGCACCGTCTTCGAAGCCATGGGCCGCGGCGCCGGCGTCAACTTCGTCTTCGACAAGGAAGTGCGCGGCGACGCCAAGGTGACGATCTTCTTGAAGGACGTCAGCCTGGACGAGGCCATGCGCGTCATCCTGGCGACGCAGCAGTTGGAGCGCAAGCTGCTCAACGAGCGCTCGGTGCTGATCTACCCGGCCACGGCGGCCAAGCAGCGCGAGCACCAGGAGCTGGTCACGCGCACCTTCTACCTGAACAACGCCGACGTGAAGCAGGCCCAGGCCCTGGTGCGCATGATGGCCAAGACGCGCGACGTCTTCATCGACGAGCGGCTCAACCTGCTCGTCGCGCGCGACACGCCCGAGGTCATCGCGATGGTCGAGCAGCTCATCGCCGGGCTGGACCTGCCCGAGCCTGAGGTCATGCTGGACGTGGAGGTGCTGGAGGTCAGCACCGACCGCACCGCCGAGCTCGGTCTGCAGCCGGCCACCGACGCGCAGTACGCCCAGCCCAATGCGCCCGGCCTCGTGCCCTGGAGCAGCCGCGGCAACTTCCTGACCCTGGTGGCCAACCCCATCGTGACTGCGCGGCTCAAGGGCAGCGCGGGCGCTTCCAACACGCTGGCCAACCCCAAGCTGCGCGCGCGCAACCGCGAGAAGGCCAAGGTGCAGATCGGCGACAAGGTGCCGGTGTTCACGAGCACGTCCACAGCCAACGTCGGCGTGTCAACGGCTGTGACCTATCTCGACGTCGGCATCAAGCTCGAGGTCGAGCCGACCGTGCAGCTCGACAACGAGGTCGTCATGAAGGTCAACCTCGAGGTGTCGACGCTCGGGACCAAGGAAAGCTCCGGCGGCCCGCAGCCGGCCACGGCCTACCGCATCGGCTCGCGCAATGCCAGCACCTCGCTGCGCCTGCGCGACGGCGAGACCCAGGTGCTGGCGGGTCTCATCAAGGCCGAGGATGGCAAGGGCATCAGCGGCGTGCCGTATCTGTCGGAGATACCGCTGCTGGGCCGCCTGTTCGGCGTGCACACCGACACGCGCAGCAAGACTGAGATCGTGCTGCTGATCACGCCCCATGTGCTGCGCAACCTCAGCCTGCCGGACGCCAGCCGCAGCATCCTGGCCTCTGGCGTGGACGCCAACCCGGGGGCCGAAGGCGCGCGCATCCGGCCCGCGGCCCAGGTGGCGGTGCCGATGTCGGGCGCCGCGCCATCCGCCGCCACCGCCGGCACCGCGGCGGCGCCCGTGGATGCGCTGCGCCTGTCGGCTACCAGTGAGGCGGTCGTGGGTGACATGGTGTCGGTGACCATCCTCAACCCGACGGCCTATGTCGCCGAAGGCGAACTGGCCTATGACCCCTCGCTGTTCGCGCCGGCGCAGGCAGGCACGGCGCCGAATGGCCGGTTGCGCTTCAAGCTCGGCCCGCGCGGTGGCCAGGGCGTGTTCGTGCTGCGCGCCCTGGCCGCGGCGGCCGGCCAGGCAGCCGAGTTCACCTTGGCCGGCGCCACCGGCCGCGACGAGCAGGGCAGCAGCCTGCCGCTGCGCAGCGAGGGCCAGGCTCGTGTCGCGGTCGAGAAGTAGCGGCTTCACGCTCATTGAGATGCTGGCCGTCGTCGCTATCGTCGGCGTGCTCGCGTCCGCCGCCCAGCCCCTGCTGCTATGGACGCACAAGCGCGAGCAGGAGTACGAGCTGCGCCTGGCCCTGCGCATGCTGCGCGGTGCGCTGGACGACTACCGCCAGGCCGTGCGCGAGGGCCGCATCGCGGTCGCAGCGGGCGACAACGGCTACCCGCGCGAATTGCGTCAGCTCGTCGATGGCGTGCCGGTGGCCGGTCAACCCGACACGGCCAAACGCCTGTACTTCCTGCGCCGCCTGCCGCGCGATCCGCTGGCCGACAGGCGCCTGCCCGCCGAGCAAACCTGGGGCCTGCGCAGCTACGACAGTCCGCCCAACGATCCGCGGCCGGGCGTTGACGTTTACGACGTCTATTCGCGCTCCGAAGCGCGGGCCATCGACGGCAGCCGCTATCGGGACTGGTGATGAAGCTTGCAAGAGGCTTCACGCTCATCGAGCTCATCGTCGTCATGGCCATCGTGGCCCTGCTCGCCGGCATCGCCGCGCCGCGCTATTTCCACAGCGTCGATCGCGCCAGGGAGAACAGCCTCAAGAGCTCGCTGCGCGTCATGCGCGAGGCCATCGACCATTTCGCCGCCGACCGCGGCCGCTATCCGGAGAGCCTGGACGAGCTGGTGCAGACGCGCTATCTGCGTGCCCTGCCCGAGGATCCGCTGACGGGCAAACGTGAGGACTGGGTCGTGCTGGTGCCGCCGTCCGATGCCGACATCGCCGGCCAGGTCTTCGACGTGCGCAGCGGCAGCGCTGAGCGGGCACCCGATGGCACGCTGTATGCGGATTGGTAAAGCTCAGACGGGTTTCACCTACCTGCTGCTGCTGTTTGCCATGGCCATCGGCGGCATCGGCCTCGCGGCCCTGGGCGAGCAGGCCCGCCAACGCGCGCTGCGCGAGCAGGAGGCCGAACTGGCTTTCCGCGGCGCTGAGATCGCCCGCGCGATCGCCAGCTATGTCGACGCCGACCCGGCCGGCAACCGGGCGCTGCCGCCCAGCGTCGACGCACTGCTGGAGGACCGCCGCTCCGGCCGCGTCGTGCGGCATCTGCGCCAGCTGCGCAGCGATCCCTTGGGCGGCGATTGGGTCTGGCTGGCACCCGGCGAGGGCGGTTGCAGTGCCGTTGCACCGCGCGGGTCGTCGGCCTTGGGTTGGAGCGGCGTGCGCAGCGCGAGCAGTCGCTTGCTGCTCAAACGCGAGAGCCAACAGGCCAAGCCGGCCTGCGAACTCGTCTTCCGCCATGAGGCCTATCGGCCGGCGGCCCCCATTTTGGCCTCACCCTAGTCCGTTCGGCGCATTCCTTCGCCGTTCCTTCAACGCTGAGTCATGCGCGGCGCCTAGCCTCGCGGATTTCGCGGCAGCGCTTTGATCCACAACAGCGCCAAGGGTTCCCTTCCAGGACGCAAAGTTTTGTCTCCACCCATGACCCAGAGCCCTACCGATTCGGCGCCGACCTCGCTCGTGCTGAGCGACAGCCATGTCGAGGCCATCGTGAGCTCGGCCGAGGCAGGTCTGGAGGTACGTCGCCGCTACCAGTTCTTCGTCTGGATCCAGGGCAGCCTGCAGGTGCTGCTGCCGCACCAGCTTGCTATCTGTGGCGGCTATTCGCGCACCCGCCACGAACTGCAGTTCGAAGCCTTCAATGCTGTCCCCGTCGATGCCCAGCTGCTGACGAGCTTCGCCGATGCGCACAACGCCCTGCTCGCGCAGATGCAGGAGATGTGGTTGCGGGCACGCTGCAAACCCGTCTGCCTCAACCTGGCCCAGGCCCAGTTGCCTGGCGCCTCTACGGAGCAAGGCGCTTTGTTGCAGGTGGCGGGCTTTCACGAACTGGTCGCTCACGGCGTGTCGCGGCCGCAGCGGCCCAACGAGATCGAGAGCTTTTTCGTCCTGGCCAGCCAGGGTGCGCCCTATTCGCCGCGCCAACGGCTGTGCCTGGAGCTGCTGATGCCGCATATGCACAGCACCTGGCAACGCGTGCAGGTCTTCGAGCGCGAATTGCGTGAACTGCCGCCACCGCAGCACGGGCGGCAGGGCTCCGGCTCGCACATCACCGAGCGCGAACGCCAGATCCTGCGCTGGCTGCGCGAAGGCTGCAGCAACCCGAAGATCGGCGAGACGCTGGGCATCAGCCCACTGACCGTGAAGAACCATGTGCAGAAGATCCTGCGCAAGCTCGGCGCCGCCAACCGCGCCCAGGCCGTGGCCATCGCGATCAGCCTGAACCTGCTCAGCAGTTCCGCCCAGCCCGGCGAGCTGACGCCGCAGCGGCGCTGACCCCATGTTTGCAACCGCCGCTCGGCGCGGTTTCATGCCACCCGGATTGACCCGTAGTCCGTTCGGTCTGTATTGAGGCCGCCGGCCTCTGCATGCATGTCACTACCGACTGCCACAGTGCTTGTTGTCGCAGGACATCTCGTTCTTTGAAACCGGGCCAGGCCCAAGCACCCAGACAGACAGCCGGACGCAAGCACGCGTCTGAGCAGACTGCTTCAGGTGGTTATCCAGCAAGACCGACGGGTTCCCCGCTCGGAAACATCCAGATCACATCCCATTGGAGAGACCGCAATGAAACTGAAGACCCTCGCCACCATCGCAGCCCTCGCCGCCATCAGCGCCCCGGCGATGGCCAACATCAAGCAAGTCAACAACGGCACGTCCGAGCTCTTCCTGGTCGTCGGCGACCAGAACGGCTCCTTCATGCTGGACACGGGCGTCACGCTGGCCTCGCTGCTGACCGCTCCGGCCAGCTTCAGCCGCTCCGTCGCCAGCACCGCCTGGACGAACTACACCGCCGCCGACACCAATCTGCTGGACGGCGCCTCCAACAGCACCACCGGCACGCGCTGGGCCCTGTTCGTCTATGACGGCTACACCCTGCCCGAGTTCGACTCGCAGCGCGTCATCACGACGCTGGGCAAGGGCCTGACCACCGCCAGCATCAGCTTCGACGGCGGCACGATGAACCAGGCCAACGCCCAGACCGGCAACCTCAGCCAGGCCGCCAACGGCACCGGCACCCACATCAACACCGCCAACGGCAGCAGCTACAACGTGAAGGGCACCCCGGGCTATGCCGGCGCCAACTTCTTCCGCTTCAGCGATGCCAACACCTTCATCGGCAACAAGGTCGGCGACAGCTCCAAGCTCTTCCTGCTGCAAGGTGACGCCACCGACGGCAGCGACCCCACCCTGCCCATCATCGCCACTCAGCTCGGTCTGACCGCCAGCTTCAACGGCACGACCCTGGCCGTCACGGCCGCGGTGCCGGAACCCGAGTCCTACGCGCTGTTGGTTGCCGGCCTGGCTGCCGTCTGCTTCGTCGCCCGCCGCCGCGCTATCTAAGCGGTTGCCCTTGGCCGCCGCACCTGCGGCGGTGACCCCCCTTTGGTGCCTCTCGCGTCCCTGTACGGACGCGCGGGATTGCCACGCCCTTTCGATCACCAGGACGATCACCATGAAACTGCGCCTCCTCGCCCTCGCCGCCGGCCTCGTCGCCGTCTCCGGCGCCCAAGCCCTGACCCCGACCCAGATCGCCGCCGCCCGTACCGCCGGCACGATCAAGGAAGTCTCGATCTCCGGCGCTTCGGCTCTGCGCCTGTCGCTGGGCGCCTATATGCAGGAAGTCTGCAATGCGGCGAGCCTGCACGTCTATTTCAACGGCACGCTGCCGGTCGATGCTACCGACGGCGTCAACCACCGCGCCTATGCCTGCAACCTGAACGTCGCCGTCGGCGCCTATCCCGTCGGCACGCCCGTCGTCATGTACAAGCGTGATCAGGGCGGTTCGGGCCAGGGTGTCAACCCGATCGCCCTGAACTCGGCCATCGCCCACATGAAGATCGCTGACGACGCCACCTGCGCCGTCACGCCCAACCCGGCCTTCAGCGACATCCAGATCCCGAACTACCTCTGCTCGGGCACCGAGAGCCGCGTCTCCGACGCCGGCATCTCCGACGTCGAACCCAACATCCTGAACCAGGCGCCCAACCTGGCCGACTCCGTCGCCGGCGACCCGGCTTCCGGCGCGGTGGCTCCGGTGGACTTCAGCAACGTGGTTGTCGGTTCCTTCGTGCAGGGTATCTTCGGCGTGGCCGTCAACAAGCAGGCCTACTTCGCCCTGCAGAAGACCCAGTTCCCGACCGAGTCCGCCGGCAAGACCATCGCCGACATCGACAGCCTGCCCCAGCCCACCGTGCCCACGAGCTTTGTGCGCGCCATGCTGACCGGCGGCCTGTCCGCCTCCGCCACGACCAAGCGTGGCTGGGGTCTGGTCATCGATGAGTCCGTCGACGCCTCCGTCAACACCAAGGCCTTCAACGTCTGCCGCCGCCAACCCGGCTCCGGCACGCAAGCCGCCTCCAACATCTACTTCGCGCAGAACCCTTGCGCCAACGACGTTGCGGCCGTCCTGCGCCAGGTCAGCAACACCGCACCCACGCACGCCGCCACCGGTGGCTATCTCGTCAACGAGCAGTCGGGCACCGGCGGTGTCGAGACCTGCCTGGGCACCACCGTAAACAACATCTCCGGCGCCTACGGCCTGGCCGTGCTGGGCCGCGAAAACAACCCGCTGGCCAACGGCGGTGACAAGGGCTATCGCTATGTGAAGCTGGACGGCATGGAGCCGGTGCGCTGGAACGCCACGACGCAAAAGGGCGCCACCACGGGCCACTATGACTTCGTGTTCGAGTCCACGCTGCAGTACAACAGCAGCAACGCCGGCCTGGACAGCGACAAGATCAGCTTCCTCACGGCCATCCGCACGGGTGCGCCCAAGCCGGCCTCGCTGGCCAGCGCCGACCTGGACACCCAGCAAGGCGTGATGGCGCCCTTCGGCGCCTGGTCGTCGCTCGGCCAGTACCCGGTCCTGAGCGCCGGCAACAAGCCCTTCGCCTCGCGCGTGGCCCGCACCGCCGGCAACAGCTGCACCGTGCTGAAGATGGTGCGCTGATCGGCACCATGGGTGGCGGCCAACCCTGGCCGCTATCTCACGCCGCAATCACAAGGCCCGCTCGTTCGGAAGCGGGCCTTCCTTTGTCCCTGCTCGGCCTGGGTCATGGACTGAATGGATCAGGGCCCAGGACTTTGCCGCTTCATCTGCTGTCCCCACACTGCCGCCATCCGTCTCCCCTCGACACCTATGAACACCGCCCTCACCTCCTGGCGCAAGGGTTGCGCAAGCGCCTTGCTGCTGTGCGCCTGCGGCCTGTCCGGCGCCACCATCAAGACCGCCACCGACTTCGAGCTGGTGCTGACCGTGCTCGACCAGACCAACGCCAAGATGAGCTACACGCTCGATCTCGGCATCGGCGCCAACGACTTCTGGGTGAACGCCCAGCAGGACTCGGGCGCCTCGCTGTTCAGGACCATCGACCCGGCCAGCGATGCCGCCTTCGGCGCCTTCCTCGCCCAGGCCAACCTGAGCACCACGCGTTGGATGGTGACGGGCGTTTACTCGGCGCCGCTGCCCGAACTCGCGGTGATCTACGCCACCCAGACCAACAACGGCTTGCTCGCAGACCAACGGAAGTATTTCGACAAGTTCCATGGCAACGATTCGTCTGACCTGTTCGGCAACATGGGTAGCTTGTTCAACTACGCCACGGCGCTGAACACGGCCGTCACCGGCGGGGCCATCGTGCAGAGCACCCACAACACGCCCGGGAACGGCAGCGCCCTGGCGAGCAAGAACGCCGGCAACACCTCCACCTATGCGTCCAAGGCGACCGGCTTCTCCGCCGATGGCGGCGGTGGATCCAACGACGGTGACTGCCTCATCTCGGGCGCCTACTGCGTCGGCAACCCACTCGGCGTCTCGTCGTGGTTCTACAAGATCACACCCGCTCTCGTCGAGGGATCGGTGGACTCCGCCCCCGTGGTCATCGACGAATTCGACAACCTGAGCGCCGACGGCTATTGGGGCCTCATCAAGGATCCCAGCAGCAACAAATACATCCTCAGCTACACCCTCACTGGCTCCAACCCCAAGAGTCTGGTGAGCACCGATGCGGGCCTCAATCGGCTCTCGTTCACCGACTACAGCGCGCAGAGCGGCGTCGCAAGGTTGATCAGCATCGCGGCGGACGACGTCGCCTTGCAGATCGGCAATTCGATCAGTGCCGTGCCGGAGCTGGATAGCTGGGCCTTGATGTCGTTGGGCCTGTTGGGCGTTGGCGCCGCCGCGCGCCGCGCCAGCCGCCCCAGGTGCAGCATCTGAACTGAAAGAGCTGGCGATGTTCACAATCTTCAGCCGCCGCGTCGGTGCAGGCTTGGCCTGTGCCGGCTTGGCCGCGCTCTCGCTCAACGCTCACGCCGTCGTCCGCAGCGACGACAGCCCGGAACTGGTTTTCGTGCTTTGGGATCCGGTGACTAAGGTGTCCTACACCCGCGATCTCGGCCTCGACGCCAACAAGTTCTGGGCCTACGCGCAACAGGATGCGGGCTACACCTACGACTACAAGCTCGATGCCACAGACCCCGCCCTGGTCGCCTTCCGCGCGGCGTCTGCGACGACCGCAAACCAGCGGTGGGCCGTGTTCGCCTTCGACTCAGGACCATCGTTGGCGACGCCTGGAGACACCAAGGCTTACACAACACTCACCCAGGGGCCGAGCGACGGCACGATCAACCCCAACTGGACTGACATGAACAACGCGGCGTCCGGCGACATCATGTTCGCGGCCCGTGAGATGCCGAACCGCCTCTACTTGGGCCTCAACTTCAATGGCGCCGACACCAGCCAATACATCCGCACAAGCGGCGACAACGCGACCAGCTTCGACAAGGAAGCCTCAAAAGGGTATTTCGCGGGCAATAGCGGGTTCTCGACGAAGGGCGGCGGCGGTAGCGGTAGCTATCTGAGTGGCGTTTACAACGTCGCCAACCAAGTAAACCAATCTTCCTGGTTCTATTACCTGACCAATGCCACCGGCAGCGGACAGGTCGTCGTTGATGAATTCGACAATCTCAGCAGCAACGGCTACTGGGGTCTGGCACTGGGGACGGACAACCTCTATCGCCTGAGCTTCACGCAGGCAGCAGCGAAGTCAGGCACGAGCAGCGCGACGACAGACGTCGGGGTCCAGCGCGTATCCAACACGGACTACGCCGCCGATGCCGGCTCGGCCCGGCTGCTCAATTACAGCAGCGCAGTCAGCGCCGTTCCGGAACCCGGCAGTTGGGCTTTGCTGAGTCTCGGCCTTGTAGGCCTCGCTGCGCGCATACGTTCCCGCCGCTGATCCACCCCGCGGCGTGATCCATTCGGCTCACGCCACTTCATCGCCGGTTCACCGCGAACCGGAACACTGAACCCATTCGCTCCAGAGAGCCGGCCCGCCACAGCGCGGGTCGGGCGCCGTCGTGTTGAACCGAGTATTGATTGGCATGTTGATGGCGCTCGCGCCGCTGCTGTCCGGGGCGCAAGGCGCGCCGGAGGCAGCGCCGCGCTTTGACATCCTCGAGTTCGAGGTCGAGGGCAACAGCGTGCTGCCCGACACCGTCGTCGAGAAGGCCGTCATGCCCTTCATGGGCCCGCAGCGCAATCTCGACGACGCCGAGGCCGCGCGCGCCGCGCTGGAGAAGGCCTACCAGTCGGCCGGCTACCTGACCGTCTTTGTCGACCTGCCCGAGCAGCGCATCGACGGCGGCGTTGTGCGGCTCAAGGTCATCGAGGGCCGCATCGAACGCCTGGCCGTCACCGGCGCACGCTATTTCGACCAGGGCCAGATCCGCCAGCGCGTCGCCGAGCTGGCTCCCGGCAACGTGCCCAACTTCAACGAGGTCCAGCGCCAGCTCGGCAGTGTCAACACCACGGAGGAGCGCCGCGTCCAACCCATCCTGCGCCCGGGTCGTCTGCCCGGCACGGTGGAAGCCGAACTGCAGGTCCAGGACAAGCTGCCCCTGTCAGGCACGCTCGAGGCCAGCAACGCCAACAACGCCAACACGACGGCCGAGCGCGTGACCGGCAGCCTGCGCTACGACAACCTCTGGCAGCTCGGCCACAGCATCGGCCTGACGCTGACCACCGCGCCCACGCAGCCGGCCCAGACCACCGTCGCCGTGCTGACCTACGGCCTGCCGCTGCAGGGCGGCGACAGTCTGAGCTTTTACGGCGTGCACTCCAATAGCAATGTCGAGGTGCTCGGCGGCACCAAGGTGGTTGGCAAGGGCGACACCGTCGGCCTGCGCTATGGCATCAACCTCGGTGCCACCGAACGCGGCAACCAGAGCCTGGCCCTGGGCCTCGACTACCGCGACGTACAGGAGCAGATCCGCCTTGGCGAGCTGAGCATCAGCAAACCGCTGCGCTACATGCCGCTGCAGGCCGCCTACACCGGCAACTGGGCCGAGCCGCGGCGCCAGCTTCAGGCCAACCTGGCCCTGTCGGTGGGTCTGCGCCCGTTGCTGGCGCGGCGCATTGACGGCTGCGAATTGGAAGACGGCAGCATCGGCAACGACGACCAGTTCCGCTGCAAGCGCAAAGGCGCCGACGGCGGCTTCGCCACGCTGCGCTGGGACCTGCGCCACACCGAGGTCTTCGACGCCTTCAGCCTCGTCGGTCGCGTGGCCGGCCAGTTGGCGTCCCAGCAGCTCAGCAGCGCGGAGCAGTTCACGCTGGGCGGTGCGGACACGGTGCGCGGCTACTACGAGGGTGCGGCCGCCGGCGACCACGGCCTGCTCGCATCGCTGGAGCTGCGCAGCGCCAACCTCGCGGCCTGGCTACAGCGCCATCACGCCGGTTCGCCGGCGCTGGAGGACCTCGGCGAGCTGAGCCTGCTCGCTTTCGTCGATGCCGGCCGGCTGCAGACCATCAACCCCGACCCCGGCCAGAACCGCCGCCAGCCCCTGCTCGGCGCCGGCGTCGGCGTGCACTTCGCCAGCCGCAGCGGGGTCAATCTCGACTTCCAGGTCGCCGAGGCCCACAAGGCCGTCGCCGGTGCTCCCAAACCGGGCCGCCGCGTGCATGCGCGCATGGCCGTGAAGTTCTGAACGCCATGGCCCGCCCGCTGACTCTGCATCCCCTCGTCGTCGCACTCGCGGCGGCTATGCCCTGGCCGGCCGACGCGCAGACCAAGCCCGCTGCCGCCACCGTGCCCAAGGCCACCGCCAGCGGCTGGCGCGTCTATGGCAACGGCGGCGTCGCCCCCGTCGTGACGGCCAACGACCGCGGCGGCCAGGACATGAGCGTGCTGCAGACCAGCCAACGCGCCATCTACAACTGGGCCAGCTTCAACATCGGCGAGGCCAGCTCGGTCACCTTCGACATGCCGGCCGGCGGCGCCAGCGCGCTCAACCGCATCCACGACGCCAACGCCAGCCTCATCTACGGCAGCCTCAAGGCCACCAACGGCGGCGAGCTCATTCTCTACAACCGCAACGGCCTGCTGTTCGGCGCGGGCGCCCAGGTCAATGTGGGCAGCCTCATCGCCACCACGCTGAGCCCGCGCGACGAGGACTTCAAGGTCGGTTTCGGCAACAACGTGCTCGGGCCCGACCCGGCTTTCCGCTACAGCTTCGACCCCGAGAACAGCGCCACGCTGTTCGACAAAAGCTTCGTGCGCGTCGACGCCGGCGCGGCCCTGGCCAGCGCCGAGGGCGGCCGCATCTTCCTGTTTGCCAAGCAGGTCGACAACGCCGGCAAGCTCACGACGCCCGGTGGCCAGGCCGTGCTCGCCGCCGGCGCCGAGGCCTATCTGCGCCTGCCCACCGACGCGCCTATCGAGCAGAAGGTCTACGCCTCCGAATCCAATCCCGCCGTGCCGGCCCTGCGCGGCCTGCTTGTCGAGGTGGGCCGGGCCGAACTCGGCAGCGCCGGCGACGGCAAGGTCAGCAACGCCGCCAGCGGCGAGATCACGACCGCGCGCGGCAACACTACGCTGGTGGGCATGGCCGTCAACCAGTTCGGCCGCATCTCGGCCACGACCAGCGTGTCCCAGAACGGCTCGGTGCTGCTGCTGGCCCAGGGCGGCACCCAGCCCCTGCCGCCGTCCGACCCGCAGTACAAGCGCGCCCGCGCCGGCGGCCAATTGGTGCTGGGGGCCAACAGCGAGATCACGATCAAGCCCGAGGACGTCGGCGCCGACGGCAAGCCGCTGACTTCCGACGCCAACGCCGGCTTCACGGCCTCGCGCCTGGCGCTGTCGGGCGCCGACATCCAGTTGCAGGCCGGCGCCAGCATCGTCGCCCCCGGCGCCCAGGCCACCGTGCGCGCCACCAGCACGCCCGCGTACGACACGGCGCCCGGCGTCGGCCAGACCTTCAACCCCGATGGCGGGCGGCTGAGCATCGCCGCCGGCGCCCGCATCGACCTGTCCGGCACGACGGACACGACGGTCAGCGTCGAGCGCTACTTCGTGACCACCGAGCTGCTCGGCAGCAACGACCTGAAGGACGCGCCGCTGCAGAAGAGCGGCCTGCTCTACCGCAACAAGGTCACGCTGGATGTGCGCGCCGCATCCGACATCCTGGGCGACCTGGCCAGCTACCGCAACGGCCTGCAGCGCAGCGCCAGCGAGCGCCTGGCGGCCGGCGGCACGCTCAGCATCGTGTCGGGCGGCACGGTCAGCGTCGCATCCGGCGCTACGCTCGACGTCAGCGGCGGCCGCGTGAACGTCAGCGAGGCCATCGTGCGCCCGACGCTGCTGAGCGCCGAGAACGGCCAGGTCTACACGCTGAATACGGCGCCCAAGGACCAGGTCTATGCTGGCATCAGCAATGCCTTCGCGAACAAGAGCGCGTGGAACCGCAATGGCGCGACCGTCGCCTTCGGCCTCTCCGGCAGCTCGCGCACCGAGGCCGGCTATGTCGAGGGCAGCGACGCCGGCAGCATCAGCATCATTGCGCCACGCCTGAGCCTGCTGGGCGACCTCAGCGGCGCCAGCACCCAGGGCCGCCGCCAGCTGCTCGGCCTGGACGCCCGTGCGGGCCTCGGCAGCCTGAGCCTGGGCGCGCCGCGCCATGGCGGCGACTTCGGCTCGACGACCTATGACGGCGCCGTGCTGCAAAGCCTCGCCATCAAGGCCCGCGCCAGCGATGCCGGCGCCGAGCTGTCGCTGGCCCAGCTCGAACAGGGCGGCTTCGGCCGCATCCAGATCGCGACGCTCGGCGACCTGGAACTGCCCGCCGGCGCCAGCCTCACCCTGCCCGTGCTGGGCAGCCTGGAGCTGGACTCGCAGAACGGCCGCGTGAGCCTGGACAGTTCCATCCGCCTGCCCGGCGGCAGTCTGCTCGCACGCAGCCTGGACGGCGGCATCGAGGTCGGTGCCGGCGTGAACCTCGACGCCTCGGGCACCTGGACCAATGCGCTGCTGGACGCCGGCGTCGGCTCGGCCGCAGGGACCGGCGGCGGCAGCATCCAGCTCAGCAGCCGCGGCGCCGTCAGCACGGCGGCGGGGTCGGTGCTGGATGTCTCGGGCGGTGCCTGGGCGGATGCGAACGGCACCGTGCGTGGCGGCACCGGCGGCAGCCTGGTGCTGGCGGCCGGCACGGCCGGCTTGACCGATGACGCCGACCAACGCCGCCTCACCCTTGCCGGCAGCTTGCGCGGCTACTCGATGCAGCGCGGCGCCACGCTGTCGCTGACGACCCAGCACATCGCCATCAGCAGCGACAAGGCCGCCGATCTCACACTCGATGGCGACTTCTTCAATCAGGGCGGCTTCGCCAGCTTTGCGCTGGAAGGTCGGCAAACCCTCGATCTCGGCGCCGCCACCCGCATCGCGCCCGTCGTCACGACCTGGATCCCGGCCTCCGATGCGATCAACGTCGCGACCGGTGGTGCGGCGGCCTCGGCCATGCAGGTCGGACAGGCCAGCAACAGCCAGCCGCCGGTCGTCAATCTGAGCCTGCGCGCCACCAGCCTGACCGCGGCGGCAGGGTCCAGCATCGTGCTGCGCCCCCAGGCCAGCCTGCAGCTGAGCGCCAGCACGGCGCTGGCCTGGAACGGCCAGGTCAAGGCACCCGGCGGGTCGGTCAGCTTCGCGGTGTCACGCAGCAGCGGCAGCGGCGACGAGCTCATCCCGCAATACCTGTGGCTGGGTTCGCAAAGCCTCATCGACGTGAGCGGCACGACGCTGGTCACGCCCAGCAGCGACGGGCTGACCCGCGGCCAGGTGCTGGCCGGCGGCAATGTCAGCGCAACGGTGAGCGGCAATCTGGCCGGCAGCCTGATCTGGCAGCAGGGCGCGCAGATCAAGCTCGATGGCGCCAGCGGCGAGCTGGACGTTTCGCTGCGCGAGGCCGGTGCCGTCAAGACCTCGCGCCAGACGCTGGCCAGCAGCGGCGGCGGCCTGGCCTTCAGCGGCAATGGCGCCCTGGTGCTGGAGGGTCAGTTCAGCGCCAGCGGCGGCGATGCGACGCAACCTGGAGGTCGCCTGGCCGTCAGCCTGACCTCCGGCGCCCACGACACCGCCGGCGCCCTGCCACCGGTGCGCCAGCTGCAGCTGACCGCCCAGGCCGGCCAGACGAGCGCTGCGCTGCGCCCCCAGGACCTGGCCGCACCGAACAAGCTGGACAGCGCCAGCGCCTCGATCTCGGCCGCCCAGATCACCGCCGGCCATGCGGCCGATTTGGTCCTGGCCGCGCAGGACGGCCTGCGCATTGCCGACGGCGTGAGCCTCACCCTGGACCGCAGCCTGACGCTGGACACGCCCCGCATCGCGATGGATGGCGCCGCGAGCGCTTCGCTGACCGCCGCCAACCTGAGCTGGCGCAACCAGCAGACGCGGCCGCAGGCCATCGGCAACCAACTGCGCGAGCTGCCCACCGCGCAGGGCGGCGACGCCACGCTGAGCCTTACCGGCAACAGCCTCGTGCTGGCCGACCGCCTGGCCACCCAAGGCGTCGGCCACCTGACGGCCACGGCCCAGCAGGACCTGCGCCTGCAAAGCGCCGCCATCGGTGACGCCGACCGCGCCGGCCTGCTACTGACCCAGGCCGACCTGCAGCTGCACGCCGCCCAGATTTACCCGGCCACCGACACACCCTTCACCATCGATGCCAGCGGCCACCGCGTCAGCATCGCGGCGACGAACAAGCCGGCCGACCAGCCCGCCAGCGCGGGTGGCCAGCTGACCATCAAGGCCGTACAGATCGAGCAGGCCGGCGTGCTGCGCGCGCCCTTCGGCAGTATCAGCCTGCAGGCCAGCGAGCAGCTCACGCTCAAACCCGGCAGCGAGACCTCGGTCAGCAGCGCCGGCCAGACCCTGCTGTATGGCCAGTTCAACGGCGACAGCTGGTCGCCACCCAGCAATGCTGCACGCGACACCGCCTCCCAGCTCAAGTTGACGGCGCCGCTGGCCAAGACCGTTGTGCTCGAAGCGCCAAGTCTGGACCTGCAGGCCGGCGCTGTCGTCGACCTCAGCGGCGGCGGCGAATTGAAGGGCTGGCAATTCGTGCCCGGCCCCGGCGGCTCCAGGGACGCCTTCACCGGCAGCGACGGCGCCTTTGCGTTGCTGCCCGGCCGCAAGCTGCAAGGCATGTGGGACCCGTCGCTCGCCACCTCCACGCCCGTGCCGGGTCGCGAGATCATCATCGGCGAGGGCGCCGCCTTGCCCGCCGGCCGCTACACGCTGCTGCCGGCCCGTTACGCGGTGCTGGACGGCGCCTATCTGATCCGCCCGGCCAGCGGCACACCCGCGGCCCTGGGCACGGCCGTCACCCAGGCCGACGGCAGCCAGCTCATCGGTGCGCGCTTGGCCGACGCCGGCACGCCGCTGCAGGCCGCCCTGCCAGGCAGCTGGACGCTGGAGACCTCGGCCCAGGCCCGCAAGCGTGCCGAGATCCGCCTCACCGACTTTGACGTCCAGTTCGCCACCAACGCGGCCAAGGCCGGCGCCCTGGTGCCGGCCGGCGCTCGCGACGCCGGCCGCCTGGTGCTGGCCGGCCAGCAGATGAACCTGGAGGCGACGCTGCGCAGTGCCGTCGGCAGCCTGCAGCAGGACGCCAGCGCCGCCGTGCCCGGCCGGGGTGCCGAGGTCTACATCGCCGCGGAGCGGATCCAGGTCGGCGGCCAGCTCGCCACCGGCGACAGCCGCACCCTGCTGCTCAACCCCACCCAGCTAGCCGAACTGGACGTGCAGAACCTGGTGCTCGGCGCCCGCCCCACTGGCACCGCAGCCGACGCGCTGGCACTCGACGTTCAGGCCCGCGAACTGCGCGTCGCCGCCGGCACGGTGCTGTCGGCCCATGACCTGACCCTGGCCGCGCGCGACACGCTGACGCTGGAGTCCGGCAGCACGCTCGCCGCTCCGGCCCCGGCCACGCCGCTGGCCTCTTCTAACCCCTGGCAATACCGCGTCGACGGCGACGGCGCCGCGGTGCGCGTCAGCAGCAATGCCCAGGCCGAACTGCTGCGCAGCACGCCGCAGGCCTTCAGCGGTCGGCTGGTCGTCGGCGACCAGGTCAACTTCACCGCCGCAGGCGGCGCCCTCGCGCTGGACAGCTCGGGCCAGGCACGCCTGGGCAGCGGCTTGGCGCTGCAGGCTGCGACCCTGGCCCTGGGCGCCGGCGGCCTCGATCTCGGCGGCGCGGGAACGGACCCGCAGCGCCTGCGCATCGACCCGAGCTGGCTCACCGGCCTGGGCAGCAACGCCGACCTGACGCTGCGCAGCTACACCAGCATCGACCTCGCCGCTGGCGACAGCCTCGGCGGCGTGCAACCCGGCAAGCTGACGCTGGACGCGCCGCTGCTGCGCGCGCCCACCGCCGGCGAAGCCGTCGTGCGCGCCGGCCAGCTCGTGCTCGGCAACCGCAGCGGCATCGCACCCACCCTCGGCGCCAGCCGCGGCGGGCAGTTGACGCTGCAGGCCACGCAAGACCTGACGCTGGCCGGCGGTGCCCGGGCCAGCGTCGCCGCCACGACGAACTGGCAGGCCGGCCAGGCGCTGTGGCTGCAGGGCGCCGGCCAGTTCTCGGCCCTGGGCGACCTGAACCTCGGCGCCGCGCTGATCGGCAATGCCGGCGGCGCCGACACCCGCCTGCGCGCCAGCGGCGCGTTGCGTCTGGTCAGCACTACCACCCCCGGCGCTGCGGTCATCGCCCGGCAGCAGGCGGGCGGCCGGCTGGCCGTCGAGGCCGCCAGCATCGAACAGGCCAGCCGCATCGAGCTGCGTGGCGGCCGCGTCGACCTCACCAGCACCGGCCTGCTGCATACCGCGGCGAACTCCATCGTCAGCGTGGCCGGCCAGACCGTCCAGGTCGCCGGCCAGACGGTCGCCCTGCCCGCAGGCAGCCTGTCGCTGCAAAGCATGGCCGGCAACCTTGCCGTGGATGCAGGCTCCGCGCTCGACGTCTCCGGCATCGGTGGCGGCGATGGCGGCCGGCTCAGCCTGTCGGCCGCGCAAGGCCGCATCGAGCTGGGCGGCGCGTTGCGCGGCGCAGGTGCCAGCCTCGCCATCGACAGCCGCGACGCGATCGACTTGACGGCGCTGGCCGCGCGCCTGGCGCCCGGCGAATTCGGCCAGTCCATCAGCGTGCGCAACCGCCTGGGTGCGCAGCAACTCGCTGCGGGCACCACGCTGGTCGCCAGCGAAGTGCGCCTCGTCAGCGATGCCGGCCGCCTCGACATTGCCGGCGTGCTGGACGCCAGCAGCACGCGCGGCGACGCCGGCAGCCTGGTGCTCGCGGCCGGTGAAGACCTGACCCTGCACGCCGGCGCGGCCCTGCTCGCCTCCAGCCGCACCGGCCAGGGCGGAGAGATCGAGCTCCACAGCAGCACTGGCCAGATCGATCTCGCCGAGGGCTCCCGCATCGCCACCCATGGCGCCAGCGCCGCCCAGGGTGGCGGCCTGCTGCTGCGCGCCTCTCGCGACGGCCTGGCTAGCGATGGCAGCGGCATCGGCATCGGCAGCGACATCAAAATCAAGCCCATCGGCGCCCAGCTCAGCGGCGTCTCGCTGGTCGACGTCGAAGCTGCCAAGGTCTACCGCGACGTGACCGAGATCGGCGTCGGCAGCGCGCCGTCGGCTGCTCCGGCTCCCGCACCCACGCCGGCACCGGCGCCCAGCCCGGCCCCGACACCTTCACCCACACCAGCCCCCACGCCCGCGCCGGCGCCCTCACCCCAGGTGCCGCCGGCCGACAACGACAGCACGCGCAGCAAGCTGCCGCCGGCGCCACCGCTTCCGGCCGGCGCCCTGCCGGCCGCCCAGGCCCTGGCCGATGCGGCCAGCCCCACCCAACCCTCGGCCGGCAATGGCGACACCACCACGCGCGACCAGCTGCCCGACGGCTCGGCCGCCCCGGTCCCCGCCCCGTCGCCTATGCCGACGCCCCCCGCGCCATCGCCAACCCCCGTGCCCGGCCCCGTCCCCGGCAGCTTCGGCACCGCCTTCGTCGACCACGAGAGCCGCGCCTTCCTCGACGCCAACGCCGAAGCCATCTCGCAGCGCCTGAGTGCCCTGCAGCCCAGCCAGGCGCCGGGCAGTCTGCAGCCGCGCATGCGCGTGCACGCCGGCGCCGAGTTGCGGTCCAGCGGCGACATGCACCTGACCGCCGACTGGAACCTGCCGCTGCTCGTCAAGGCCGACCGCGAGGCCATGCCGCACGCCGGCGAGACCTCGGTCACGCTGCGCGCGGCCGGCAACCTGACGGTCGACCACGGCCTCAGCGCCGGCTTCCAGTCGCCCAACAACAGCGCCGGCACGCCGCTGGACGACTGGGTCGCCGTCAGCGCCCGCGCCGGCAGCCTTCGGCTGGTGGCCGGCGCCGACCTCACCTCCGCCGACCTGCTGGCCACGCGCGCCGATGCCCTCGGCAGCAAGCTCACCATCGGCCGCGCCGCCACCGGCAACGAAGCCCCGCCGACCGTGCCGGTGCGCTCGACCACCGGCGACATCCGCATCGCATCAGCGGGCGACGTGGTGCTGTCCAACACCGGCGCCAAGGTCTACACGACCGGCCACCCGGTGTCGAGCCAGGAGGCCGAGAACCTCGACGCCCTGCCCAGCCCGCCGCGCCCCCCGGCACCGGCGCCCACGCCGCCCGCCCCGAGCCCCGCGCCCGCGCCGTCACCTGGACCTTCGCCATCCCCAGGGCCCTCGCCCTCACCCTCGCCCTCGCCGTCACCTTCACCGGCTCCGGGTCCCGGTCCCAATCCGCCGCCGCCCGCGCCGGTGCCCAGCCCCGCTCCGGCGCCCGTCCCCAGCGTGCCCTCCAACGGCAACGGTGACACCACCAAGGACCATCTGCCTCCGGCTCYGCCCGTAAGCCCGCCCGCACCCACGCCCGTGCCGACGGAACCCTCGGCCGGCAACGGGGACGGCACGACGCACGACCAGTTGCCACCTCCGCCGCAGGTGGTGCCGGGCCACACGCCCGGCCCCTCGCCGGCCCCCCCCCCCCCCCCCCCCCCGCCCCCCCCCCCCCCCCCCCCCCCCCCCCCCCCCCCCCCCCCCCCCCCCCCCCCCCCCCCCCCCCCCCCCCCCCCCCCCCCCCCCCCCCCCCCCCCCCCCCCCCCCCCCCCCCCCCCCCCCCCCCCCCCCCCCCCCCCCCCCCCCCCCCCCCCCCCCCCCCCCCCCCCCCCCCCC
>NZ_JBFUMN010000059.1:0-31268 GCF_054049335.1 Roseateles sp. P5_E1
TCACAACCATCCGCCGTTCCCGGCAAGCGCTGCGTTGTGATCAGCGAAGCCCACGACTGTAGCATAGGTTTTTCGGATGCGGAAGCCGCGCCAGTTTTTTACTGGATCAGCAGGCGGGAACGTATTCAATCGACGTTGGCTTGCAATGCTCGCCGTCAGAACGCCGTGAGTCCGGCCGACGACCGCGGACGACCGACGTCAAGGCAAGAGTCAGGCAGTCAGCGGGCGACCGTCACGCCTCTTCGTGGAAAGCTTCCTCGCGCTTGCTCTTGATGGACGGCAGCATCACGACGACGATCATCAGTGCCGCTGCAATCAGCAATCCGGCGGATAGTGGACGGGTCAGGAATGTGCTCCAGTCGCCCCGCGCCAGCAGCAACGCCCTGCGAAGGTTCTCTTCCATCATGGGCCCCAGAATGAAGCCCAGCAGCAGCGGCGCCGGCTCGCAGCTCAGCTTGTAGAAGACGTAGCCCAGCAGCGCAAACGCCGCAGTCATATAGACGTCAAAGCTGTTGTTGTTCAGCGAGTAGGTGCCAATGCAGCAAAAGACGACGATGGCCGGAAAGAGAAACCGGTAGGGCACTGTCAGCAACTTGATCCAAATGCCGATCAGAGGCAGGTTGAGCACGATCAGCATCAGATTGCCGATCCACATCGATGCGATCAACCCCCAGAACAGCTCCGGGTTGCTCGTCATGACCTGAGGCCCCGGCTGAATGCCCTTGATGGTCATGGCACCCACCATCAGCGCCATCACAGCATTTGGCGGAATGCCAAGCGTGAGCATCGGAATGAAAGAGGTCTGCGCACCGGCGTTGTTGGCGCTTTCTGGGCCGGCGACCCCTTGGATGGCGCCTTTGCCGAAGGGCACACGAGGATTGCGGACGACTTTCTTCTCCAAGGTGTAGGACGCGAAAGAGGCCAGCAGCGCGCCGCCACCGGGCAACACTCCCAGCACAGCGCCGAGGGCCGTGCCCCGCAGCACCGAAGGCCAGGCCTCCTTGAAGTCTTCCTTCGTCGGCCACAGGCCTTTCACCTCCTTGGTGAAGACCTCGCGATGTTCTTCGGGCTGACCCAGATTGGCGATGATTTCCCCGAAGCCGAACACGCCCATGGCGATGACCACGAAGCCAATGCCGTCAGTCAATTCAGGAACATCGAAGGAGAAGCGCGCCGTGCCGGTGATGACGTCGGTGTTGATCTGCCCGAGCAGCAGGCCAAGCACGATCATTGCAATGGCCTTGATGAGCGATCCCGACGCGAGCACAACGGCGCCGACCAGGCCGAGCACCATCAGTGAGAAATACTCGGCCGAGCCGAACTTGAAGGCCAGCTCGGTCAGCGGCGGCGCGAAGGCCGCGATGATGATGGTGCCCACGCAGCCGGCGAAGAAGCTACCCAGGCCGGCGGCCGCGAGCGCCGCACCGGCACGGCCGCGCCGGGCCATCTGATAGCCGTCGATGGCCGTCACGACGGAGCTGGACTCACCCGGCACATTGATCAGGATGGCCGTCGTCGAGCCTCCGTATTGAGCGCCGTAATAGATACCGGCCAGCATGATCAGGGCAGGTGTGGCGTCCAGCGTGTAGATGGACGGCAGCAGCATCGCGATGGTCGCGACGGGCCCCAGACCGGGCAGCACGCCAATAAGCGTTCCCAGCACCGACCCGAAGAAGCAGTACATCAGGTTCTGCAGCGTCAGCGCCGTATGGAACCCAAGACCCAGATTGTTCAGCAGGTCCATGGTGCCCTCAGCCCGTGATGTAGATGGGCCAGAGCGGGATGGTCAGCTTCAGGCCAAGGATGAACAGCGCCCAACTGCCGACCGTCAGCACAACACTGCTGATCAACACATCACGCCAGTGGAACTCATTGCCGGCCAAGGCGGACAACGTGATGAGCAACGGTAGCGTGCAGGCCAGCCCCAGGCGGGGCAGCGCGACGCCGAAGACGGCGATAGCGGCGACGATGATGAGCAAAGGGCGCCAGGCAATGGCGCCGATGGGATCGCCGCCTTCTGATTCCAGCGTCAACGCCTTGAAAAGCACGAGGCCGCCCAGCAAGGCCAGCAGGATGCCCAGGCCGAAGGGGAAATAACCCGGGCCTGGTCGGGCCGAGGTGCCGAAGGAGTATTCCGTCGAGCCCCATGCGAACGCCACGCCCACCACCAGGAACATCAGCCCGGACCAGAAGTCCCGCTGGCTTTTGATCTTCATTGCTTGTCGCCTCCGGCGCGCCGCGGGCGCGCGTTTTCTTGCCGGTGATTCTGGCAGTCGGGTCGACGCTGCCCGACTGTGGATTACACGTAAGACAAGAGAGACTAGCCTTCCCAGGACGGCGTGCTGCGCAACACCTCCTCCACCGTCGTCACCCCTTCCGCCACCTTCATCGCGCCGGCCAAGCGCAGTGGGCGCAGGCCCTCCTGCATGGCCTGACGACGCAGCGCGGCCAGGTCAGCGACCGAGGCCTTGACGCCTTCTGAAACGGTCAACAGTTCGTAAAGGCCAGCACGGCCGCGAAAACCCGTATTGCGACATTCCAGGCAGCCCACCGGCTTGAAAGGCTTGACGCCTCCACCCAGGCGCCAGTGCCGCACCAGCTCATTGAGGTTCTCCCGCGTGACCATGGGGTCGGGCTGCTTGCAGTGCGGGCACAGGGTGCGCACCAGCCGCTGGGCCAGCACACCAATGACGGTGGCGCTGATCAGATAGCTCGGCACGCCCAGGTCCATCAGCCGCGTGATCGCCGATACCGAGTCGTTGGTATGCAAGGTGCTAAAGACGAGGTGACCCGTCAACGCGGCCTGGATAGCCATCTCGGCCGTCTCCAGGTCGCGAATCTCGCCGACCATGATGATGTCCGGATCCTGGCGCATCAACGCGCGCAGGCCTTCGGCGAAACCGAGATCCAGCACGTTCTGCACCTGGGTCTGGTTGAAGGCCGGCTCGATCATCTCGATGGGGTCTTCGATGGTGCAGACATTGACCTCTTCGGTCGCCAGGCGCTTGAGCGTCGAGTACAGCGTCGTCGTCTTGCCGCTGCCGGTCGGGCCGGTCACCAGGATGATGCCGTGGGGCTGCTTGACCAGGCTCTCCCAGCGGTCGGAGTCGTGCTGGCCGAAGCCCAGGGACGACAGATCCTTGACAGCGGTCTCGGGGTCGAAGATGCGCATGACCATCTTCTCGCCGAAGGCGGTCGGCAGCGTCGACAGCCGCATTTCAACTTCGTCGCCGGCTGGGTTGCGCGTCTTGATGCGGCCATCCAGCGGGCGGCGCTTCTCGACGACGTCCATGCGGCCGAGCAGCTTGATGCGCGAGGTCATTGCGCCCATCACCGTCGGTGGCAGCTGGTAGACCGTATGCAGCACGCCGTCGATGCGGAAACGGATGACACCCATCTCGCGGCGCGGTTCAAGGTGAATGTCCGATGCGCGCTGGTCGAAGGCGTATTGCCACAGCCAGTCGACGACCTGTACGACGCCCTGGTCATTGGCATCGAGCTGCTTGTTGGTCTTGCCGAGTTCGACAAGCTGCTCGAAGCTGGCCACCTGGCTCTGCTCGCCCGCCTTGGCTGCGGCGCGTACCGAACGTGCCAGCGTGAAGAACTCGGTCGTGTAGCGCGCGATCTCCAGCGGGTTGGCAATGACGAGCTTGATGGGCTTGCGCACATGCGACTCAATCTGCGCGACCCAGCTGATGTCGAAGGGCTCGGATGTCGCGATCGTCACGTCATTGAGGCCGAACTGCACCGGCAGGCAGCGCTTGGCTTCGGCATAGCCGATGGACATCACGTCGCCGACGCGGCCCACGTCCACCTTCAGCGGGTCGATGCGCAGATAAGGCAATTTGGCGCGCACTGCCAGCCATTCGGACAATGCGTCCACATCCAGTGGCTTGCCAGTCGACAGGCGCACCAGAGCGGCGTGGCCCAGGCGAACGAGGGGATGCAAGGCGCTATCGCCGGCCGCGAAGCGCTGCTCCGTGCGCTGGACCTGGCTTTCGTCGATGAGGCCATCCTCCTGCAGCCAATGCAGCAGCTGGCGCCATTCCAGGCGGCCTTCAGTCTTCGTGGGGGCAGCCAGTGGCTTGGACTTGGTCGACATCGAGGCTCGGCTTCTCAAAGGGCGTTGAGGATGCTCATCGGCAGCGGCCGCACCAGCCTAAGCCATTTGCGGGCCGGCAACTTGAAGCGCGATTCGATATTAGCTGCGCGCTGCTCCAGGATGTCACGATGTGGCACCTGCACGCCGCGCGCCGCGACGACGACGGTGTTGCCCTCCTTGGTGGGCGCCAGGCTCCAGACCTGGTCCGACCCGAAGGCCTTGGCGATGCGCAATGCGCTGCGCGCAAAGCTCGCGCTGCGGCCGAACAGATTGACCGTCATCAGCCCGCCGTCCGCCAGCACGCCACGGCAGGCGGCGTAAAAGGCCTCGTCGTCCAGCACGGGCGACGCAGCGTCATGGTCGTAGAGATCCACGCTCAACACATCCACCGTCTGCAGGTTGGCGCTGTCATTGACCCAGGCCGCGGCGTCGCCGTTGACGACGCTCAACCGGGCATCGTTGCCCGGCAGACGGAACCACTGCCGGCAGGCGGCGATGACCTCGGGGTTGATCTCCACCGCCGTCGTGCGCATCTTCAGCTGGCCATGGCAAAAGCGCGTCAGCGCCGCGGCGCCCAGGCCGAGTTGCACGGCATGGCCTTCGCCCAGTGCGGCCGGGTCCCGCCACAACATCCAGGCGCACATGCGCTGGATGTACTCCAGCTCCAGCTGATCCGGCTTGCGAATGCGCATCGCACCTTGCACCCAGATCGAGTCCAGGTGCAGAAAACGCACGCCGTCGAATTCGCTCAGCGTCGCCGGGCCCCAGGTCGTTGGCTTGGGCTTCATCGCCCGGCCGTCAGCAGTCTTGTCATAGGCGGGATCCTAGGCCACCAGATACGGCGCCAGCCCGGCCCGCCAGGCGGCGATCTTGTCTGCCAGGCTCAGGCCGGCATGCGCTGGGCTCGTCGACGGCAGTCGCAGCACGGGCAAGGCCACGTCGCCCAGGGCCAGCAGCGTCTGCCGGTGAGCGAGCGCGCCGTTGCAGGCAATCGCGCGCAGCTGCGGCAGCCGGGTGACGAGATCAATCAGATCGCTCGGCTCGGCGGCTTCGATGGCCGTGTCCAGGCTGCCCTCGCGCCGGCAGGCAGCCACGGCGTCCCACAGCGCCACACGGCCGCGGCGCAATGCCTGCAGGCGCTCGGCATAGGGCCGCGTCGCCAGATCCGGTTCGCCCAGCAGCGCCGCCATGACGGGCCAGAAGGCATTGCGCGGATGCGCGTAGTACTGCGCTGCCTGCAGCGAAGCAGCGCCGGGAAAGCTGCCGAGCACCAGCAGGCGGGCCTGGGCGTCAAACACCGGCGCGAGGCCGACAAGACGCTCGATTTCGGGGTTTGGAGGCCTGGCAAACACGGCCGGCAGCTGCGACGATGCGCGGGTTTTCACAGGGAGTGACTCGACATGATGAATACGGAAGCCATCTGGCTGTTTCTCAGCACCCAGGGCGTGGACTTCGGCTTGAAGATTCTCGCGGCCATCGCCGCCTGGGTCGTGGGCCGGTGGCTCATTTCAATCGCGCTGCGTGTGTTCTCGGCGGCGCTGGAGCGCGGCAAGCGCATCGACTCGACGCTGGCCACCTATCTGCGCTCCATCCTCAGCGTGCTGCTGAACCTGGTGCTGATCCTCGCGATTCTGGACATCTTCGGCGTCAAGACCACCTCCTTCGCCGCCTTGCTGGCCGGCGCGGGCCTGGCTATCGGCACCGCCTGGGGCGGGTTGCTGACCCACTTCGCGGCCGGTGTCTTCATGCAGGTGCTGCGCCCTTTTAAGGTGGGCGACTTCGTGCAGGCCGGTGGCGTGACCGGCACGGTGACCGAGATTGGCCTCTTTGGCACGACTATCAACACGCCGGACAACGTGCACACCCTGGTCGGCAACAACACCGTGTTCAGCAGCGCCATCCAGAACTACTCGGCGCAGGCGTTCCGCCGCGTCGACTGCCTGGCCAAGGTCGCCAACAGCGTGGACCCGCTGGACGCCATCGCGCGGCTGCGTCCGGCCATCGCGGCCATTCCCAATGTGCTGGCCAAGCCGGCGCCCGATATCGAGATCCTGCAGTTCACGCCCGAAGGCCCGCTGCTGTGCGTGCGGCCGTACTGCCACACGGACCATTACTGGCAGGTCTACTTCGACACCCACAAGGCCGTCGTCGCGACCTTTGGCGCCGCCGGCTACCCGGTGCCCGAAACGCCCCTCGCGCCGCGCAATCGCTGAACCTGGAGAAACCATGGCTGACCTGACCGCCCGCGTCGCCGGGCTGTGGCGCTACCCCGTCAAGTCGTGCGCCGGCGAAGCCGTCAATACCCTGCTGCTGGACGGCGACGGCTGGCCCGTGGGCGACCGCGGCTGGGGCATCGTCGACGCGGGCGGCGAGCTGACCTGGATGGGCGCGCACCCACGGCTCGCGCTGGTCCACGCCCGGTTGGTGGGCTCGGACCTTGAGTTACAGGCCTTGGGCCGATCGTTGACAGTGCCCGGCGAAGGCGGCGACGCGCTGGAAGTGCGCGGCTGGAACGGCGAACGCCAGGACTTCGACGTGCTGCAGGTCTGGGATGCTGGCGAAGACGCGGCCGCGCTGCTGAAGGCGACCACGGGCGAGCCGCTGCGGCTGGTGCGCTTGAGCATTGAGGCACAGCGCCGGCCCATCCTCAATGCACTGCACATCGTCGGCGAGGGTTCGCTGCAGTCCTGGCAGGACGCCATGGCCCAGCCGCTGAACGGGCCGGCACAGCGTGCGCGACCCAATCTGCTGCTCAGCGCCGAAGACGGCGGCGACCTGCCGCCCTTCATCGAGGACATCCTGGTCGAGGCCCGCGTCGGCGCACTGACGCTGCGCCGCACAACGGTCTGCGTGCGCTGCGTCGTGCCAACGGTGGACCCGGCGAGCGGCGAACCGCAGCCGGTCGTGCTGGACGCCTTGACCCGGCTCAGCGCCGAGCGCGCCCCGGGCGCACCAGTGCAGTTCGGTGTCTATGCGCGTGGCGACGGCACGGGGACCCTGCGCATCGGCGACCGCGTGGACCTGTCGCTGAATTTCGGCGAGGCCTGATCAGCCCAGCCGTGGCAGCGCGGCGCGCGCGTTGGCGCTGGTGATTGCCGCCGTCTGCTCAAGCGTCCAGCCGCGCAGCTCGGCCAGGCTTTCGGCAATGCGCGGCAGCTCGGCCGACTCGTTGCGCGCCTGGCCAGGGCTGGCTTCACGCTGCTCGGCCGTCTTGTAGAGCCACTGCGGCGGGATGTCCGGCGCATCAGTCTCCATGACGAGCGCCGTATCCGGCACGCTGGCCGCGATGCGGCGGATCTGCAGCGAGCGCTCAAACGTCAGCGTGCCGCCAAAGCCGAGCTTGAAGCCCAGCTTGATGAAGGCTTGCGCCTGCTGCTCGCTGCCATTGAAGGCATGCGCAATGCCGCCCTGCGTGAAGCCGACACGGCGCAGGCCGGCCAGCAGCTTGTCGGCGCTGCGCCGCACATGCAGCAGCACCGGCAGGCCAGCGCGCTTGGCGAGCTTGAGCTGCTCGACGTAGAAATGCTGCTGGGTGTCGGGGTCGATGCCCTCGACGAAATAGTCCAGGCCGATCTCGCCGACGGCGACGAGGCGCGGATCGGCATGATGCGTCTCCACCGCTTCGGCGAGTTTTTCCAGATCGCCCGCGGCGGCGCCCATCACGCACAGCGGATGGATGCCCAGGGCGTAGGTGAAGTCGTGCTGAATGGCCAGCAGGCGCACCGTGTCGAGGTTGTGCGCATCGACGGCGGGAATGACGATCTGCGCGACGCCCGCGGCCCTGGCACGCGCGACGACGGCGTCGCGGTCAGCGTTGAACTCGGCCGCGTCGAGGTGGCAGTGGGTGTCTATCCAAGACACGGTGAATCTCTATTCAAACTTGACGAGGCGAATGGTTTGCACGAACAAATCGAAGGCGAGTGAGATTGCCTCCTTTGCATCATCCTCAAGCATTCGATCGGGATGCAAGTCACCTTCGCGGTAGCGCCGGACAGGGCCTTTCGGATCGTCTGGCGGACGGAAGTGCCCTAGCGGGTTCCGGTGCTCTCGCACCATGTGGGCCCGCTTTATCTGCTCCGCACTCAAGATCCCACGCTCATGTGCCAAGTCAAACAACCGCTGCGTTGACTTCGGGACCTTGTCGTCGCTCAGGCCCAAATGGAGTAGCTCCTCGGTCAGTGTCTGTTCAATGAGCGCAAGGGCCGTCAAGACGACAGCGATGAAGTTGCCTTGTACGAAACAAACTCGCGCCTCCTCTCGAAGACGAAACTGCTCAAATCGCCCGATGAGTACAGGAGGTGCCGTGGGCAGCATTGAGAGCCAAACCAAGCGATCAGCGCGATCGTCTCTAGTGTTGCTGTCCGACTCCGCCAAAGCATCAATCAACTGAGAGCGAAGTTCTGGACTGATCATGCTGGCTCCCTGGGCGTTAACTCACCGGAACACCACCGTGCGGTTGCCGTTGAGCAACACCCGGTGCTCGGCATGCCACTGGATGGCCCGCGCCAGCGCCACGCATTCCATGTCGCGGCCGATGCCCACGAGCTGTTCGGGCGGCATGCTGTGGTCGATGCGGGCGACTTCCTGCTCGATGATCGGGCCCTCGTCGAGGTCGCTGGTCACGTAATGGGCCGTCGCACCGATCAGCTTGACACCACGCTCGTAGGCCTGGTGATAGGGCTTGGCGCCCTTGAAGCTGGGCAGGAAGCTGTGGTGGATGTTGATGGCCCGGCCGCTCAGGTCGCGGCACAGCTCGGGCGACAGGATCTGCATGTAGCGCGCCAGCACGACGAGGTCGATCTGGTTTTCGGCCACCACTTCGCGGATCTTGGCTTCCTGCGCCTGCTTCTGTGCGTCGGTGGCGCCCAGCAGCGGGAAGTGGTGGAAGGGAATGTTGTGCGAGGCCGCGAGCTGATAGAAGTCGCGGTGGTTGGAGACGATGGCCGGGATCTCGATGGGCAAGTGCCCGGTCTGCACGCGGAACAGCAGATCGTTCAGGCAATGGCCGAGCTTGGACACCAGCAGCAGCACACGGGTCTTGCGGGCGCGGGCCACCAGCTCCCAATCCATGTCGAACTGGGCGGCCAGCGGCGCAAACGCGGCCTGCAGTGCGGCCTCCTCGGCCTTGGCCTCGAACTCGATGCGCATGAAGAAGCGCGCATGGTCAGCGTCACCATGCTGGTGGGAGGTCAGGATGTTGCCGCCTTCGCGCAGCAGCACACCGGTGACGGCATGCACGATGCCGGCGCGGTCGGGGCATGAAAGCTTGAGGATGAATCGCGGGGTCATGCGGTCGTTGCAGGGGCTTGGAACTGGCCCGCCACCAGCAGCAGCTGCCGATCGCAGCGCGCCGCCAGGTCGCGGTCATGGGTGACGAGAACGAAGGCGGTGCCGGACTCGCGGGCGCGCTCCAGCATCAGCTCGAAGACGACCGCGGCGGTGTCGCGGTCGAGGTTGCCGGTGGGCTCGTCGGCCAGCACGCAGGCCGGGCGGGTGACAAGGGCCCGGGCGATGGCCACGCGCTGGCGTTCGCCACCCGACAGCTCGGACGGGCGGTGCTGCACACGCTCCTTCAGGCCGACGCGGGCCAGCATCTCGGCGGCCGTTTCGCGCGCCTGGGCAGGCGTCTGGCGGCGGATGCGCAGCGGCATCGCGACGTTGTCCAGCGCCGAGAACTCGGGCAGCAGGTGGTGGAACTGGTAGACGAAACCCAGCTGCTGGTTGCGCCAGCGGCCACGCTCGGCCTCATCCATGGACGCCAGCGACCGGCCCATCAGCGTGACGGCGCCCGAGGTCGGCACGTCCAGGCCGCCGAGCAGGTGCAAGAGCGTGCTCTTGCCCGAGCCCGAAGCACCGACGATGGCCAGCGTCTCGCCGCGCGACACATGCAGGTCCACGCCCTTGAGCACGGTGACGTCCAGGCCGCCTTCGCTGAAGCGGCGGGTCAAGGCCGCGGCCTGAAGAATCTGATCACTCATAACGCAGCGCCTCCGCCGGCTGCACGCGGCTGGCGCGCCAGCTTGGGTAGAGCGTGGCGAGGAAGGACAGGGCCAGGGACACCAGCGCAATCGGCACGATGTCGCCTTGCTGCGGGTCGCTGGGCATCTGGCTGATGACGTAGATGCTGCCGGGCAGGAAGCTGACGTTGAGCAGGCGCTCGATGGTGGGCACGATGACGTCGATATTGCAGGCCACCAACAGCCCCAGGCCCACGCCAGACAGCGTGCCGATGACGCCGGCCACCGCGCCCTGCACGATGAACACACCCATGATGGAGCGCGGGCTGGCGCCGAGCGTGCGCAGGATGGCGATGTCGCTCTGCTTGTCGGTCACTGTCATCACCAGCGTGGACACCAGATTGAAGGCGGCGACCGCGACGATCAGCGTCAGGATGATGCTCATCAGGCGCTTCTCGATCTGCACGGCGTCGAACCAATTGGCGTTGGAACGCGTCCAGTCACGCACCAGGATGTCCGGGCCCATGGTGCCCTTGAGTTCGGCTGCGACGCGGCGGGCGTCGTGCACGTCGCGCAGCTTGAGCTGCACGCCGGTCGGGCCACCGGTGCGGTAGAGCTTGGCCGCGTCGTCGATGTGGATCAGGGCCAGGCCCGAGTCGTACTCGTAGTGGCCGGCGCTGAAGGTGCCGACCACATTGAAGCTCCTGTATCGCGGCGAGGCGCCCATCGGCGTGACCTGGGCGCCGGGCGCGACGACGGTGATTTTGTCGCCCACACCCACGCCCAGCTGGCGTGCCAGCTCCGCGCCCAGCACGATGTTCCAGGCGCCGGGCTGCAGTTGGGCGAAGACGCCGTCCTTGAGCTGCGCACCGAGGCCGGTGACCGTCGCTTCCTCGGCCGGCGAGATGCCACGGATGATGGCGCCGCGCATGTCCTCGCCGCGCGCGATCAGGCTCTGGCTGGCGACAAACGGTGCCGCACCCATCACCTCGGGGTTCTGCCTGGCCTTGGCCGCCGTGGCCTGCCAGTCCGGCAGCGCCTGGCCGGTGTACTCCAGCAGCTCGATGTGGGCGATGACGTTGAGCATGCGGTCGCGCACTTCCTTCTGGAAGCCGTTCATCACCGACAGCACGATGATCAGCGCCGCCACGCCCAGCGCGATGCCCAGGATGGACACGCTCGAGATGAAGCTGATGAAGCGGTTGCGCCGCCCGCCGCGGCCGGCGCGCGTGTAGCGCCAGCCGACCTGGAGTTCAAACGGCAGGGTCATGGGGCTTTGCAAAGGCGTACGGCATGGGGCCGGGATGGTAACTGGCAGGCCGTGGCGAGAATGGCACCCGACCTCTTCTGGAATCGCGATGAAGCCCTTGTCTGTCCTGCTGCCAGCCTGTCTTCTGACATTCGCCCTGGCCGCCCCGGCCGCGGCCGCGCCCGATCTCGTCATCCTGGTGCGCCACGCCGAGCGCGCCACCGAGCCCACGGGGGACCCCGCGCTGACGCCCGCTGGCGAGCAGCGCGCCCAGGCCCTGGCCCAGGCGCTGGCCGGCCTGCACGTGAACAGCATCCTGACGACGCAGTTCCGCCGCACGCGCGACACCGCCGCGCCACTGGCCAAGGCGCTGGGCCTGCAGCCGCGCATCGTGGACGCCAAGGGCGCCGCCCATGTGCAGGCGGTGGTCGACGCGGTGCGCGCCCAGACCGGCGTGGTGCTCGTCGTCGGCCACAGCAACACCGTCACGGCCGTGCTGGCTGCGCTGGGCGGCCCGAAGCTGGCGGACCTGTGCGAGACGAGCTTTCATCACGCCTTCTTGCTGCAGCCAGCAACCGAGCCGCCGCGCTGGGCGCAGTTCAGCTATGGCGCGCCAAGCGGAGCGCCCGAAGCGAACTGTCTCTAGGGCCTGTTAACACTACGGCAACGGATCGCGTTGTGGCCAGAAAGGCCGAGAGCAAGGCGCAAAGCGGAGTCGGGTTGGACACCCGGCGAGCATTTGCAACGCCGCGCGCGGCCCTTCTGGCCACAACCCGAAGGGAAGGCCCGCCGCCAGGGGCCACTCGGCGTTGCGCCACTGGCCCGCACATGAGTGCGGGCGGCGCGCCGCGCCTTGATTGGCCCCTGGCGGCGGGCCTTCGCGACCCATTGCCGTAGTGTTAACAGGCCCTAATGCAGCATCTGCTCCACCTCGGCCGCCGGGTCGCCGGTGGCGGCGATCTTGGCGGCGAGCAGGTCCAGGTCCAGATGCAGGTGCTCGATCAGCTCGGGCACGGCCACCTTCAGCGCATGCACGGGCTCGTCATGGTGCTCGGCGGCATCCGCCAGCACCTCGGCCACGTGCAGCACGGCCGCGATCAGCGAGAAGGGGCGGATCTCCAGCGGCGTGTTGGCGTCCTTGAAGGCCTCCACCATCGCCTGCGGGAAATGCCAGTGCGCAGCCAGCGACGCGGTCACGTCGGCGTGGGTGCAACCGAAGCGGTGCTCCTCCAGCGAGAAGCGGCTGCCGGGCTCGGCGGCATGGGTCTCGACGTCGGCCACCAGATGCGGCTCGTCCAAGGCCATCAGCAGCTGGCCGGTGCGCAGCATCAGCCCCGCGAGGTAGGCGGTGTCGGCCGTGGCCGCATCGGCGCCCAGCATGCGGGCCAGGATGCGCGCGTAGTTGGCCGTGGCGACCCCGTGGCGCCAGAAGGTGGCCCGGTCCAGACCCTGGACCTTGGGAAAGGCACCGCTCAGGCAGGCGGCCATGGTGAGGTTGCGCAGCGTCTCCAGGCCCAGCGCATGGGCGGCGTCAATGACGGTAGCGATCTGGTGCGCGGGGCTGTAGTGCGCCGTGTTCGCCAGGCGCAACACCTTGGCGGTCAGCGCTGCGTCCTTCTCGATCAGCGCGGCGATCTGCGAAATGCCGACGTTGTCGTCGTCGAAGCTCTTCAAGAGCCGCGAGGCCACCTCGGGCATGGTCGGCAGGGCGTTGTGCCTGACGAAGAAACGTTCGGCAGCTGCACTCATCTTTGACCTCCGGGGTGATGACAGTCGGGCCAGTCTAGGACGAAGGCCGCGGACTCGCCACGGACTTCACGTCAGGGCCTGTTAACACCACGGCAATGGGCCGCGAAGGCTAGCCGCCAGGGGCCAATCAAGGCGCAGCGCGCCGCCCGCACTCATGTGCGGGCCAGCGGTGCAACGCCGAGTGGCCCCTGGCGGCTAGCCTTCCCTTCGGGTTGCGGCCGGAAAGGCCGCGCGCGGCGTTGCAAAATCCTCGCCGGGCACCCAGCCCGGCTGCGATTTGCGCCTTGCTCGCGGCCTTTCTGGCCACAACGCGGCCCGTTGCCGTGGCGTTAACAGGCCCTAAACGATCAGCAATGCGCGGAAGTCATTCACATTCGTGAAGCTCGGCCCCGGGACGAGCAGGTCGCCCAGCGGCGCGAAGAAACTGGCGCTGTCGTGCGCGTCCAGCAGGGCCTGCGGATTGAGCCCCAGGGCGCGGGCGCGGCCCAGGCTGCTGGGAGTCAGCAAGGCACCGGCATGGGGGCCAACACCGTCGATGCCGTCGGTGTCGGCGGCCAGCGCATAGACACCGGGCTCGCACTGCAGGGCCAGCGCACAGCCGAGCAGGAACTCGGTGGCTCGGCCGCCTTTTCCAATTGCGGCCGCGGGCCGGCTCGGGTCGACGGTCACCGTCGTTTCGCCGCCGGACAGGATCACGCAGGGCCTGGCAAAGGGCTCGCCGCGGCGTGCGACGGCGCGAGCGAGCGCCGCATGCATGCCGCCGACCACGCGCGACTCGCCTTCGATCTCGTCGCTGAGGATGTGGGCAGCGATGCCCTGCTCGCGGGCAAAGGCGGCGGCCGCCTCCAGGCTCATTTGCGGCGTGGACAGCATGACGAGTTCATGGCCGGCTTGGGCGAAGTCACCGGGCTTGGGCGTCTCGAAGGTGCCTGACTCGAGTCCGGCGCGGGCGGCGGCGGGCAGCTCGATCTTGTAGCGCCGGCAGATGGCCAGCGCATCGGCGCAGGTGGTCGGGTCGGCCACCGTCGGGCCGGAGGCGATGACGGCCGGGTCGTCACCGGGCACGTCGCTGATCGCCAGCGTCAGCACCCGCGCCGGCGCGCAGGCCGCGGCCAGCCTCCCGCCCTTGACGGCCGACAGATGCTTGCGCACGCAGTTCATCTCGTCGATGGCCGCGCCGCTGTTCAGCAGGGCGCGGTTGATCGCCTGCTTGTCGGCCAGCGTCAGGCCGGGCGCGGGCAGGCTCATCAAGGCGGAGCCGCCGCCGGAGATCAGGCAGATGACCAGGTCGTCGGCAGTCAGGCCGAGGGTCAGGGCCAGCAGCTTCTCGCTGGCGGCCAGGCCGGCGGCGTCCGGCACTGGATGAGCCGCCTCGACGACCTGCAGCCGGCGCGGCTTGTAGTTCGGCGGTACATGGCCGTAGCGGGTGATGACGAGGCCCGACAGCTTGGCGTCGGCCGGCCAGGCGGCTTCCAGCGCCTGGGCCATGGAACTGCCCGCCTTGCCCGCGCCTAGCACCAGGGTGCGGCCCTTGGGCGGCGGCGGCAAATGCGCCGCCAACACCCGCCCGGGCAGCGCGCGCGCGACGGCCACGTCATAGAGCTGCCGCAGCAGCGCACGCGGGTCCAGGCTCATGCCAGGCTCATGGCTGCTGAGCCCAGCGGCCGATCAACGCGCGCTCTTCTTCCGTCAGGCCGGTCGCGTTATTCAGCGGCATGGCGCGCTGCACGATGACCTGCTGGTAGATCTGGGCCTTGTGGGCGCTCAGGCCCTCGGCCGAATCCAGCCGCACGCCCTTCTGCGCCACCTCGCCGGTATGGCAGGCCAGGCAACGCTGGGCGGCGATCGCCTGAACCTGCTCGAGCGTGACCGGCGCGGCCGCGGCGGCCTGCGGCGCGGGCGCCATTCTGACGATGAGCCCACCGATGAGTAACGCTGCCAGGCCCAGCGAATCCCAGCCGTTCACGCCCTTGTGCCGCTTCACGAAGAAGATGCGGATCGACACGCCCGCGGCCATCAACACGCACAGCACCAGCCAGTTGTCCGGCCGCTGGTACAGCATGCCGTAGTGGTTGCTGAGCATGGCGATCAGCACCGGCAGGCCGAAATAGGTGTTGTGGACGCTGCGCTGCTTGCCGCGCTGGCCGTAGATGGGGTCGGGCTTCTGGCCGGCACGCATCTGCGCGATGACCTTCTTCTGGCCCGGGATGATCCAGTGCGCCACGTTGGCCGTCATCATGGTGGCCAGCGTCGCGCCGACGATCAGGAAGGCCGCGCGGCCGGCGAAGAGATGACAGGCCAGCCAGCTTTCCAGCGCGACAAAGGCAGCGACGACGGCCATCACGCGGCCGTCATTGCCGATTTGCCCATCCTTGGTGCGGCCGAGGGCCTGGCAGGCGATGTCATAGACCGCCGAGCCGACGACCAGGAAGCCCAGCGCCGCCGCCACGGCCTGCCAGGGCGCGCCCCAGGTATGGACGCGCGGGTCGATCAGCATCTGGCTGGCATTGCACAGGTAGAGCACGACGAACAGCGCAAAACCGCTCATCCACGTCCAGTAGCTCTCCCAATAGAACCAGTGCAAGTCCTGCGGCAGGTTGGCCGGCGCCACCATGTACTTCTGCGGGTTGTAGAAGCCGCCGCCGTGCACGGCCCAGAGTTCGCCGTCCACGCCCTTGGCCTTGAGGTCATCGGCGGTCGGCCTGACGAGGTGGTTGTCCAGCCAGACGAAGTAGAAGGACGCGCCGATCCAGGCGATGACGGTGATGACGTGCAGCCAGCGCAGCAGCAGGCTGGCCCAGTCGAGGAGGTAGATATCCATGAGCGGTGGTGTTCTCGCACGGCCCCACCACGGCGGGTGCTGTGGGGCCCAGGGGTCGCGTCAGCGCAGGCTCAACGCCTCCGACACCGCTGCGACAGGGCGGAAGTGTATGCAGCAGCGGCGCCTTGGCGTCAGCCCTTCTTGAACCCGACGTAGGCCACGCCGATCACCGCACCGCGGCCGTCCTTGATCGGGCTGTAGCAGGCATCGAACCGTTTGCCCAGCACTTCCACTTCGCCGCTGAAGGACTGGCCCCGGCTGATCGTCTCGTAGGCCTTGGCTCGCGCCAGCGGCGTACCCACGCCGCGCGTGCCCTCGGGCGTGAGCACATTGGTGCTGATGCGCACGAACTCGTCGCCGGACTTCACGAACACCGTGGCCGTGGCACCGGTCTTTCGCTTGAGGTCGTCCACCAGCTCGTAGTCGTTGTTCAGCTTGCGCGCGCCGAAGTAAAGGCCGGGCACCTGCTTGCCGCCTGACGTTTCAGTGCCCCGGAGCTCGGGCGCACCGAGTTGTGCCAGGCGCGCCTGCATGTCGGCGATGAGGGCCTGGGGGTTGCCGGCCGCGTGCAGCCGGAAGAACGCAACGGCGCCGACGAGTTGCTGCGCCTGATCGCGCAGGCTTTCGGCGGCGGCGGCGCTCTGCTCCACCAGGGCGGCGTTCTGCTGCGTGCTGCGGTCCATCTGGACGACGGATTCGCCCACGTCGTTCACGTGCCTGGCCTGCACGGCGCCAGCGGCGCTGATCTCGTTGACGATGCGGTCCACCTTCTGGATGGCGTCCACCACCTGCTGCATCGTCTCGCCCGCGCCGTCCACCTGCCGCGAACCCTGCTGCACCTGCTCGCCGCTGTCGGCAATGAGCTGCTTGATCTCCTTCGCGGCGTTGGCACTGCGTTGCGCGAGGCCACGCACTTCGCCGGCGACGACCGCAAAGCCTCGGCCCTGCTCACCCGCGCGAGCCGCCTCCACCGCGGCATTGAGCGCCAGGATGTTGGTCTGGAAGGCGATGCCGTCGATGACGCCGATGATCTCGGCGATACGTGCCGAGCCGTGGCTGATGGCCTGCATGGTGTCCACCACCCCGCCCACCGCGGCACCGCCGCGCTCGGCCACGCCGCAAGCCGTCGTGGCCACGCTGCTGGCATCGCGTGCATGGTCCGCACCGAGCAGCACCTGCTGACGTAGCGTCTCCATCGCGCCCGCCGTGCGCTGCAACTCCGCGGCCTGCAACTCGGTGCGGTGGGAGAGGTCGGTGTTGCCGGTGGCGATTTCGGCGCTGGCCATGGCCACGCTCTCGGCACCCTCGCGCACCTGAGCGACAACCGTGATGAGCCGCTGCTGCATCTGCGCCAGACCCGCCATCACGCTGGCCTGGTCGCCGGGTTTGACGGGCACGTGGTGGGTCAGGTCACCTTGGGCAACATACTGCAGTTGCTGCGCCACGACGCGCGGCTCGCCGCCCAGCTCGCGCAGCAGCGCACGCGACAGCACGACGGCCAGCGCCACGACGGACAGGAGGCTGGTGATCAGCAGGCTCCAGATGAGTGCCTGCCCCAGCGATTGCAGCGCCGCCACGCCGAGCGCCACCGTCAGCATGACCAGCCAGCCGAAGGCCAACCCAAGCTTGTGCGCGGTCGACAGTCCGGCCCGCTTCTCGTTCAACGCCATGTCAATTCTTCGTGCACGCGCCAACCGCAGCAGGCGCCGCCGCCGGCGTCGAAAGAACGGGTTGGGCCATCAAAATCTCCGTGTCGGGGCGCATGAGTGCAAACAGCAAAATTGATCCTGCAGCCCGGGAGTATTGGCTGCATCCGAAGGTGCCGAAAGCTCGACGCCGGCGTTGTAACACCGCGTGCCGCGATTTAGTTCACGGCAATGCAAGAACCTGTGCCAACGCCGCAATTGCGATGACCGCCGGCTGTTTGCCCGCCACGCCGGGCACCCCGATGGGGCATACGACGCGAGCCAGGTCGGCCTCCGTGAACCCGCGGGCCTCCAGGCGTTGACGAAAGCTCGCCCATTTGGTGCGGCTGCCGATCATGCCGATGAAGACCAGGTCGCCCCGCTCGCGCTGGCGCTTCAGGCAGGCGGCAATGATCTCGAAGTCCTCGGCATGGTTGTGGGTCATGACGAGGGCGGCCGAGCCGGATGCGAGGTCGCCCACAGCATCGGCTGGTGGGTCGCAGATCTCCTGGCGCCAGCTGTTCGCGAGCGGCTCCACAGGGAACTGGCCCTCACGGCTGTCGATCCAGTGCAGTGCCAGGGGCAACTCGCGGGCGATATGGGCGATGGCCAGGCCGACATGGCCGGCGCCAAACAGGGCCAGGGGCCGCAGCGATTGCAGGGGCAATCGGGCGGCCAGATCCTCGCCCGTCGTGATGCGCTCGAAGCGCAACCAGACCACGCCGCCGCAGCATTGACCCAGGCTCGGCCCGAGGGGGTAGCGCACCTCGTCGGCCAGCTCGCTGCCAGCCAGCGCGGCTCGTGCCCGGGCAATAGCGTCGAATTCCAGATGGCCGCCGCCGACCGTCCCGCTGATGCCATCTGCAGCCACCGTCATCCAGGCGCCCACCTCGCGCGGCACGCTTCCGGTGAAGCGGGCAACGGTGACGAGGATGCAAGCAGATTCAGGCACGCTTGGCCTTTCTCTTCATCCGCAGACGCTTGAAGCGCAGGAATACACCCAAGCCCAATACGGCCAACGCACCACCCAGCATGAATCTGCCGAAAGCCGCCGCGACCGCACCACCACTCCACAGGCCGAACATCGCCAGCCCGTCGACAAACCCATAGAGGCCATCGCCGAGACCCTCGGCCCAGCGCGAGCGCTTCGGTGAAGGTTCAGCTGCCACGGTATGTCGAGTAAGCCCAGGGCGAGGCGAGCAGTGGCACGTGATAGTGGCTGCCCTCATCGGCGATACCGAAGTCCAGCGGCACCTCGTCCAGGAATGCCGGCTCCGGCAAGGCCTGGCCACGTCCACGGAAATAGGCCGCAACTTCGAAGACCAGGCGGTAGCGCCCGGCGGTGAAGGTGGCGCCTTCCAGCAGGGGGCCGTCGGCGCGGCCGTCCCCATTCAGGTGCAGGCTGCGCAGCCACTTGGGGCCTTCGGCGTCGAAGCGGTACAGGCGCACGGCCATGCCGGCGGCGGGGCAGCCATTGGCGGTGTCGAGAACATGTGTTGTGAGCTTGCCCATGGAATCTCCGTCGATTGATGCAAAGTGTAGGGATGAGCACGCCCCATCAGCCCCGGTATCCCCGCGACCTCGTCGGCTATGGCGAGAACCCGCCCCACGCGCAATGGCCCGGCGGCGCCCGGGTGGCCGTGCAGTTCGTCCTCAACTACGAAGAGGGCGGCGAGAACTCCGTGCTGCATGGTGACGCCGGCAGCGAGCAGTTCTTGTCCGAGATGGCCAACCCACCCAGCTTCCCGGCGCGGCACCTGAGCATGGAAGGCATCTACGAGTACGGCTCGCGCGTGGGCGTGTGGCGGCTGCTGAAGGAGTTCGAGCAGCGCGCGCTGCCGTTGACGGTCTTCGGCGTGGGCATGGCGCTGGAGCGTTCGCCCGAAGTGACCCAGGCCTTCGTCGAACTCAACCACGAGATCGCCTCCCACGGCTGGCGCTGGGTGCACTACCAGAACATCGACGAGGACACCGAACGCGCCCATATGGCCCAGGCGATGGCAAGCCTCAAGCGCCTGACGCTGGGCCGTGACCCCCACGGCCTGGGCTGGTACACCGGCCGCGACAGCCCCAACACCCGCCGCCTGGTGGCCGATTTCGGCGGCTTCGACTACGACAGCGACTACTACGGCGACGACCTGCCCTTCTGGCTGCAGGTCAGGAAGACCAATGGCGAGCTGGCGCCGCACCTCGTCGTGCCCTACACGCTGGACTGCAACGACATGCGCTTCGCCCTGCCTCAGGGCTTCAGCCATGGCGAGCCCTTCTTCGAATACCTGCGTGACAGCTTCGATGTGCTCTATGCCGAGGGCGCCGACAGCCCGAAGATGATGAGCATCGGCATGCACTGCCGCCTGCTCGGCCGCCCGGGCCGCATGCGGGCCCTGCAGAAGTTCCTGGACCACATCGAGGCGCATGACCGCGTCTGGGTCTGCCGGCGGCTGGACATCGCGCGACACTGGAAAACCGTTCACCCCTTTGACGCCAAGACGGCCTTCGTCTGGGAATGATGAAACTCGACGACCTCAACAACGCCAGCGCCGCGGACTTTGTCGCGCTGCTGGACGGCACCTACGAACACTCCCCCTGGATCGCCGAGCGCGCTGCCGCGGCACGCCCGTTCAAGTCGCTGGCTGCGCTGAAGGTCGCGCTGGCCCGTGTCGTACGCGAAGCGACGGTGGATGAACAGCTCGGCCTGATCCGCGCCCATCCCGAGCTGGCCGGCAAGGCCGCCGTCGCCGGCAAGCTGACGGCCGAGTCGACGAACGAGCAGCAGAAAGCCGGGCTGACGGCCTGCACGCCCGAGGAGTTCGAGAAGCTCCAACTGCTCAATGCGAAGTACAACGAGCGGTTTGGCTTTCCCTTCATCCTGGCGGTGCGCGGGCCGCGTGGCACGGGCTTCGCGCGCGCCGAGATCATCGCGACCTTCGAGCGCCGGCTGCGCGCCCACCCCGACCTGGAGCGCGCCGAGTGCCTGCGCCAGATCCATCGCATCGCGGAGATCCGACTGAATGACAAATTTGGCGTTCGGCCCGAGCTGGGCGAGCAGCTGTGGGACTGGGCCGCCCAGTTGGCCGTTCACAGCGAGGCCGAGGACTTTCTGACCTGCACCTACGCCACGCCCACGCACACGGCCGTTGCCGAGCAGCTGATGGCCTGGATGCGCGATTGCGGCTTTGACGAGGTCAGCCGCGATGCGGTCGGCAATGTCGTGGGCGTCTACAACGGCACGGGCGCCGACAAGCGGTTGCTGACTGGCAGCCACTACGACACCGTGCGACGCGCCGGCCGCTTCGATGGGCGGCTGGGCATCTTTGTGCCCATGCTGGTCGTGCGCAAGCTGCATCGCGCCGGCAAGCGGCTGCCCTTTGGCCTCGAGGTTGTGGGCTTCTCCGAGGAAGAGGGTCAACGCTACCCAGCGGACTTTCTCGGCTCGAGCGCGCTGATCGGCGCCTTCCAACCCGCCTGGCTGGACCAGACCGACGCCGCCGGCATCACGCTGCGGGATGCGATGCAGGCCGCCGGGCTGCCGGGCACGGCGCAGGCTATCCAGACGGTCAAGCGCGACCCGTCGCGCTACCTCGGCTTTGTCGAAGTCCACATCGAGCAAGGCCCGGTGCTCGACAGCCTGGACCTGCCCCTGGGCATCGTCACCAGCATCAACGGCAGCCGCCGCTACACCGGCGAGATCATCGGCCTGGCCAGCCACGCCGGCACAACGCCCATGGGCCAACGCCGCGACGCCGCGGCGGGCGTGGCCGAGCTGATCCTGTTCACGGAACAGCGGGCCGCAGCGGTGCCGGACGTCGTCGGCACGGTCGGCATGCTGGAAGTGCCTTCTGGCTCCATCAACGTCATCCCCGGTCGCTGCCGTTTCAGCCTCGACCTGCGCGCAACGACCGACACAGCCCGCGACGCACTCGACGCCGACGTGCGCGCCAAGCTCGAGGAGATCTGCCTGCGCCGCGGCCTGAGCTTCACACTGCAGCCGACGTTGGCCGCCAACGCGGCGCCGAGCGATGCGGCCTGGCAGATGCGCTGGGAGGCCGCCGTCACCGGGCTGGGCCTGCCCATCCGCCGCCTGCCCTCTGGCGCCGGCCATGACGCGATGAAGCTGCACGAGCTGTTGCCGCAGGCCATGCTGTTCGTGCGCGGCGGCAATGGCGGCATCAGCCACAACCCGTTGGAGTCGGTGACGGTAGATGACGCCGACCTGTCCATCCGGGCATTTGAACGTTTGATCGATACCCTATGACTCAGAACCGCATTGATGCCTGGATCAGCGAGAACTTCGACGACGAAGTCCGCTTCCTCCAAGCCCTCGTCCGCATCCCAACCGACACCCCGCCCGGCAACAACGCGCCGCACGCCTACCGCACGGCCGAGCTGCTGGCGGAACTGGGCTTCGAGGCAGAGAAGCACACCGTGCCCGCCGCCGAGGTGTATGCGGCCGGCATGCAGTCCGTCACCAACCTGATCGTCCGCCACCGCTTCAGCGAGGACGGCCCGACCATCGCGCTCAACGCCCACGGCGACGTGGTGCCCCCGGGCGAAGGTTGGACGCATGAGCCGTACGGGGCCGAGATCGTCGACGGCAAGCTCTACGGCCGCGCGTCGGCCGTCAGCAAGAGCGACTTCGCGACCTACACCTTCGCGCTGCTGGCTCTCAAGAACTCGGGCCTGCCGCTGAAGGGCGCCGTCGAGCTGCACTTCACTTACGACGAGGAATTCGGTGGCGAACTCGGCCCCGGCTGGCTGCTCAGGCACGGCCTCACCAAGCCCGACTACCTGATCGCGGCCGGCTTCAGCTACCAGGTCGTCACCGCCCACAACGGCTGCCTGCAGATGGAAGTGACCCTGCACGGCCTGGCCTCGCACGCGGCCTATCCGAGCACGGGAATCGACGCGCTGCAGGCCGCCAACAAGCTGCTGACGGCCCTCTACGCGCACAACGACGTGCTGAAGATGCGCCGCTCCGAGGTGGCTGGCATCACCCACCCCTACCTGAACGTCGGCCGCATCGAAGGCGGCAGCAACACCAATGTCGTGCCCGGCAAGGTGGTCATCAAGCTGGACCGCCGCATGATTCCCGAGGAAGACCCGACCGCGGTGGAGGCCGAGGTGCGTGCGCTGATTGAAAACACCGTCGCCGCGAGCCCCGGCATCAAGCTCGACATCAAGCGCCTGCTGCTGGCCCATTCGATGAAGCCGCTGCCCGGCGCCACGCCATTGGTGGCCGCGCTGCAAAGGCACGGCGAGGCCGTGTTCGGCGAGCCCATCCCGACCTCGGGCACCCCGCTCTACACCGACGTGCGCCTGTACACGGCCCACGGCATCCCGGCCGCCATCTACGGCGCCGGGCCGCGCACGGTGCTTGAGAGCAATGCCAAGCGGGCCGACGAGCACCTGGTGCTGGACGATCTCAAGCGCGCCACGCAGGTGGTGGCACGAGCGCTGGCAGAGCTGCTGGACACCTGACTCAGCCGCCCAGCACCTGCTGGCGCGTGGCCAGCTCTTCGGCGGTGAAGGGGCTCCAATCGGGCCGCTGCGCGTAGAGCCGGTACAGGGCCTTCAGGTTGGCGCGCACCAGCGTGTCGTTCGGGTCCAGCGCCAGCACGGCCAGCAGTTCGTCGGCCAGCACCTTGGCCGACGCCCCATCCAGCGGCCGCTGTGCCGCCATCATGACCGCGGCTGCCTGGCGCGCCGCGGCGTCGCCGGGCAGGCGCTGGGCGGCCAGCGTGAACTGGCGGCCTGCGGCGTCGCGCTGCTCCGCAACCCAGGCCAGCTGGCCACGCAGGCCGGCAGCCACGGCCCAGGCGTTGGGGGCCAGCTCCGCGGGCACGGCGCGCTCGTAGCGGGCCAATGCCGCGAGCGCCGCGTCGGCCATGGGCTGGCGCTGCGCGGTGGGCACGCCGCCGGTGCGCAGCCGCAGCCAGCCGGCCACGCCCTCGGCGAAGTCCAGTTCAGGCAGCCAGCGCGACAGCGACCACTCCGGCGTGTCGTCACCCGCGCGGGCACGCACCCAGCCCGCCGGCAGGCCGGGCCGCATGGGTGCCAGGCGCAGCCAGTCGCCGCGCGACTCGGCCACCCAGTAAGGGAAGCTCTGGTTCGTGGAGCGGCCGATCTCCACGCCGGGCGCGTCGAGGTCGGGGGCGGGCCGCACACGCAGCGCTGCGCGGAAGGCGGCATCGATGCGCGCCAGGTCCTCCAGCCGGATGCGGCGCGGCGCAAAGGACAGCGCCTGCGCGGGAAGTGCCGCCTGCAACTCCAGCGTCGTATCACCGGCGCGCAGTGGCACCTTGAGCACCTCGGGCACGAGGCCATCGACGCCCTGGCGCGCGAAGCGCAGATAGCTCTGCAGGAAGATCTCGCCATCCTGCTCGAACAGCCGCCCCCACAGCACGACGACGCCCTGACCCGCCTTCAGCCGGCCACTGGCCACGCCGGTGCGGCTGACGCGGTTCAGCACCTGGTCCACGTCGCAGACGCGGCCGGGCTCGGCCACCAGGTCCACCACGCCGATGGAGCCGAACTTCAGCATGGACATCAGCAGCTGCAACTGGGCCAGCGCGGACATCTGCCGGCTGGCGTCCTGCAGCGCCTGCGGGCCGGCCTGGGCGCGCCAGGGCAGCACCAGGGCGTTGACGGCCGCATCGCTGAACACGACGGGATCGGAGCAGGGCCGGATGTCCATCGCCAGCAGCCGCAGCGGCAGCAGGGCGAGCGACAGCGCCAGCAGCGCGTTCTGCAGGCGGCGCATCACTCGGCTCCCGCGCAAGGTTGGGCCGCCTGCTGCAGGCGCAGCGGGCCGGTCTTGGGGTAGGCCGCGTCGGCGAGCGCATCGTGCAGCACGCGACTGGCGCTGCCCCGCACGAAATCGCGCAGCGCGGCCAGGTCGGTCTTGCTGCGACCGGCCAGCGGGCGCTTGAGCATGGCGCCCAGCAAGCTGCTGGCACGACACAGATTGGCGTAGGCCGGCTCGTAGGCGTGCTCGCGCAGCAGTTTCAGGCCCAGGGCGCTGGCGACGAAGGCGTCCAGATCGAGCGGCTTGGAGATGAGCTGCACGGCGTCCTGCGTGGGCGCGGCGCCGACCTCGGGGTAGCGCAGGCGCTGCAGGCCGGTCGGTACGGTCTCACGCTGGTCGGCCGCAAAGCGCAGCGGCACCAGCAGATAGTTGATCTGCGCGCTCAGCACCGGTGGCGTGCCATCGCGGTCGACGACGCCCCAGACCTCCAGCAGCACGCGCTGGTCATTGAGCTGCTCGACGACCTCGGCACTGAACTCGCTGCCGTCCAGTGCCGGCGCCCGCTTCGGGCAGGCGCGAAAAGCCACCGGCGTCGCGCCCGGGTTGATCCAATGCTCATCGCGCTCCTGATCCAGCTCGAACTGCAGCTTATTCAGGAAGCGGTCGATGGCCGCGCGGTCCGGCATGGCCGCGCCACTGGGTTCACTGAGCAGCACCGTGAAGCGGCCCGATGCCGGCGCGCAATTCACGACGGCGGCCTGCGCCTGGGCACAGAAAAGCAGGGCGAGCAAGGCGACTCTCATGGCGTCACTCCAGGTTGCTGATGGCTTCGTCCACGGTCTGCTTCAGGCGCGGATAGGCCTCGGCGGGCGCGGCGATGTCGCCGCCGACGCGCTGGCGCAGCTCGTCGGGCTTGCCGGCCACCGCGGCGTTGACGAAGTCGCGGTAGCGGCGTAGCTGCGGCAGGGCCTTGGTGCAGCCGTTGTCGCCAATGAGGCCGACGAGGGTGCGATGGGCGCCGATGTCGTAGTGCTGGTTGCGCTTGAGCAGCAGCGGCGGCAGCACGCGGCACAGCGTCTGCGGCTCGCGCACGGCCATGGCCTCCAGGCCGCGCGTGGCGGCAACGGCGTGCAGGTCGGGGCGGCGCAGCTCCATCAGCAGGGCCGGCAGCGCCGGCTCGCCGAAGGAGGCCAGCACGACGGCGGCGTTGTTGAGCTTGCCGAGGTCTTCCTCCTCGGTGAGCTTCTGCAGCACCGCCAGCATTTCCTTGGTGTAGCTCAGGTCAAGCTGGCGCTGCTTGATGGCCAGGTCCACCGAGTCCTTGATCCAGAAGCCCAGCACCAGCACGACGACACTGGCCAACAGCTTGGGGGCCTCCGCGCCCATCCAGCCGAGGATGCGGGCGGGCCAAGGCTTGGGAGGCGATGCCGGGGCGTCCATGGCGCAGTGTGGGCCGCCGACGGGCCGGCGCGCAATCCCACAGGGGTACGGCATCCTCTCGGCAGCGGATCGCGGTGGGGGTGACGTCCCGAAGACATCGGCCCACAGGCGGCACAATCCGGGCGACGCCTCACCCACGCCATGACGCCCGCTCGCCACGCCCGCCGCCACCCCCGCGCCTTTGCCGCGTGGTTGCTGGCCGTGCTTGTGCTGGGCCTGCTGGCGCCGGGCATCAGCGCGGCAATGGCACATGCGCGGGGTGACTTCTCCGCCTGGCAGGACATCTGCCGCGCATCCACGGTTTCCAGCAAAGGCGCCACGCCCAAGCCCATCGAGAAGGCGCTGGATGTGCTGGCCCACGGCCATTGCGCAGCCTGCCATATCGCTGCGGCGGATCTCGCGCCGCCGCCCGCCGTGCAAGTCATCGCACTGCGCACGGAACTGGGTTTCGAAGCCCCCGGGCGCTTCTGGACCGCACCGGTCACCGCCCACGCCTGGCGCCCCGCCAGCGCACGCGCCCCACCCGGGCTGATCTGAGTCCATCGCCGCCGCGGCCGTCCTGGCCCGGCGTTTGGCCGTCCTCCGCTGCGGGCGACGGCGCGACCCAGATCCGGCCTTTCCATGAAGAAATCCTCCCCCGCGCGCGCGGCTGCCGCCAGCGCCCTTCTGTCTGTCTGGACCGTGGCACAGGCATGCGACGACTGCGACGACACCCCACTGCCCACCCAGGTGACCGCGACCGACGCCGACACGTCCACGCCCCGCAACAAGCTCGGTCTCGTGCGCGTGCAAGGCGCCGCGCCCAGCTCCCTGCCCACCAACATCCCGACCACACGCGAGACCGTCACGCGCGAGGACATCGCGCGCAGCATCAACGCGACCGATACCGAAGACGCGCTGAAGTACCTGCCCAGCCTGCTGGTGCGCAAGCGCTACATCGGCGACTACAACCACGCCATCCTGTCCAGCCGCGCCTCGGGCACCGGTAACAGCGCACGCTCGGCCGTCTACGCGGACGGCATGCTGCTGTCCAACTATCTGGGCAACGGCGTCGGCGGCCTGTCCTTCCCGCCGCGCTGGGGATTGGTGACGCCGGAGGAGATCGAGCGCGTCGACGTCATGTACGGGCCCTTCTCGGCCGCCTACCCCGGCAACTCGGCCGGCGCCGTCGTCGACTACGTGACGCGCATGCCGACCCAGTTCGAGGCCCATGCCAAGCTGGGCTATGTGTCCCAGCCCTTCGAGCTCTATGGCACCAAGGCCAACTACCGCGCCCGGCAGGCCAGCGCCTCGGTAGGCGACCGCGCCGGCGACCTCAGCTGGTGGCTCAACGTGAACCGCACCGACAGCGACGGCCAGCCGCTGACCTTCGCCAACCGCCTGGCCAGCACGGGCACCGTGGTCACCAACGGTACCCCGGTGACGGGCGCCGTGCTGGTGCCCAACAGCAATGGCCAGCCCTGGTATCTGCTGGGCTCGGCCACGCGATACAGCACCCGGCAGGACCACGTGAAGATCAAGCTGGCTTATGAGCTCAGCCCCACGCTGCGTGCCAGCTATGTGATGGGCGTCTGGCACAACGATTCAGACGGCAATTCAGAGAGCTGGCTGCGCGACGCGAGCGGCAAGCCCGTCTATTCGGGACCTGTCGTCATCGATGGCAAGCAGCTCACCGCGCCGACTGGTGGCGACTTCCCGTTGACGCGCGAGCAGCTGCTGCACGTCATGCACGGCCTGTCGGTCAAGAGCCGCAGCGGCGGTGAATGGGACTGGGAAGCCGCGGCCAGCCTTTACGACTACCGCAAGGACGACAAGCGCCAGAACACCGCCGGCAACCCACAGCCGGGCGCTCGGACGGGCGGCGCGGGCACGCTGGCCGACGGTAGCGGCACCGGCTGGAACACCCTCGCCCTCAAGGGCATCTGGCGCCCCGCGGGGACCGACCACGTCGTCGATCTCGGCCTGCAGCAGGACAGCTACCGGCTCAGCTACCTGACGTCCAACATCGCCGGCAACTACCTCGCTGACGGCCCCGGCGCGATGGCCGCCAATGTCCAGGGCAAAACCCGCCTGCAGGCCGCCTATGCACAGGACGCCTGGCTGCTGGCGCCCGACTGGAAGGCCGTGCTGGGCCTGCGCGCTGAAGCCTGGCAGGCCCACGACGGACGCACGGACTTCTCGGCCACGGCCGGCCAGGCCTATGCCGCGCGCAGCGAGAGCTTCCTGTCACCCAAGGCGGCCCTGTCCTGGCAGGCCACGGCCGACACCGTGCTCAAGGCCTCCGTCGGCCGGGCCGTTCGCATGCCCACCGTGGCCGAGCTGTATGGCGCCACGTCGACGACAAACTCGGCGTACATCAACGACCCCAACCTCAAGCCCGAGAAGTCCTGGACGGCCGAGCTGAGCGCTGAAGCCACCTGGGGACCGCTGCAGTCGCGCCTCACGCTGTTCGCCGAGACAACCCGCGATTCGCTGTACTCGCAGGCCCTCTTCGACCCGGCAGCCAACAGGAACGTCAGCCGCGTGCAGAACATCGACAAGATAGGCACGACCGGCCTGGAGGCCACGCTCGCCGCCAACGACTGGCTGCTCAAGGGCCTGGACCTGTCGGCCAGCGCGACCTACACCGACTCCAGGATCAAGGCCAACAGCGGCTTTGTCGCAACGCCGGGCGACACCCTGGGGCGTTGGCAGCCCAACATCCCGCGCTGGCGCGCCACCGCCCTGGCAGCCTGGCGCTTCGACGAGCACTGGAGCGCCAGCCTCGCGGCCCGCTACAGCGGCCGCCAGTACCGCACACTCAACAATGCCGACGTGAACGGCTTTGCCTACATGGGCGTCAGCAAGTATGCGACGGCCGATCTGCGCGTGCTGTGGAAGATTGACCGCCAGTGGAGCGCCGCCGTCGGCATCGACAACCTGAACAACTATCAATACTGGAACTTCCACCCCTACCCGCAACGCAGCTACTCGGCCGAGCTGAAATTCGATCTATGAAGACATACCTCACCGCCACTCTGCTTGCCGTCGCCGGCACCGCCCAGGCCCACATCACGCTGGAGCAGCCCGAGGCCCCGGCCGGCAGCAGCTACCGCGCCGTCTTCAAGGTCGGGCACGGCTGCGAGGGCGGCGCGGCGACGAAGGAAATCGTCGTGACCCTGCCGGAGGGCTTGCGCGGCGCCAAGCCCATGCCCAAAGCCGGCTGGACGCTGACCACCAAGCAGCGGCCGCTGAAAGTCCCCTACGACAGCCATGGCAAGGCCGTCACCGACGAACTGGCCGAGGCACGCTGGGTGGCCAATGGCGAGGCCAACTATGTGCAGGACGCCTGGTACGACGAGTTCGTGCTGCGCGTGTCCCTGCCAGCCGAGCCGGGCGAACTGGCCTTTGCCGTGCGCCAGGTCTGCACCCAGGGCGAATGGAACTGGGCCGAGCTGCCGAGCGCCGCCAACCCCAAGCCACGTGCATCGGCTGTCAGGTTGAAGGTGCTGCCCGCCCGTACCGAGGCTCACAGTCACTGAGCCGAAAAAGCCCGGTCGACCCCGGCTGATCGCGGCTTTGTTTTCAGATCGCTGCGCCGATGATTCAGCCCGTCACCAGTGCATGGCCCCCGGCAACGTTGCGGCCCCTGGCGAGGCGGCACGCGAGCCGCCCGCGACCATGAAAGCATGAGATTCGGGCCCGACTGCGTCACCTCCCAGTGTCGCCCTGCCAGGCCACCTGCGCTGTGATCCACGCCGCAGCCCCACGTCCCTCCGGGGTGCGTCCCGGGCGGCGTGAAGCGCTCTTTCGCCCCGAACGGCCTTGGCCGCTCGGGGCTTTACTTTGCCTACATGCAAGCGCCACTCGGCGTGCACCGGCGGCCTTCTGGGGACTGACCGGTAGCATCGCAACCTGTTGCAGCAGCAGGAGTTCTTCATGACAGTGCTCGCTCGATTCTGCGCGGCACTGTGGTTTGCGGTGGGGGTGCAGGCTGCGGCAGCCGTCGAGGTCGTGCGCATTCCGCGCCCCGAGGTTCGGGAAGACCGTCGGTCGGTCTACGCCGATCAATTGCTGGCGCTGGCGTTGGCGCGCTGCGGCACCGAGTACCGGATCGAGCATGCGGGTGTCACCATGAACCAGGAGCGCCAGGTCCTTGAGCTGGAGGCGGGGCGCATGATCGACGTGGCGCCCATTCCCGCCTCGCCCGAGCGCGAAGCCCGCCTGCTGGCGATCCGCATCCCCGTCAATCGCGGCATGCTCGGTTGGCGGGTTGGCCTCATCCGGCGCGGAGATCAGGCACGCTTTGGGTCGCTCAACTCACTGCAGCAGCTTCAGCAACTGCGGGTAGGCCAAGGCCAGAGCTGGCCGGACACCGAGATCCTGCGTGCCAACGGCATTCCGGTCGTGGCTGGCTCGGCCTACCTGGCGCTCTTCAACATGCTGCAGGGGGAACGATTCGACTACTTTCCCCGTGGGTTGACCGAGGTCTGGGATGAACTGGAGGAGCGCTCGGACCGCTTCGAGGTGGAGTCGCACGTGGTTCTGCACTACCCCTATGACGCCTACTTCATGGTGAACCGCAAGGCCACGAAGCTCGCCGCCGACATCGAGCGCGGACTGAACCAGGCGATGGCCGATGGCAGCTTTGACAAGCTCTTTGAGCGCTACTTCGGCGAACGGTTACGCCGTGCGCGCCTGCATGAGCGCGTGGTGATCGATCTCACCAATCCGCTGCTCACGCCCGGCGCTGCCACGCCTGTCGAACGTCCGGAGCTCTGGTACGACTTCCGGCGCTGGCCGGCGAAGGCGAAGTAGGCAACGACGCCCTCACGCCGACAAGGCAATTTGCCTTTGAGACGCAAGCAGGCCGCCCACGCGCCCAGCCCGGGTGCGCTGCCTCAGCGCATCGCGACGATGCCGCCCTCGGCCGACGGCGCCAGCAGGAACAAGCCAGCCTCGCTGCGTTCGCCGCTGCGCACCTGCACGTCCACCAGGCAGGCCTGGCCGACGTCGGTGGCACGCAGCAGCCGCGTCTGGCGCGGCTGCGACGAACGGCCCAGACGCTCGATGAGTTCGCGGTAGACCGCCACGCGGCCCGGCTCGCCGGCAGCGCCCAAGCTGCCCTGCATCGTGAACTGGGCCGTCAGGCCCCAGGCGTCGCTGGCATTCCAGCGGGCATCGAAATCGTCCAGCCGCCGCTGCAGGGCGACCTTGTCGTCGCAGGGCGACGCGGCGGCATGGGCTTCGGCGGGCAAAGACAGCACACCCGCAGCCACGAGGCCCAGAGCGGTGACGAGGGCCCAGCTCAGGCTGAGTGGGGCAGAAGAGGAATCAAAACGCTTCATGAGGATCTCCTGGAAAAGGATCAACGGGACAGAGACACGCTCGATGCGCCCGGGGCAGCTCGGCGCGCGCCGCCGGTGCGGCAGTGCTGAGCAGAAGGACGAGGTCGAGGCGTTGCATGGATCGCACTTTGCCGAGCAGGCCGGGCCCTGCCATCGCCCCGAAGAGCCATGCGACGAGCCACGACCGATGGCC
>NZ_JBFUMN010000060.1:0-31245 GCF_054049335.1 Roseateles sp. P5_E1
CCGCTGGGCGTGCAGTGCGTGCCGACGGTGATGGCGATGAAGGGCCGCTTCGTGCTGCCCGACGAGCAGGCGCAGTTCAAGTACGCCTACCACTTCGACGCCGTCCAGTACGCCGCCTTCCTGCGCAAATTGGCCGTGCAGCGCGGTGCCCGCCACACGCTGGGACGCATCACCGACGTGTCCCGCCGTGCCGATGGTGGCGTGGCCGCCGTGCAGCTGGAGGACGGCCGGCGCATCGAGGGTGACCTGTTCGTCGACTGCTCGGGCTTTCGTTCCTTGCTGTTGGGCCAGGCGCTGGAAGAGCCCTTCGTCGACTTCAGCCACTGGCTGCCCGTCGACGGCGCCTGGGCCTGTCCCACCGAGCGGGTCGGCGAGGAACTGGCCCCGTACACCCAGGCCACGGCGCTGGAAGGGGGCTGGGCGTGGCGCATCCCGCTGCAGAACCGCACCGGTCATGGCCACGTCTTCTCAAGCCGCTTCATCGACGCCGACCGTGCCCGCGAACAGCTGCTGGCCCGGCTCGACGGCAAGCCGCTCGGCGAGCCGCGGTTGTTGCGCTTCACGACCGGCCACCGCGAGCGCTTCTGGGTGCACAACGTCGTCGCCATCGGCCTGTCCTCCGGCTTCCTGGAGCCGCTCGAGTCCACCAGCATCTACCTGATCCAGGACGGCATCAGCCGTCTCATGACCCTGCTGACCGCCGGCCGGCCGGTGGACGAGAACGACCGGGCCCTGTTCAACGACGGCGCGGCTCGCCGCTTCGCGCGCATCCGCGACTTCATCATCCTGCACTACTGCCTGACCCGCCGCCGCGACAGCGAGCTGTGGCGGCACGTGTCATCGATGGAGCTGCCAGAGACGCTGGCCTTCCGGATGGAGCTGTGGCGTCGCTACGGCGTGCTGCATGAGTACGACGAAGAGGGGTTCGACGCCACCAGCTGGCTGGCCATCCACGCCGGCATGGAGCACTGGCCGGAGCGCAACGATCCGGTCTTCGCGGAGATTTCGCCGGAGCGGGCCATGCAGGCGCTGGACCAGCGTCGCAAGGCCATCGAAGCCTCGGTGGCGCGCATGCCGCAGCACCATCGCATGCTGCTCAAGATGCTGGGCTGATCCCTGGCCCGTCTGCGCTCATACGGCCACGAGACAAACCATCTGCACGCCCGCTGGCGTCAGCTCGAACTGATCAACCTGAAAGGTGAAGCGCCATGTGGCAGGGGTCGAAATCGCCCGTAGTTTTCCCAGCGGATGGCCGTTTCGCCGCTCCGCATCGTTCCGAATCGAGGTTTCCCATGATTGCGCGCGTGCTTGCGCTCCTGGCGCTTGTCCAGGCCTGCGTCTGGCCGCAGCCGAGCCAGGCCGAGAACCCCGTCGTCCAGACCAGCTTCACCGCCGATCCGGCACCGTTGGTGCACAAGGGGGTTGTCTACCTCTACACCGGGCAGGACGAGGACGACGCCCGCGACTTCAAGATGCGCAACTGGCGGCTCTACGCGTCGACCGACATGTCGAACTGGACCGACAAGGGCGTCGTGGCGTCGTTGGCCACCTTCCCCTGGGCGGTGCAGGACAACGATGCCTGGGCTTCCCAGGTGGTCGAGCGCGACGGCAAGTTCTACCTTTACGCGTCGGTGAGTGTGCAGGGCTGGCCCAAGAGCGTGATTGCCGTCGCCGTGGCCGACCGGCCCGAAGGCCCCTTCAAGGATGCCTTGGGCAAGCCGTTGATCGACAAGGCCAACGGCTACTTCGACCCCACGGTGTTTGTCGATGACGACGGTCAGGCCTATATGTACTGGGGCAATCCCCATCTTTGGTACGTCAAGCTGAACAAGGACATGATTTCCTACTCGGGCGAGATCAAGCAGATCGACACCAAGCCGGGGAACTACCAGGAAGGCCCCTGGTTCTACAAGCGCCAGGGCAAGTACTACATGGCCTACGCGTCGAGTTGCTGCCCCGAAGGCATTGGCTACGCCATGAGCGACAAGCCCACCGGCCCCTGGGTCTACAAGGGCGACATCATGGACCACAACACCAACTCGACCGGCAACCACCCGGGCATCGTCGACTACATGGGTGCGTCCTACCTGTTCGGGTTCAACTACCGGCTGAACTTTGCCGACACGCCCATCCATCGCGAACGCCGCTCCGTCACCGTGACCCGGTTCGACTACAACGCGGACGGCACCATCAACATGCTCCCCTGGTGGGACAACGTCGGCGTCGCTCCGCTCAAACCCTTGTCGCCCTACGAACGCGTGGAGGCCGAGACCATGGCCTGGACGTCCCGCGTGAAGCGGGATCGGGATCGCCAGTTCGATTGGGCGCCTGGCATCAAGACCGCGCGCAGTGACAAGGTCGGCATGTATGTCACTCGCGTCACCGATCTCAGCTACATCAAGGTCAACGGCGTCGACTTTGGCAGCAAGGGCGCATCACGCTTCGTCGCCAACGTGGCCAGCGAAATGGACGGCGGCAAGATCGAGTTGCGGCTCGACAGCGTCGAAGGTCCCCATCTTGGCACCCTGACGGTGGCCCGCACCGGCGGCCGGGATCAGTGGCAGCAGCAAAGCGTGCCGGTCTCAGGCGCCACGGGCGTGCACGACCTCTACCTCATCTTCAGGGGTCAAGGCGAGCCGACGATGTTTGAGTTCGATCACTGGCGCTTCGAGCGCAAGTGAGGTCTGCGACCCTGAAGCCGCCCCCGGATCTGAGCGATAAAGAAGAACGAGATTTCCGTCGCCGCAGCTGACGCTTCCTCGCCGTCGCGCCGTGCGCTGCTTCAGGCCGTTGCTGCTGCCTTTACGGCGCTGGACTCGCAATAACTACTCCAGAGACAAAACATGAACACACACGCTGGCAGCCTGGGCCGCCGTTCCGCCGGCTCTCCCGCGCGTCTCATGAACCGCCCGATCTTTCCCCTGCTGATGGCCCTCGTGCTCTCCGTCGCGTCTCAGGTCGTTCCGGCGGCCGAGGCTGCACAGGCAGCACCAGCTGCACAGGCGGCTCCTGCCCACAACCCGCTGATCTGGGCCGACGTCCCGGACATCGCCGTCATCCGTGTGGGCAAGACCTACTACATGAGCAGCACGACGATGCACATGAGCCCGGGCCTGCCGATCATGAAGTCGACGGACCTGGTCAACTGGAGCATGGCTTCCTACGCCTATGAAACCCTTGCCGACAACGAAGCCATGCGCCTCGAAAACGGCAAAACCGCCTACGGTCGCGGCTCCTGGGCCAGCAGCCTGCGTTTCCACAACGGCGTGTTCTATGTCTCGACGTTCGCCTCTACCAGCGGACGCACCCACATTTACACCACGCGCGATCCGGAGCGCGGCCCGTGGAAAGAGACGAGTTTCGAGCCAGCGCTGCATGACCACAGCCTGTTTTTCGACGACGACGGTCGCGTTTACATGCTCTGGGGGGCCGGTCGCATCACGCTCACCGAGCTGCAACCCGACCTCTCTGGAATCAAGCCCGGCGGCGTGAACAAGGTCATCATCGAAAATCTCAACGCCGTCTTCGGCTCCGACCTGGGCGGGCTCAGCGAGGGTTCGCAGCTTTTCAAGATCAACGGCCGCTACTACCTCGTCAACATCGCCTCGCCCGGGAGCCGCTGGGCGCGCAGCGTCATCGTCCACCGCGCCGACAAAATCGACGGTCCCTACGAGGGTCGCATCGTGCTCGATGACCGCGGCATCGCCCAGGGCGGCCTCATCGACACGCCCGAAGGCAAGTGGTACGCCTATCTTTTCAAGGACAACGGCGCCGTCGGTCGCATTCCCTATCTCGTGCCGGTGACCTGGAAGGACGGCTGGCCCGTGCTCGGCGAAAACGGCAAGGCGCCCATGACGCTCGACATCCCCGCCGGCGGACAGGGCGTCTCCGGCGCCTCCGGCATCGTCGCCTCCGACGAATTCGACCGCCAGCCCGGCGACCCCGACCTGCCCCTCGCCTGGCAATGGAATCACAACCCCAAGCCTCGTGACTGGTCGCTTACCAAGCGCCCGGGCCACCTGAGCCTCGTCACCAGCCGGGTCGTTTCCACGTTGCCGGAGGCCACGAACACCCTCACCCAGCGCACCTTTGGCCCCAGCAGTTTCGCCACCACGAGCATCGACGTGAGTGGCATGAAAGACGGCGACCTGGCCGGCATCGCCGCTTTTCAGAAAGACTATGGGTTTGTTGGCGTAAAGATGAGCGGCGGCACCCGATCTCTCGTCATGGTGAGCGCCGACTCCGGCAATCCCGAGGAAATCGCCTCCGTTCCCCTCTCCGGCAAAACCGTTCACCTCAAGGTCGAATGCGAATTTCTGCCCGCGCCTGACGTCGCCCGCTTCTCCTACAGCCTCGACGGCAAATCCTGGACCCCCATCGGACGTCCCTCGGCTCTTCACTACACCCTTCCGGAGCACTTCATGGGTTATCGCTTCGGTCTCTTCTATTACTCGACCAAAACCGCCGGCGGCCGTGTGGACTTCGACTATTACCGAATCGGACAAGGGGCGAAAGACGGGCGCTGACGCGGCGCGACCTTATTTCCCACTTCCCCCAATTTCCGCCCGTCATGAAAAAACCAACCTTCTCCGCTGTCGTTCTCTTGTCCGTGTTGGCTCTGCTGCCCGCGACGTCATTCGCGCTCAACCCGGTTATTCAAACGATGTACACGGCCGATCCGGCCCCCATCGTCCATAACGGCACGCTCTACCTGTTTTCCGGCCACGACGAAGATGTCGGGGAAAAAGGTAACTTCAACATGAAGAACTGGGTGCTCGCCACGACGACGGACATGGTGAACTGGACCCAGCATGGCGCCATCGCCTCCCTCCGGGATTTTCCCTGGGCCGCCAAGGAGATCTCAGGCGGGGATGGTTTTGACAACGGCGCCTGGGCCCTCCAGGTGATTGAGCGGGATGGCAAATGGTATCTCTATGCTCCGTTGCAAGGCCGGGGCATTGGCGTGCTGGTCGCCGACAATCCCCTCGGGCCTTACACCGATCCCCTCAAAAAGCCGCTGATCGGCGGCCAGTATGACAGTATCGATCCGACCGTTTATATCGACGACAAGGGCCAGGCCCATCTCGCCTGGGGCAATCCCAATCTGTGGTCGGTGAAGCTGAACAAGAACATGATTTCCTACGACACCAGCGTAGGGGAGAACGGCCTCATTCGGCATCCGATGACCATCAAGGCCTTGGGCGAGCGCATCCCTGCGGACGCAAAACGCGGCACGTCTTACGAAGAAGGCCCCTGGCTCTATAAGCGCAATGAGCGCTACTACCTGTTTTTTGCCGCTGGTCCGCTCCCTGAGCCTCTCGGCTACTCCACCGGCCCCACACCGCAAGGGCCGTGGACTTACGGTGGCCCCGTCATGGCCCCGCAGAGCGCCTTCACCAACCACCCGGGCGTGGTCGATTACAAGGGCAAGACCTACCTTTTCTATCACAACGCCGCGCTTCCGGGAGGCGATGGCTTCAAACGTTCCGTGTGCGTCGACGAGTTGAAGTTCAACCCCGATGGCTCGGTCCCGATGGTGCAGCCGACCAAGGAAGGGCCGGCACCGGTCGCCACCCTCGATCCCTACAAGCGAGTCGAAGCCGAGACCATCGCCTGGTCTTCCGGCGTCAAGATCGAACCCAGCAGCGCCGGCGGCCAGAACGTGCGCGGCATCCACGATGGCGCCTACATCCAGGTGCGAAATGTCGATTTCGGCGTGACCGGCGCGCGCGCCTTCATGGCCAGCCTCTCCAGCACGGCCAAGGCCAAGGAGGCCAGCGGGGGGAAGATCGAGATTCATCTGGGCAAGCTCGACGGCCAGTTGGTCGGCACCCTGCCGGTCTCGGGAACCGGCGGCGAATGGAAGCAGCAGTTGGCCGAGATCTCTGGAGCCTCCGGCGTCCAAGATCTTTTCTTCGTATTCCGCGGTGCGGCCGGCGAAGAACTGTTCAAGTTCGATTACTGGCAATTCTCAAAATAGCTGTAGGCATCGGATCGACACGAAGTCGAACTTCCCAACACCCGAGGCTTATTTGTTTTTAATTGCCGGCCTCAGCCCGGCCTGACGATTTCGTGGAAGTTTCCTATGCGCGGCCGTTTTTCCTTGCCAGTTATATTTCTGTTATTGATTATCGGATCCAACGGCGTGCTCGCATCACCGCCAGAGCAGCGCATTACGCTGCAAGGCGATGCGGGCGGGAAGCGTTTTGACGGCATCGGCGTCGTCGATGGTGGCGGGGCCACGTCGGTCTTGTTGAAGGATTATCCAGAACCCCAGCGTAGCCAGATTCTTGATTTAATTTACAAGCCCAGGTTCGGTGCTTCCGTCAGCGCGCTGTACGTCGAAATTCCCGGCGACGGCAATTCTACGCAGGGCTCCATGCTCAGCCACATGCACAAGCGTGATGACTTGAATTATTCGCGCGGCTATATGTGGTGGGTTATGCAGGAGGCCAAGAAGCGCAATCCGAAACTCTCGCTTGATGCCACCGCCTGGAGCGCGCCCGGATGGCTGGGCGACCAGGGTCCGGTGTTTGCAAAACAAGCCGGTAGCGACGACAAGGGCGACCTCAACTTCTTTTCACGAGACACGGCCAACTACTACGTGACGTGGCTCCAGGGCTTGCGCCAGGTGTATGGGCTGGAGCTGGACGCGATCGGAATTCGCAATGAAAAGGGCGTGAGCTATGACTTCAGCAAGGCGCTGCGCACGACCCTGACAGCGAATGGTTTCAAGTCGACAAAGATTCACGCCTTTGACAACTGGCCGGACGATTGGAAATTCAATTTTGTGAAGGACATGCTGACGGACAAAGACTTGCGCGACTCGATCGACATCATCGGCGCCCATATCAATCCGCCCGCGTCATTTACGCCAGCATCGGTGCGCGAGTTGGCTGAAAGCCTCAACAAGCCGATCTGGAATACCGAGCAGCACGTGTACAAGGCTGGCTACGACGGGCTGATCTCGATGGTGCAGGGTTTCAACGAGAATTTTGTTCGCAGCGGCGCCACCAAGGTCGTCAACTGGTATGGCATTGCAGGCCTGTACACCATGACCCCGTATTCCGGCGAGAAGGAAGCGGCCATACGGGCCAATTGGCCTTGGAGTGCGCATTACCAGCTCAACCCCGTGCTTTGGGGTTACGCCCATTACGGCCAATTCACCGAAATTGGCTGGACCTACCTCAATGGTGGTAGTGGCGACCTGACGGCGGGCGGCACTTATGTCACCCTGAAATCGCCAGCCAGCGACTACAGCATCATCCTTGAAACCAAAGACGCCAAAGCCCCGCAGCAGGTCCGGTTCGAAATTGGCGGCGGCCTGTCGTCGAACGAGCTGGCTGTCTGGCGCAGCAATGAGAAGGAGCACTTCGTACGCCAGGATGACCTCGAACCGGTCAATGGTGTCGTGACGCTCACCCTCGATCCGCATGCTGTCTATTCACTGACGACCACCCGCGGGCAGCGCAAGGGTGGTTTCGACAAGATCCCGGAGGTCAAGGCTTTCCCCTTCCCCTATTACGAGACCTTCGAACAGTACGCCGATCCGAAGCAATGGGGTTATTTGCCGCGCTACTTCTCCGACATCAGTGGTGCCTTCGAGTTGACCGCTTGTCCAGGGGGGAAAGGACGTTGCTTGCGTCAGATGACGCCAGTGCCAACGATCTCGTGGGGGCCCGACTGGCAGCCGTACACCATCGTGGGTGACGATGCCTGGCAAGACTACGAAGTCAGCACCGACGTGTATCTGCAGCCTGGCGACGCGGCCGCCGTGATGGGGCGTGTGAACCACGTCGGCACGGGTTTCGGTGTCATCCCCAAAGGCTACTTCGCGCAACTGGACGACAGCGGGCAGTTGCGGTTGGTGGTCATTCGCGGCAAGGCTGACCCGAAGAAGCTGGAAGGCGACGCCGAGCAGCAGGCCTTGATCAAGGCGCAAAACGACAGCAGTCCTGGCGGGGAAAAAGTGCTCGCGACGACGCAGTTAGCGGGCATCGCGCCAGCTCAGTGGCACAAGTTGGCGCTGCGTTTCAGCGGGTCCACCATCACCGCCGTCGTCGATGGCAAAGCGGTACTGAGTGCGACCGACACGCTGTACGGGAAGGGCATGGCGGGTCTGATGGCGGGCGCATCGCAGAACCGGGTCAGCACGCCGTACTTCGACAATGTGCTGATCAACAGGCTGGATGGCACTTTGCCGAAGCCAGCGACCGCCATCGCTGGACAGCGTTCGGTTTATCCAAGCTCGGCGCGGTGAACTTCTGCGGTCGATCATCGGTCTGACCGATGATGGTCGATCTGAAATCGACATGTTCTCCTACGAGAAACGCGGCGAGCATGAGTCGCGGTGGGCAGCCGGCAGATGGACGCTGACCACAGTGGTCAGCACGTAACCCAGCGATGCACGGGTCAAGCTCGCGGCATCGTGCTATCCCGGGGCCGAAGCGGCGGCCGGCGGGCGTCCGAGCAGCCGGCGGGGGATGTACTGGTAGTCCTTGCCGTCCGGCTTCTTCCAACCCAGGATCAGCGCGAGACCGTAGCCAGGCCCCTGAAAGTAACGCACACGGAAATTGCGCAAACCCTTGGCCAGCTTCACGGTTTCCATCAGCGGATAAGCCGCATGGATGCCGTCGTTGTTGATCACCTCCACGTCATCGATGGTGAGGATGGCCCCGTCGTCAGACAGCAGCATGAGGTCCATGGTGAGGTCCTGCGGCATGTTGACGGTGAAGCGGATGTCCAGCCCGAACCATTCGTTCATGTCCAGGCCAGGGAAGCCCTCGCGGTGGTCGCGCGGCGTGATGTCGAGCTGGGCCAGGCAAACGGTCTTGATGGGTTTGCGCCGGCGCATTTCGTTCACCGACTTGGYGTCCGGTCGGAGGCGGTAGACCTCGGCCACCATCGGCCGGTCCGGTGAGTCCGCGCATTCYTCAAACAGCTTGGCCGGCGCCGCGCTGCTGGCCGCCGGGGCAGGCGCTGGCGGCGGGGCCACGCTGACAGCCGGCGGTGCCGGCGCCACCGCCACCACCGGCGCGACGGCTTGCGGCACGGGCGCGACCTTGGGCACCTCGATCACCGGGAGTTCGGGCATGGGCGGCATGCTCGGGGGCGGCAGGTCGGGCATCTTTGGGGCGGGTGGCGGGGGCTCGGGAGGCTTTGGCGGGGTCTTGAGCTCAACGATGCTCACATCCGTGATGCGGGGCTTCTCTGGGGGCGGCACGCGGGTGCGCCACATCAGCACCGCCGCCAGCAGGATGAGATGGACGATCACCGCAATGGTCAGCGCATAGCCGTTGACCCCCCGCCGCCATTGCTGCTGCTGTCCGGTTTCAGTCGTGGTCGGGGCGGGGTCGTGAGATGGCGTTGTCATGTTCTTTTGTGACGTTCGGCTGTTGTCTAGCAGCCCGTAAGGCTTATCGGCGTTCAGAAGATATCGATCACCACCGCCGCCGCGGCCAGGCCGTCGCTGACGGCGCGCAGCGTGGCGCGGCCGCTGTCCCCGGTCTTGCCGGTGGACTGCAGGATCACCTGTGCCTGGCCGTTGAACACGCTGCGCTGCCAAGGTGCGGCTGGTGTGGTGGTACGCCGCGTGGCCCAGCGGCGGCCGCCCTGCGCGCCGTCGAACAGCGCGCGCGTGCCACCGGCCGGCGTCGGGAAGACGGCGGTCAGCGTGGCCTCGGGCCCTGCGGTCGGGTCGAGGTCGATGGCCGCCATGCCGGCCTCCTGCCGCAGCGCGACTGGGCGGCCGTCCAGAAGGAACTGCACGCCTGGTGCGACCTCGCCGAGGAGCAGCACCTGGCGTTCGCCGGCGGGCGCCGTGCGCGTGATGGTGGCCTGCACCATGTTCCAGGCGCTGTCGGCGGGCCGCTGGTCGGGTGGAACCCATGCGAAGGGGTCGCGCCAGCCGGGGCCTCCGGTCTGGGCGGTCCCGCCCATCAGCGCGGCCGCCTCCTCGGGTCGAGCGATGCTGTGGTGTCGCCAGTGCGTAGCGGCAGCGTAGCGGTGCAGTTCGGCCGGCCGGTCGGCCTCGTGGGAGCCGGGGTCGCCGTTGCCCATGCCGATGAGCCGTACCGGCCCGCTGGCTTCGAACGCGACGCGGTGCCCGGCGGTCGGAACGACACGGCCCTCGCGGTCGACGACGTTCACGGTGACCAGCGCGACATCGTCGCTGCCGGCGCGCAGCCGCGCGCGGTCCACCGTCAGCCGCACCGCAGTGCCGTCGCCCGTGGTGGCCACGGTCTGCGTGGTGACGAGCTGACCGGCCCGATAGCCGCGTGCCGTCAGGCTGCCCGGCGCATAGGGCACGGCCCATTGCAGGTGGCCGTAGCGCTCCAGCGCCTTGCGGCCGAGCGAACGGCCGTTCAGCAGCAACTCGACCTCGTCGGTGTTGGCGTAGACGCGCACATCGACAGGCTGGCCTTCTCGACCCGGCCAGTTCCAGTGCGGCAGCACATGCACCATGGGCTCGGCGGTCCACGCAGCCTTCAGGTACTGGCCGCTGTCCTTCAGCGCGCCGGTCGTGTCCAGCATGCCGAACTGCGACGAGACGGCGGGCCAGCCGAAGGGCGAGGGCTCGCCGCGGTAGTCGAAGCCGGTCCAGACGAACATGCCAGCAAGGAAGGGGCGCTCGGCATTGAAGCGCCAGCCTTCCTCGATGGAAGAGGTGCGGGTGCCCGTGCGTTTGTCGTAGGCGGCGATGCGGGCACGGGCCGGATCGTTGGCATAGACGCCGCGCGTGGCATGAGTCGCGGCTTCCTCGGTGACGAGCATCGGCCGGTCGGGGAAGCGCCGGTGCATCGAGTCGATGTCGTGCTGGCCCTTGTAGTTGAAACCGATGACGTCCGAGCCGACCGACGTGCCTTCGGGCTGGCCCGAGCTGGAGGCGGCCTGCGTCACCGGCCGCGTCGGGTCCAGGCGGCGCACGATGGCCTGCATCTGCCGCGTCAGGCGGGTGCCGATCTCGCTGTTCTCGATGGCCCATTCCTCGTTGCCGACCGACCAGAGAATGACCGACGGATGATTGCGTCCACGGCGCACCATGCGCTCCATCTCGTCGCGGATCTGCGGCGCCGTGCCCATCATGCGGTGCTCGTCGATGACGAGCACCCCCAGGCGGTCGCAAGCCTCCAGCAGCTCGGGCGTAGCCGGGTTGTGGGCCGAGCGGATGGCGTTGACGCCCATGCCTTTGAGCATCCTCAGCCGCGCGTCGTGCATGCCGTTGGGCAACGCGACGCCGATGCCGGCGTGGTCCTGGTGGTTGTTGACGCCGTGCAGCTTGACGTGGCGCCCATTGAGGAAGAAGCCCTCGTTGGCGTCGAAGTGGAGGGTGCGAATGCCGAAGGGCGTGTCAACGCGGTCGACGACCTCGGCGCCGCGCTTGACCACGGTCGTCAGCGTGTAGCGCTGCGGCGTCTCCAGCGACCAAAGCTGCGGCGCCTTGACGCTCAGTTGAGCCGTCACGTCAAGGCTGGCGTCAGCGGCAACGCGGCCAGCCGGCACGCTGGCGCGGGCGACGACGCGGCCGGCCGGGTCGCGCAGCTCGTGCTCCAGGCTGAAGGACTCGGCCGCCTCGCCGCTGTTGCGCACGGTGGTGTCGACGGCCACCTCGGCGTGGTCGCCGTCGACCGTGGCGCGCACGAAGCTGCCTTGCGGCGCCACGTGCAGTGGCCCGGTCTGCGTCAGCCACACATGGCGGTAGATGCCTGCGCCTTCGTACCACCAGCCCTCCGGCGTGGTGGCATCCACACGCACCGCGACGACGTTGCGCCCGCCGAAGTTCAGGTAGTCGCTGATGTCGACCTGGAAGCCCGAGTAGCCGCTGGCCTCGCGGCGCAGATAGTGGCCGTTGACCCAGACGACGCTGTCGCGGAACACGCCGTCGAACTCCAGCGCGATGCGCTGGCCGCGCGCCGACGCAGGGATGGGCAGCTCACGCCGGTACCAGCCGACGCTGTTCTCGGGGAAGCCGCGGCCGATGGCTTTCATGCCGTGCTGCGTACTGCCGCGTGGGCTGAACGGCAGCTCCACGGCCCAGTCGTGCGGCAGGTCGACGCGGCGCCATGGCCTGTCCTCGAAGTCAGCCGCGGCAGGGCCGTCGCCGTAGCCGGCCTTGCCGAAGAAGAACGGCCGGATGCCGTGGTCGAAGTCTTGCGCCGGATCCGAGGCGTGGCCCAGCGCGAAGCGCCAGCCTTCGTCGATGCGGGTGCGCTGGCGCGGGCTATCGGCCGCAGTGGCGCCGACATGGGGCTGCCCGGCGCCGGGCCAATCCGTGCGGCCGTCGGCGCTCCGGGCTTGGGCGGCCAGGGGGCTCAGTGCGGCCAGCGACAGCGCGAGGGACAGCAGGGTGCTCTGGAGTTTCATGGGTTTTCCGGACGTGAAGGCTTGGTCGGCTGGTGAGCCGCGGCCGGACCGTACGGTGCTGGTGGCGCGAGCGGTTGCGCAAAATACCGGTAATACCAATAAGAAAATTCGCGCCTTAGTCAGGCGATTTTGCAGAAATTGGTCAGACCGGTGCAATTGGAGAAGACCCTATCGACGAACTGAGCGCAGCTATCAACGCGATTCCGAACGCGTCAGCACCATGGACAGGAATGACGCATTCGGGCCGTTGGACAGCTTGAAAAAGAGTTTGTTGCGGCCCTTGTTGAAGTGCAGGAGGCGCTTGCCTTCGGTGCGGTTGTAGTCGCGCAGATAGCTCGGGCCGCCGTTGAAGATGGTGTCGAAATACGTCGCCTTGTTGGCGTTGCCGCCCTTCCACACCATGCGGTCGTTCAGGTAGATCTGGACGTCGTCATCGGCCCCTATCCAAGCGATCAGGTCCCGGGCTTCGTCGACGAACACCTCGGTGTAGCCGTAGTAAACCGAATCTTCGACCTGGTCGGGCGGCACGAACGGATAGCTTTGCGCGGTCACGTAGCGCCACTTGAGCAGGCGCTTGTCCTTGCCGTAGTAGACGGCGTCCAACAGCACCGCCTTCTCGGGCGGGTAGGTCGGGTTGTCGAACAGGCCACCCTCATGGCGGCCGGGGAAGGGCCCGATGACGTACCAGCTGTTCAGGTATACCCGGTTCGCGTACTCCCCACCCTGGCCGAGCACGCGCCCTTGTCCGCGCACGAGACCGGCCGCATCGACGGGCGGGACCTGGGCCTTGCCATGGTCGAAGAAGTCGGTGCCCCAGTATCTTTTCGATGATGTCGCGTGTTCGGTGCGGGCGTCCGCAGCGATGAAATTGCTGATCTCGGCGTGAACCGACGTATCCGACCCGCCGCCCTTGACGGACGGTGCGCCGGGGCGACCGCCAGTGCCATCCCCGCCCGAGCCAGGCTTGCCGCCTTCGACCTGCACGCCGTTCGCCTTGGCCTCCAGGCGCTGCTGACGTTTGGCCAGCGTGGCTCGCGCCTTGGCTTCAAGCGCGGCGACTTCGCTGTCCGCCATCTCCTGCGTGACGGGCGCTGGCGTACTGCCGCCCGCCTTGCCCTCGCCCGCCTTGCCTGCGTCAGCCTGCGCCTCGTTCGCCTTGGCCCCAAGCTGCTGCGAAGGCTTTTCCGACGCGACGGGCTCCTTGGACTCGGGCGCAGCGTTATTGCTGGCCGCCGTGGTTTGCGCGACGGGCGCCTGCGGCGCCGCAGCCGGTGGCGGCTCGGCCGCTGGTGGCGGCTTGGGCACGCCGGTCAGTTGGGCCAGCTCCTCGGCCTTGATTTCCTTGTCGAGCGCGTCGATGGCCTTGGACAGCTCACGCGCTTGTTCCACCATTTCCTGCGGCGTTTGCGGCACCGCAGGGGGCAGGCCCGGCTCTGGATCAATGGCTGCCGATTTCTCCATCAGCCGCTTGATGGTCTGCAGGTCTTGCAGGCGCTTGGCCGTGCTGGCCTGGCCGGTGGCGCGCAGGCTGGATGCGACTTCGGCTTCCTGCTCGCGCAGCTCCAGCTGATAGCTGCCGAAGTAGTACAGCCACCCCAGCAGCGCGGCATGCGCGGCCACGGAAAGCGACAGATAGGGCCGGCGCACCACCTGCGTGGCGGCTGCCACGAGCAGGGACAGCAGCGGTGAACGGCGGGGTTCCCAGCTCATTGACGGGTGTGCATGGAAATCTTGGTGAAGCCTTCGAACTGGCACAGGTCCAGCACGTGCACGATGGCCTGATAACGCGCCATCTCGTCGCCGTCGATGCGGATGGGGCGGCCCGGGTTGCTCGCCGCCTCCTGCTTGAGGCGGTCGTGCAGGCCCTGCACAGATACCGCGCTGCCGTCGACATACAGCTTGCCCTGCTTGTCCACGCCAATCGTCAGCGGCGGCGCACCAGCGCCCACGCGGTCCAGGCTCATCTGCGCGGCCGGCAGCGTGATGGGCAGCTCCTTCTGCGGCCTCTCGCCGACGGGCTGCTTGAACGAGGTCGCCACCATGAAGAACATCAGCAGGAAGAAGATGCAGTCGATCAGCGCGATCAAGCCGATCTCCGGTGCTTCGTCCTCGCCCAGGTCAATGCGCATGCTGCACCACCCGCAGTGCCGGCGTTTCCGGCGCGGGCAGGAAGCGCTGGTTGATCAGCGCATTGATCTGCCGCTCCAGCGCCAGGCCGAGCGTCGCCAGGCGGTGCTTGAAGAAGTGGTGCATGCCCAGCGCCGGCAGGGCCACCGTCAAGCCCGCGGCGGTGTTGACCAGCGCCTTCGAGATGCCGCCCGCCAGCAGCGCCGGGTTGCCCATGCCTTCGGAGAAGGCGATCACATGGAAGGCGTCGATCATGCCCAGCACCGTGCCCAGCAGGCCGACGATGGGCGCGACCGTGGCGACGATGGCCAGCGCATAGGCCTTTTGCTGGTGCTGGCGCAGTTCCATCGAGGCGATGTCGCCGGCCGCACTGCTGACGACTGCGTAGGGCTGATGGCGATGCGCGAGCAGGAAGGCGATGACGCGCGCCAGCGTGCTGCCGTCGTCGGCCAGCAGCGTCTCCAGTTCCGTGAAGCGGCCCGCCGTCCACAACGGCTGCACGCGCGCCACCAGGTCGGCCGGCACCACGGCGCGGGCGCGCAGGTGCACGAAGCGCTCGATGGTCACGGCCACGAACAGGATGGACAGCCCCAGCGTGACCAGCACGGCAGCGCCACCCTCGGCGACCTGCTCGACCAGGTTCATCTCGGCCGCCAATGCCAGGCCGGGGAGGCTGGCTGCGCCAAGCGCGATTGCGATTCGTTTCATGGAGTTGAAGGAGTTGGGAGGGTTGAGCGGAGGCAGCACGGCGGCCAGCGCGGCGCGCCGCCAGCGGTGCACGACGGTCGAAGCAGTCATCACCCGCCCTTGCGCTTGCGCCGCCAGGCGTCCACCACCTGCTGTGCCAACGCGGCCGCCTCGGCTTGTTCTGCGGCACTCAGGGGCGTGGTGGACTTGGCCCGATCGAAGGCCGTCGCCATGGCCTTTTCCATGATGTCACCCATGCCGACGCCGGGAAACTTCTCATCCTGGATGGTCTTCCAAGCCACCTTGTAGCCCGCACGCTGCACCGGCGTGACGCCCAGATCGCGGGCGCTGTCGCCGGTGGCCATGGCCAGGTGCAGCAGCGCGTCAGCATCGCCGCCCGCCGCAGCCTTGCGGACCTCGGCCTGCAGTTTCGCGATCAGCGCGGGATCGGCTTTCTCCTTCTCCAGCGGGTTCTGCAGCGCGTTCAGGTAGGCCGAGGCCCCGCCCTCCGCCCCGCCTTCATAGGCGCGCTGGAACAGCTCCTTGCTGCGCCCCAGGGTGGCCTGGTCGAAGACCTGGCAGCGCCGCGCCTGACCCTCGGCGGACTCGATCACCTTGTTGACCCCGCCCCCGACGTCCATCATCTTCTTGAGCGGTTCCGGCACGCCGCTGGCGCCGTCGCGCATGGCGTACAGCGCCCCAGGCGCGCCGGCCATCATCGAGCACATCTGCAGCGTCTGCGCCGCCTCCAGCACCTCCTTGGGCGTGCCGCCGCCCAGCGCCAGCTGCACCTTGCGCAGCGCCTCAGCCGGCGAGTTGGCCTGCTCCATCGCATTCTTGGCCATGGCGCTGTAGTCGGGCGACGCCGAAGCCCGGGCGGCTGCGGCCTGGACCGGCGCAGCGGAGGCTGCCGTCGACGCGGCCTGGGCCGGCGGCTCGGCCGGCGCAACGCTGCTGGCCGCCTGACTGGCTTGCGCCTGCGGGCTCGGCAGCGGCGCCTCGGCAAGGTGCGGGCGCTTGTACAGCCAGGTCCCGGTGCCTATCACCGCGAACGCGATGACGATTGCGAGGACGCGACGAGGCTGAGCGGGCGCGGAGGCCCCCGTGTGTTGCGGCTGTTCTGTCATGGTTCCTGCTCCTTGTTCGACACGGTCCGGACGGCGTGGCGCCGAAGCGCCTGCAACCACGCGCAGACCGGATGACTGCTGCTTACTTGGCCCTTTCCGGCGTGGCCGCCTGCCCGGCCGCCTCACCTGCCCGCGCCGCCACCTCGATGGGCTCCCGCTTGGCGATGCGGTCGCGGAAGAAGGCCTGCACCTGCTCGGCCGTCACGGCTTCGAGGTTGGCCGTCTCGCGCTGCATCATGGCCTTCATGCGCGGCTCGATGAGGATGCGCTGCAGCCAGTAGGCCCAGTGGCCGTTGTACTCGGGCGCCTTGCGGCTTTGCTCGATCATGGGCTGCTTGGCGCGCTGCAGCTCGTCGGCGCCGACCGGCTGGGCGGCCAGCTCTTTGAGCTGGGCGCGCAGCACCTCGCGGAAGGCGTCGAACTTCTCGGGCGGCGTCTCGATCTCGGCGCTGAAGCGCCCCTGGCCGGCGATGTCCAGGCCGCCGCCGCCGCTGGCGCGCGGCGAGTAGGTGATGCCGAGCTTCTCGCGCACGATGTCGACCAGCCGCGTCTGCAGCAGCGTGGCCGCTACCCGGCCGGTGTTGGACAAGGCGGTGTCTGTCCACTGGTCGGGCATGGACCAGTGCCAGCCGAGCATGCCCTGGTCGGTGCGGCCCTTGTGCAGGGCCACATGAGGCGCGCCGCCATCGGCGGGCGGCGTGGCCTTGAGCGGCACGGCCGGCAGGCGCGGGCGCGCCGGCCCGGCGCCGAAGGTGGCCTGTACGGCGGCGATGGCCGCTTCCTCGCTCACATCGCCGATGACCACCACATCAGCCGCCCCGGCCAGGGCCGGTCGCAGCATGGCGCCGACATCGTCGCCGCGGGCAGCCAGCAACTCGGCCGCCGTCGGCACGCCGCCGAGCCGCGGCTCGCCGTTGTTCATCACCTTGGACAGCTCGCGGCCGTAGACGATGCCGGGCAGCGTCTCGAACTGGTTGGCCATCATCGGCGCCACGCCGGCCAGCTTCTCGCCCATCTCGGGGCGAAAGCCAGGGTCGCGCACGAAGGCGGCCAGCAGTTGGAGCTGGGGCTTGAGGTCGGTCGGGCGGGTGTCGCCCACCAGCAGCACGCGTCGGCTGTCCATTTGCAGATTCAGCCCGGCCAGCACGCCGCTGGCCTGCTGCCACTGCGCCACCTCTGCCAGCGAAAGCTTGCCGGTGCCGCCCAGCGGGAACATGCTCAGGGTCCAGGTGGCCGACACCTGCTCGGGCTTGAGGCCGGCCATGCCCTGGCCCACCAGCACCTGCACGATGACCTTGTCCTTCTCCTGTGCCGTGGGCTTGATGACCAGGCGGGTGCCGTTGGCAAAGGCCAGCGTGGTGCTGCCCAGTTCGGCGTCGGTCGTCTTGCTGACGATGGCGCTGGGGGCGCCGAAGTCGGCGTAGGGCCAGGTCACGGCCACCGGCGCGGCCTGGGCCTGCAGCGGCCGGGCCATGGCCTGGGCGAGCTGGGCGGACAAGGCCTGCGGCCCGGCGGCGCCGGCCTTGGCACTGCGGAAGACCAGCGGCTGGCCACCGAAGTCGCGGCGCAGCACGGCGGTCAGTTCCTCGGGCTTGATGGACGCCAGCATCGGCTCCGCCTCGGCCACGCCCTGTTCGGCACTCTGGTAGAGACCCTCGTAGTGGACGGCGTTGACCAGCGCGTCGGCGATGGCCGCGCTCTGGCGCGTCGGCGCCTGGGCCACCATGGCCTGGAGCGCGCTGCGGATGGTCGGCATGAGGCGCTGCAGGTCGGCCGGCTGCACGCCCTGGGCCTGCAACTGGCGCAGCTCGGCCGTCGCGGCATCCAGGGCCTCGGCCCATTTTTCGGGCGGCGCCATCAGCGTCAGCTGGGCCTGGCCCGTCACCTTGTAGATGCGCGGCATGTCCATGCCGAAGGCGCCGAGGAAGGGGCTGCCGGGCTTGAGGGCACGGTCGCCCAGGCGCAGGTTGAGCACGCCGGCGGCCATTTGCTGCACGAACACGTCGCGGCCGAAGGCCAGCGTGGGCGGGCGCATGTCCGGCGGGTTGATCCAGGTCAGCGAGAGCTTGTCAGGCGCGCCGTCGGCGATGAACTCGGCCGCGGGCTGCGTCGGCTTGGCCGCGCCGAGGTCGAGGGCGTCGGGTTTGCCGGTCGCCTTCCAGTCGGCGAAGCGCTCGCGGATCTGCTTCTCGACCGTGTCGACGTCGATGTTGCCGACGACGATGAGCGTGGCGTTGTCCGGCCGGTAGTTGGCCTGGTAGTAGCGCCTCAGCTTGTCGGCCGTGGCGGCCTGGACGGTGTCGATGCGGCCGATGGGCAGGCGCTGGGCCACGCGCGTGCCGGCCAGCGTCAGGGCCTGCTCGGCAAGGAAGGCGCGCATGCCGGGCACGTCGCGCGTGCGCTCCTCCGACAGCACGACGCCCTTTTCCTGCTCGACGAGCTGGGGGTCGAGCTTCAGGTGCCCGCCGATCTCGCGGAAAAGCATCAGGCCGGTGTCCAGTGCCGCGGCGTCGGCCTTGGGGAAGTTGAAGTGGTAGACGGTCTGGTCGAAGTCAGTGAAGGCGTTGGTGTCCGCGCCGAAGCTCAGGCCCTGGCGCTGCAACAGATGCACCACCTCGCCGTCTGGCAGCTTGGCGCTGCCGCGGAAGGCCATGTGCTCCAGGAAGTGGGCCAGGCCCTGCTCTTCATCACGCTCCTGCAGCGAGCCTGCGCCGATGCGCATGCGCATGGCCACGCCGTCCTTGGGCGTCTCGTTGTGCTGGATGGCGTAGCGCAAGCCATTGGGCAGGCGGCCGAAGCGCACCGCCGGGTCGGGCTTGCGCTGGACCAGCTCATGGCCCCAGGCAGGCTGCGTTGCGGCGACGGTGGCCGTCGCTGCCGATGCCTCGGCACGGGCGGGCGCAGCGGCGACGCCGCACATCAGCGCTGCGGCCAGCGCGACGGCGTGCGGCACGGATGCGCGCTGCTGGAATCTGGATTTCATGCTTGTTCTCCCTGCCCGATGACGGGCTTGTTGATGGGCCGGCAACGGCCCGACTCTCTTTTCATGCCATCTCTGCCCGGCGTGAACGGCCCATCCACCACACCACGCTGCAGCCGAGCAAGGCGACCAGCAAGGGCAATGGCGAGTAGCGCGGTACCTCGTTCAAGCAGTACGCCGTGCCCGCCCACGCCATGCCTGTGAGTATTTCGATCATGCCGACCGGTCCTTTGCCCTTCGCGCGCCGCATCAGATCCTTGCGCTTGCCCTGGGTGGGGTACCACACCTGCATCACACCGGCCGAGACCGTGCCGCCGGCGAGGCAGAAGAGAAACGTCAGCGTCAGCCAGAGGCCGTGCGTCGGCAAGACCAGCAGCAGCGGCGACACCATCAACCACGCTGGCACCAGTGCGGCCAGCACCTTCGGCCGGCGCAGCAGCGACGGTGGAACCGGTGCGCTGCCCAGCAGGTCAGGCGCATCCTCGGCCGCGACGGTGATCCAGGCCAGACTGCCCGCCAGTGACGATGCCAGCATCACCGCCACAGGCGCCAGCACGGTCAGCCCCGCGCCGCGCAGCGCAAGCAGCACCACCGGCACCAGGTACAGCAGCTGCATCAGTGTCTGGGCAATGAGCTGCGGGTCGCGCGCGATGAGGCGCCACTCCTTGATCAGCACGCTGCGCCACAGCCCGCCCTTGAACCGGACGCTGCCGCGCTGCGGCGCCGCCGAGATACGCCTGGCGCTGCCAGTGACGGACTCCTGCGTGCCCGCCAGGAAACGATGGTGGGCCAGACCGATGACGAGCCCAAAGCCGACGACGCCGACCAGCGCGACCGTCAGCAGCGGCAGCGGCGCGCCGACCAGCGCGCGGCCCGGAAACCAGACTGGACTGTCCGGCGCCAGCGGACCGCCTGGCTCGGCCCAGCGGATCAGCCGGGCAAGCAGTTGCTGCAGGTCGGCAGCGCCAATCACGTTGGGCAGCTGCGACAGCACGGCCAACGCCCCGCCCATCAGCGTGCCCAGCACCTGCGCCACGATGCGGGCCCGGCGGGCGCCGAGCACACGGACCAGCGCCAGCGTGAGTGCCAGGCCCAGCGCGGTGGTCGCCAGCGCCAGTGCCGGCACCGCCGGGTAGATGCCGAGCAACTGCGGGTGCCCGAGGAACAGGCCCACGTGCGCGAACGGCGCCAGCAGAAACAGGAACAGCCCGCCGACGTTGGCGACGATGCCCAGGCCGCGCACCATGAAGACAGTGTGTGTCGCCAGCGGTGAGGACAGCAGCAGATCCAGGTCACCCCGGTCGAACAGCGCCTCGACGGACTGCAGGATGGCCTGCGCGAGCATCAGGCTGATGGCGATCCAGGCCGCTGCGCAGATCAACATGGTCAGCACAAGCTGCTCGCTGCCGGGTGGCCACATGCGCAGAACGAAGTAGGCGCCGACGTGCAGCGCCACGCTCAGCGCGACGGCGAACCCCAGCAGCCCACGGGCCATCCGCTTGCCCATGCCACGCCAGCCCAGCCGGAGCTCGTGACGGAGAAGCCACAGCACGGAGCCCGGGCGCAACGCCAGCAGCGCCGTCATGCCGCGCTCGTGAGCTGCAGGAACACGTCTTCCAGCGTCCCGCCCTGTCCGCCGCCGGTCGCCGCACGGGCGCGCAGTTCGTCCAACGTGCCCTGGGCGGTGATGCGCCCGCGATGGATGATGCTGATGCGCTGCGCCAGCCGCTCGGCGATCTCCAGGATGTGCGTGGTGAGGATGACCGTGTGACCCTGCTTGACTCGCTCGACCAGCACGTCCTTCACCTGGCGCGCCGCCGCCGCGTCCAGGCCGGTGAGCGGCTCGTCCAGGATCAGCAGCTGCGGGTCGTGAATGAGCGCGCCGGCCAGCGCCAGCTTCTGGCGCATGCCACGCGAGAAGCCTTCGGTGATCTCGCCGGTGTGGGTCCACAGGTCCAGCCAGCGCAGCAGTTCCTCCGCGCGCGGCGCGGCCACGCCAGGCTCGATGCCCCACAGGCCGGCCACGAACTCCAGGTACTCGAGCGGGCGCAGCTTGCCGTAGAGCAGCGGGTCGTCGGGCAGGAAGGCCAGCCGGCGTTTGGCTTCGATGGGTTCGAGCGCGACGTCGTGGCCCAGGATGTGCACGCTGCCCTCGTCGGGCCGCAACAGCCCGGCCACCATGCGCAGCGTCGTCGTCTTGCCGGCGCCGTTGGGGCCGAGCAAGGCGTGGAACTCGCCTTGTGGAATGCTGAGGCTGAGCTGGTCCACGGCGGGCAGGCCGCCGAAGCGCTTCACCAGGCCGCCRATCTCCAGCGCCGATGCCCGCTGCGGAAATTCTTGGTTCATTTTTTTCTCCCTGCCTGATGACGGGCGTGTTCAACTTTTATGGTTTTGCGGGGCTGGGCCAGCGCAGGCGGATACGGGCCTGGTTGCGGACGATGACGAGGTCTGTCCCGTCGGCCAGCAGGACCCGCAGCGCCGCCACATCGGCGATGGCGCCCGCCTTCTCCGCACCGACGATGACGTCACGCGGCTTGAAGCCGGCCRCATCGCCTGGGCTGCCTGCCTCCACGCTCAGCACGATGAGGCCGGCCTTGTCACCCAGGCCAGCGGCCGACTGCTCGCCCAGGGTCTCGACCGGCTTGAGGCTCAGCCCGTACAGCTGTTGCACGGCTTGCGGTGGCGCGGCCTGGCTGAGCTGCTGGGGCACCGGGAATGCGGGCTGCTTCGCCAGCGCCTTCAGCCTCGCCGGGCGCACGCCGAAGTCGTCCATGGGGAAGTTGACGAAGCCGACACGCGCGGCCAGCGCCGTGTTCGTGACCCTGTAGTCGCCCCGGGCGGGTGCGGCAAAGCGCGGGTCGCCGGCGACGGAGTCGGCATCGCTGCCGCGCGCCTGGGCGGCCCGCAGGTCGGYCTCTGCCACGAAGAAGTTGCGGTTGACGCTGCGCCCCCAGCGCTTGATCTCCACCGGCTGATGCGCCCCCATGACGAGGTTGGACTCGAAGACGTCGCCACCGTTGTCGAACCACACATGCGGGTGGAAGCTGCTGTTGACGAGGATGTTGTTGCGCACGATGCGCTGGAAGCCCTCGCGCAGCTTCAGCCCGCCGGCCAGCATCAGGTTCTCTTCGATAACGTAGTTGGAGGCGCCGTCGTCCAGGTCCACGTCCCAGCCGTGGTCGCAGCGCCAGCGGTTGCGCCGCATGACGATGGGCTCGACGGCGTCCAGCAGCGCCAACTCCGGATGGGCCGCGGCGCGGCGGTCCATCTCAGCGCGGTCGGGGTGCCAGAAGCGGTCGCGGCCCCAGCTGTTGAAGGAGCCGTGGTCACCCGTCAGGCGCACCGTGTCGAATACGTCGTTGTTCGTGATGCGGTGCCCGCCCCAAGTGCCGTCGCCGATGTTGATGCCGGCGCGCGGCATGCGGTAGATGCTGTTGTGGTCGACCGTGATACGCGCCGCCATCGACAGCTGCACGCCCGTGGCCTGACGGTCGATCTGGCCGATGTCGTGGATGAGGTTGTCGCTGGCCTCGGAGTCCTTGGGATAGGCGTCCGACTTCGGGCCTGGCGTGCGGTCGATGGCCGCGACCTCCAGCCGCTCGTGGTACTCGAACAGCGGTGAGCGCACCGCCTCCGGGCGGCCGACGAAGGCCACGGCCGTGCCGCCGATGTCATGGATGTGGTTGCCAGAAACGGCCACACGCTGCGCGCGGCCGCTGACGACGACGGCATGGCCGCCGAGGTCGACGAACTCGGAACCCTCGACGCGAACGTCGACGGCGTTCTCGATGGTCACGGCGCCGACGCGATAGAACTTCCAGTCCGAGCGCAACAGCGGCTCGGTGGCCTTCAGGAAGGTGGGCTCCGTCTCCCGGAACACGAAATTGCGAACCCGCACATGCTGTACCTGGGCCTCGCGGCCCTCGATGCGGATCAGCGCTTCTTGTGTGCTGCCGCGAAAGCCTCGTGCCGGCGGCTGCTTGCCGGCCAGCGGCTTGAAGTAGAGCCAGCCCTCGCGGCGGTCATGGAACCATTCGCCCGGCGCGTCCAGTTCCTCCAGCACGTTCTCGACGTAGCGGTCCTTGTCGCTCGGCGGCATGACGCGGTTGTTGGCCAGTTGCGGGCCGTAGTCCAGGCTGCCGTCGGGCTTCTTGCCGAGGATGGGGATCTGCAGGCCGCCCCAACCGTAGCCGTGCAACGCGTGAAGCACGGCACCTTGCGGGTCACGCCAGCGTGCGACGCGCTCGGGCGAGGTGGCATCCGCGGCGCCGCCGAAGCCGGTGTGGGCGCGGTCGAGATTGGGGTAGCGGGCGCGCACGAGCGCGTGCTGCCCCAACCACAGGCGTTGAAACGAAGCGTCGGCCAGGCGGGCTCGCCAGATGCCGTCCTTCCAGGCCTCCCAGCGCAGTGCCGGCAGCGACATCGCACCGCTCAATACGGGCTGAGCGCCAGGCGCAGCGGCGAGCACGAAGGGCTCGTCTGCCGTGCCCGACAGGGCCTCGTCGATGACGATGGGCGCCGACAGCTGATAGTTGCCAGCAGCCAGCTCGATGCGGTGGATGCGCTTGTCCGTCCGCGCCCGCTGCAGGGCCGTCTCCAGCGACTTGGCGTCCTTCACGGTCAGCGCATCGGCCTGCGCACCGCAGGCCAGAACCGCCAGAGTGAGCAGCAGGGTCATCAGCCTCATGGCGCGTCCCTCTCGGTCATCCGCGTTGGATGGCCGGTGTTCGCCGGTCCCGTCACGGCGCGGCCTTGATGTGCACCATGATCACGCCATGCGGCGCCACCTTGCCGCCATAGCTGCCGCGCACGCCCTTCGTGACCTTCTTGCTCCACAGGTCCTTCACGTCGGCCTTCTGGTCGACGGGCAGTTGGAGCTGTTCCCAAGCCACCTTCATGTCGGCCGGCGTCTTGCCGCGGTTGAACAGCACCACCGCGTGCTCACCGCGCGCCAGCGGACGCACCCAGACTTCGAGGTCGCCTTCCTTCAGCGCGCGGCGGCCTTGCTGGCCCAGCGGATCCTGGTCGACGGCGATGACGTCCTTGTTGGTGAGGATGCGCACCGTGTCGGCGTCCATCTTCGACAGGTCGTTGCCAGCGATCAGCGGCGCGGCCAGCATGGCCCACAGCGAGAAGTGCGACTCGTACTCGGTGGTCGTCATGCCGCCGTTGCCCACTTCCAGCATGTCGGGGTCGTTCCAGGCATTTGGCGCTGACACGCCCCCGCGCGCGGCTTGCATGTCCAGGACGTTGGTCATGCCATTCCCACGGTCCTTCGTGCTTTCCCAACCGTCGTAGATGTCATGGGTGGTGCGCCACAGGTGGCCCACCGTCGGGCCCCAGCGCTCGGGATGGTCGGTGCCCCATTCGCAGATGGAAAACACGATGTCGCGGCCGGACTCGCGCAGGGCCTTGGCCATGACGGTGTAGGCGGCCTCGGCGTTGCGGGTGCCGGTGTTGCACCAGTCGTACTTCAGAAAGTCCACGCCCCATCTGGCGTACTGGCTCGCGTCCTGGAACTCACGGCCAGCGCTGCCCGGGCGGCCGGCGCAGGTCAGAGAGCCGGCGTCGGAATAGAGACCAAACTTCAGTCCCTTGCTGTGCACGTAGTCGGCGAGCGCCTTGATGCCGGACGGGAATCGCTCGGGGTCGGCCTGGATGTTGCCGTCGGCGTCGCGGCTCTTCTGCCAGCAGTCGTCGATGACGATGTACTGGTAGCCGGCGTCCTTCATGCCGGAGGCGGCCATCGCGTCGGCCTGCTGGCGGATCAATTGCTCGCTGACGTTGCAGTCGAACTTGTTCCACGAGTTCCAGCCCATCGGCGGGGTTGGCGCCACATTGGGCTTGGGAGCTTCCAGCTTCAGCGTGCCGTCGGCGTGGGCGGGCGTGGTGGCTATGAAGCAGAGCAGTGCGACGGTATGAGCGGCGCGTCGGATCAGGTGGTGCATGCGGAGATTCACTTGAAGGGGATACGAAGAGCGCCGTTGAGCGGTGCGTCGAACTGGCGTCGGGCTCAGCGCCCGTAGCGCCGGCCTGCCGATTCCAGCGGCCAGTCGTCGGTGCGCAGCGGTGGCAGTGGCAGGCCGTCGCCACCGACGACATTGGCCTCGCTGGCGTTGTTGACCCAGGCGTAGCGCGCCGCCACCGGGGCCGCCACGGCGGCACTGCGCAGCACGATGCGATCACCGTCGACGCGTGCTTCGGCCGGTACCCAGCGCCGGTCGGCGCCGGCGACGTAGAAGCCGCGCAGCGGCTCGCCGGTGCGCGCAGTTCGCAGGCCGCCGGCGGTGGTGTCGAAGCGCAGCTCAAATTCGCCGCCCTTCGACTGATGGCCGGTCAGGCGCGGGCCCGTGGCCGGCGCGGTGCGCAGCCCCAGCTCGTGCATCGCCAGCGCGGCCAGGCGCTGGCCCACGGTGCGCTTGTTGCGGGGGTGAATGTCGACGGCATCGCCCACGTCGATCGCCGTGGCCATGCCGGTGTGGGGCAGCGCCAGGGCCGCGGCCTGGCTGGCGCGCAGTTCGGCCCAGCCGTTGCCGTCGGGCCGGTTCTCGGCCATGGGCCGCCACGAGGCCAGTTGCACGAAGAAGAAGGGCAGGTCAGGGTCGGCGAACTGGCCACGCCAGTCCTGGATGAGGCGCTTGAAGCCGTCGGCATAGGCAGCCGCACGCCCGGAGTTTTCCTCGCCCTGGTACCAGAGCACGCCGCGCACGGACAAGCCTTGCAGCGGGGCGATGAGGCCGTTGTGGCCCAGGGCCGGGGCGCTGTTCGCCACCGGGCCGCCAGCCGCCACGAGCTTCTCGACGCGTGCCCGCCAGGGGCCGGCGAGCGACACGGTGCCGGCCGCCGTGTCCAGGCGCAGATTGGCAGCGTCGCCATCGATGCCGCCGCCGCCGCCGGTGTCGGTCACCCGCACGGCGATCCAGTTGGCGCCCGCGCGCAGCACGCCCGCTGGCAGCGTGTAGTGGCGCGCCTGCTCCCAGCCGCACTGGCCGCCAATCTTCTGGCCATTGACCCAGACCTCGTCGCAGTCGTCCACCTTGGCCAGGTGCAGCTCAGCGGCTCCGGCGGCCTGGGCAGGCTTCAGCTCAATGCGCTTGCGCATCCAGACGACGCCGTCGACGTCGGCCAGGCCCTGGCCTTCCCAGTTGCCGGGCGCCTTCAGTGTGGGCCAGTCGGCGTCGATGTCGGCAGCGGCAGACCAGCCCGAGGCGTCCACGCCCTCCAGCGGAAGACCCTTCTGCCAGGCGGCGATGCGGGGCAGCATGCGCTGRCCCAATGCTGCAGTGAAGGCAGCGTTGTCGGCCGGCAAGGCGTGCACCGCGGGTGCGAGGTCAGGGTCGCGCAGCGCCGCGTCGCGGCTCATCCAGGTCTCCAGCATGGAGCCGCCCCAGGCCGTGTTGATCAGGCCGATGGGCACGCCCTGCACCGCCTGCATCTCGCGCGCGAAGTGGTAGCCGACGGCGCTGAACTCGGCCACGCGGCCGGGCTCGGCAACGACCCAGGGCGCTGGCGCGATGTTGGCTTCGGGTTGCACGCTGGCGCGCAGCGGCACGCGCAGGTGGCGCAGCTGCGCGTTCTGCGGTGAGGCCACTTCCTGTGGGCCGGTGTCGGTCTGCGCCAGCGGCCACTCCATGTTCGACTGGCCGCCGAGCAGCCAGACGTCGCCGATCAGCACGTCGTTCAGCGCTGCGGTCCCGTCGCCCTTGACGACCAGGCGGTGCGGGCCGCCGGCCGGCAGAGGCGCTAGCTGCACGCGCCAGCGGCCGTCGGCGCCTGCGCGGGCCGTGCCGCTGCGGCCGCCGAGGTCGATGCTCAGCGTCTGGCCTGGTGTGGCCTGACCCCACACGTTCAGCGGTCGGTCGCGCTGCAGCACCATGTGGTCGCTGAACACTTGGGCCAGGCGCACCTCGGCGTGCGCGGTGGCAGCCAGCAGGCCAAGCAGCAGGGGGAGGGCTATCGTTCTCATCGCGTTGTTCTCGTCTTTCGGGGCTTCATCTCAAATATCAATTCCGCTTGCACGGCATCCGGCGGCGCACGAACCGGGATGTTGCGGGCCGTCCCCGAGGAGAGCGACCGGTCTTGCCGACGTTCAGTCGGTGCAACAACTGGGCGAAGTGCCTGTCATCCTTCAGTTCAGGGGTTCCAGCAGCTCCACGCCGAGCGGCGCCAGCTTCAGGCTGCCTTCCCAGCGCTGGTCACCGAGCACCCCCTTCATCGCGCCGGCGATCGGCACCTCCATCGGGTGCCAGTTGGCGTTGACGTACAGCACACGTCCTTCGACCTCGCGCGCGAACACGCCGTCGGGCGTCTTCGGACCCGGCTCGATGCCCAGGCTCGCGTAGAGCGAGCGCAGCAGCGGCCGCATGATCTGGGGCTGCGCCGGTGTGGCGAGGTAGATCGCGCGGCCCTTGCCGAACCTGTTGACAGTGATGGCCGGCGGCCTGCCCTCCAGGTTGCTGAAGCGGCTCAGCACGTCGGCGGTGGAGGGCTCCAGCACCTCGTAATGCTCGATCGTGCCCTTGACCTCCTCGTCGCCGATCTTCAGCGTGCCGGCGACGCTGTAGTACTCGTTGGTGCGCAGGCCGAAGACGTCGGTCAGGCCGCCGGGCAACGGCGTCCCGTGCCACTGGTTGTGCTCGTTCACCTTGGCCGACTGCGCCGTCATGATCACGGTGCCGCCGTCGGTGACGAACTTGCGCACCGCCTCGGTGGAGGCTTTGTCCAGCAGGTACATGCCGGGCAGGATGATGAGGCGGTAGCGGCTCAGGTCTTCGTAGGAGAGCTTGATGGCCGCGACGTCGATGTTGTCCTTCAGCAGCGGCTCGAAGGCACCGAGGGCCTGCTTCTGATAGGACGTCTTCAGGTAGTCGCGGGAGCTGTTGGCCGGGCCATTGGCACTGTGGGCCGCGACGTTGTCGAAGGAGTAGGCGATGGCCACTTTGGGCTCGACGCGGCGCGGGAAGCCCAGTTTCTCCAGCTTGGCGTAGTCGCCGGCGATGCGGGCCCATTCGGCCAGCTTCCACGAGGGGCGGTCGTCATGGTCGAGCAGGCCCATCAGCGCCTGCTCCTCGCCGCCGAGATGGCTGTTGAAGGTCCAGGCCAGCGCGGCCTGGCCGCCCATCAGCAGCACGAAGTGGGCCCACATGCGCGACCAGCCCTTGCTGCCGTAGGAGCCTGGGCCGCCGGCGGTGAACTCGTTGAACCAGGTCGGCGTCGTCATGCCCGCCCTGATGAGGGCCGCCTGCCATCCGCCGTAGATCGGTTCGCCGGCATAGAAGCCCATGGCGCCATAGGTGGTGTGCTGGCGATAGCTGCCGTGGTAGTCGAAGCCCTTGCGGCCCGACCAGCTCCAGTAGTTCGACAGCGTCGGCTTGTCGGGCGTGTTCTTGCGGCGCACGGCCTCCCGGTCGTCGAGAACGGCGATGGTCAGGTCGGACCAGAAACGGCGCAGGTCCAGATAACGCTCGGCGGGGCCCGGACCGTCGGCATAGGGCAGCCGCACTTCTTCCCACTTGCCGATGCGACGCGACCAGCGCTGCGTGGCCCAGGCCTTGTTCAGCGCGTCGATGCTGCCGTAGCGCTTCTTCAGCCATTCGACGAAGCGCTTGCGGTCAGCCTCGGAATAGGAGATGTAGCCGTTGCCGATCTCGTTGTCATAGCCCACGGCCAGCAGGGCCGGATGCTTGGCGTAGCGCTTGATGAGCGTGTCGGCCATGCGCGTGGCCAGGCGCCGGTAGTCCGGGTCGCCGATGTTGTCCATGTAGCGCTCGGCCGGCGCCAGGCGGGTGCCGGCCTGGTTGGTGATGTCGACACCGGGGTATTTGTGGTGCAGCCACATCGGCGCCGGCTGCCCCGGGATGTCGAGGATGACCTTGATGCCGGCGGCGTGCACCTCGGCCATCACGGCGTCGAAATGCTTGAAGTCGAACTTGCCTTCCTCGGGTTCGAAGTAGTCCCAGGCCAGGTCACCCATGCGGACGACCTTGAAGCCGGATTGCTTCATCAGCGCAACGTCGCGCTTGACCTGCGCCAGCGTGCGGTCCACGGGCTGGTAGTTCACGCCCGCGAACAGCTGGCCGGCCCCGGGCCAGTCGGGGTGGCCTTCGGCGCTCTGGGCGAAGGCGGGGTTGAGCGCGGCCAGGGCCAGCGAGCAGGCAATCAGAGTCTTTTTCAGTTTCATGATCGGGATCAGCGATACCCATCAGGCGCAACGCACGAGGCGCGCCCCATGCGGCGGCACGGTCAGCACGCGGGTGCCTGCGGGGAGGTCGGCGCGTGCCCAGCAGTCGCGGCTGGCGTCGGGCAGCCACGCAGGCAGCGGCACCTGCCAAGGCGCGTCGCCAGTGTTCAACCACGCTGCCCAGGTGCCCTGCGGGCCGTTGCAGACGAAGCGATGGCCCTGGGCCACCGAGTGCCACTCGCGTGCCCCGGGCACGCGCAGCAGCGCCAGCACCTCGGGGTTGGTGACCAGGCGCAGCGTCCAGTCGTCGAGGCGGCGCAGGTCGTTGCCGAGGATCAGCGGGCTGCGCGCGCAGGTCCAGGCCGTGAGCATCAACAGCTGCTCGTCACGGCTGAAGCCGGTATCGCGCTCGCCACGGCCTTTCTCGTCGTAGTTGCGCAGGCCGATCTTGCCGACGGGCAGCATGTCGGCATCGGGCCAGGCGCCCGCGCGGGCGTGGGGCGCCCACTTGACGAGGTTCACGAGGTTGTCGCGCAACTGGGGCCAGGTGTCCCAGAAGTCGTTGCACACGCGCCATTGGTTGGCGTGCGCCTGCAGGTGGGCCGATTGATCCAGGTGCGCCGGGCCGGGCGACAGGCTCAGCACCATGGGCCGACCGGTGGCGTCGATGGCGCGGCGGATCAGCTCCACTTCCTTGGCGTGATAGTTGGGCGCAGCGATGTCGTCGACCTTGACGAAGTCCACGCCCCACTCGGCCAGCTGGGCGAACCAGGCGCGGTACCASTCGAAGGCGCCRGSRTGSTCSGGSTTGACGCCGCACATGTCGGTGTTCCAGGCGCAGGTGGAGTGGGAATCGGCGACTTCGTTGCAGCGGTACTTGCTGCCGGCGATGGGCAGYTCCAGCCCSACCGCCTGGCGCGGGATGCCACGCATGATGTGCACGCCGAAGCGCAGGCCCATGGCGTGCACCTTGGCGGCGAGCGGCGCGAAGCCGCGGCCACCGGCGGCGCTGGGGAAGCGGTTGGGCGCGGGCTGCGGGCGGCCGTGGGCGTCCAGCACCAGCGGCGCGAAGTCCCGGTACCACCCCGACGTGGCGCCCGCCTCGTACCACTGGATGTCGACGGTGGCGGTGTCGTAGCCGAAGGGCAGGAAGCGCTCGGCCAGGATGCGCGCGTTGTCCAGGTACTCCGCTTCGGTGACGCTGGCACCGAAGGCGTCCCAGCTGTTCCAGCCCATGGGCGGCGTGGGGGCCCAGGCGTGGAAGGGCAAGCCGGGCTCGGGGGCGCCGCCGGTGGCCGAGGCCTTGGCAGAGGGGCCAGCGGCAGCTGCCGCCGACCCGCCGGCCATGGCGGCCAGCCCGGCGCTTGCCACGGTGCGCACGAAGCTGCGGCGGGCCGGTTCATCGAGCGAGGTGGTGGCTGTCGAGTTCGTCTTGTTCATGAGCGATGCGGAATGAGGAAGGGCGCGAGGTTCAGTTGCTGTAAAGCATTCCGCGGCCGGTGCCGCTGATGTAGATCCGGCCGTAGATGGCTTGGTCGGCCGCCATCACGCCGATGCCGCCGAACTGGTTCGCGTCGTCGTTGAAGCGCGTCCAGGTGGCGCCGCCGTCATCAGAGCGATGCACGCCCCAGACACCGTTGCTGACGCCCACAACGTAGACCGCGGCCGAGTACGGCGCGCCAGCCTTGGCCTTGCCCAGCGCGATGGCGCTTGCACCCTGCACCTGGGGCCAGGGGTTGCCGGTGAAGATCGACGCGAAGTTGCTGAGCTTGGCCCAGCTC
>NZ_JBFUMN010000061.1:0-30062 GCF_054049335.1 Roseateles sp. P5_E1
GCGTTGCTGGACCGGCTCACGCATCACTGCCATATCCTTGAAACCGGCAACGACAGCTACCGGTTCAAGAACAGCTCAGCTCAACCCACCACCAAGAAGGAGTCCAAACCGAGGAAGTTACCCACAACCTGAGCCCGAGAGGCTCGAACAAGGGTGGGTCAGGATTGGACGGAAACGGTGGGTCAGGATGGCGTGGGAATCAACATTGCTGGGGGCAATTGCCGGGCGCGCTAGCCCAGGCATGGCTGGACGTGTTGCCGGCGCCACCCACGGCGCAGCTCGGGAAGGGGCGGCCGCGAGCCAGGTCGCGCAACAGCTGCCGCACGGGCGGCACGCATTCAGAAATGTTGCGCCAGCTGGGCGCCGCCAAGCACAGCAAGACCACGCAGCCATCAACGGCGTGTGCGCGCTCGGGCGCCAGCAGCGCCACGCTGATGCCGAGCGTTAGCAAGGCGGTCAGCGGCTTTGCCAAACTGTGACGAGTGGCACGTCGGTTCGGCTTGGCACCGTCGCGGGACGGGTCTACATTCCGGATCGGGTACATCACAACTAACCTCAGAGTTGGGAGCCTTGGGAGGGGCATCCCGTGGCGGCTCGTTGGGAGCCATGAAGTCAATCTAGAAGTCAAACCCACTCGGTCCGCTGCTGGATTCGGGCCGATTTCCAGCACTGCTGGTTGCAGGTCAAAAGATGCGCACGCCCTTGGCGTCCCTTGACGCACTGGTGCATCCGCACCAGATCGAGGTTCAGGAATTCAGGTCCTATGCCCTGGTCATCGACGCAAGAAGTCCCGAAGCGTTCCAGGAGGACCACATACCCGGCGCGGTCAACGTGCCGGTCGGTACCGGCGACCGCCAAGCGGGCTGGGTCGCGGCGTCGATCGGAGTCCGCGAGGCCGGGCCAGTCCTGCCCTATCTGCTCTCTGGCTCGATCGGTCACCTGCAGAAGGGTGCCGAGCTTTTGGTCTACTGTGACCGCGGCGGCCTGGACAGCCTGATCTGGGCCGAGCCGCTGAGGTCTGCGGGCTACGTCGTGGATGTTCTGGCGGGCGGCTGGTCCAGCTACCGCCGCTGGGTAGCCGCGGGCCTGGATGTGTTGCCACGAGCGCTGACGTTCCGGCCGCTCGTCGCGCCGCCGGTCAGCGGCATGTCAAAGGTCGTCAACCGGCTGTCCAAGCGCCGTGAGCAAGTGATCGATTTGCCTGCCATGGCAGGCCAGCGTCTCGTTCCTGGTTTGACATTGGCAGGTGACAAGCCTCCCGCCCAGGCCGCCTTCGAGACCGCACTGGTCGACGCCATGAGAAGGCTGGATCCACGGCGTCCCGTTTGGGTCAGGGTCAGTTTGTGCGGCCTTGGAGCCTTGGTGCTGCCGCCAGCGCTTCGCGACGCGCTGCTGAGGTCCAGCGGGGCCAGGCTCGTCGTGCCGTTGCGTGAGCGCGCAAACGCCTGGAGCGACTGCCTAAGGTCAAAAGGGGCAGGCACCGAACAGCTGCTCGCCGCCATCTCTGCGTCGACGATGCGCCCGGATAACCCAGTCCTCGAGCGATGGCGGGAACTGTCCAGCTCGGGCCAGGAAATCGAAGCCTTGTCGGAGATCATCACTGGCTACGTCGAGCACTGTAGGGAAGCTGAGAGTTGGAGCCAGGAACCCAAGGTCGTCGCGCTGCCCTCTCTAGCTCCCGAGTCCGTCGCCACGGTCGTCGATGAATGGTGCGGCAAGGATGGGTTTTGGAGCTCCGAGGCGTAGGAGCCAAGCCGCGCTGGAAGGGTCGGGGCAGTTATGTGGCGCGCGTCCTACCGCGTGCCAGGTTGGTCGAACAATCCGTAGAGCCTGGCGACGCGTGCCGCGGTCCTGCGATCCGGTACGTCCAACTTGGCGCTGATGCGCTGGAATCGGCAGTCGACGGTTTTGGGCTCGATGTTCATTTGTGCGGCGATGACCTTGCTGGAGTGACCCGCCTCTTCATGCCGCAGCAGTTCCAGATCTGCCGCAGTGACGCGTGACCTGGCCAGCAGCTCGTTGCGAATGGTGTTCTGCAGCCACCGATGCAGTTCCATGGCGAGGGCGCGGGCGAGGACGCGAATCTTTCGAAGCCCCTCGTCATCAAAGAAGCAGGAGCTATGGGATCCCAGGCAGAGCACGCCGACGCGTGAGGAACCGGCGCTGGTGGGTGCCGGTGCAATGACGGCCGAGGCGAAGCCGAGCGTGGCGGAGGTCCTGGCGAATTCCTCTTCAGCAGGAAGAAGGAGAAGCCGGCTGGCGAGCACGGGCTCGGTGTCGTGCGTGGCGTGGCGTAGCCACGGGTCTCGTTCGAACCAGTTGCGGCGAGCGTACTCTGAGGCCCACATGGGGTCGCAGGCCAGCAAGGACCGGTAGGAGGCCCGCGTCGCGTCGTCCCGCACAAAGCTCATGAATACGCCGGCGTCCGCTCCGAGCAGCACCAGAACCTGGTGGAACAGCTCGACTGCGACGTCGGCCGTCAGAGCGTCCCCTAGCTCGGGAAGGATGTTCAGAATGCGGGCGCCGTAGTCAGGCGCGCCAGCGAGCGCGGCCAGACTGAAGAGCTCACCGTTCGCTGCCGAATGCTTCATGACCTTCTCGGCGAAGCTGCTCGTAGAGCATGGGTTCGTCGAAGCGAGTTGGCTCGGCGTCGCACCAGCGCTCGAAACGGCTGACGGTCTCAAAGAGCAGAGTCTGCACAAGGCGCGCGCCCATCGGCTGGCACTGAGCCCGCTCGATCAGCAGGCCGGCATGTGTGGGGCGCAGCGCGAAGGCGACGCTGGCGTCCTTGCACGCAAGCAGGCAGGTGCCCTGCGGCGCGGCAATGCACGTCGGCGCGGCTCGCGCGCGTCGGGCGTGCAGCGCGGCTCGTTTGGGCCCGAGGGCTCTTGCGGGCTCGTCAACTTTGTCGCGGCGTCGGTGTGAGACCTGCATTGGGTCCTGGTCTATTGCCGCTGGGGCGTCGCTCGGCTGCCAATCGCTCATCCCTATCTCCTACGTGCCAATCGGCCGTCGGGCCGCTCTTGAGGGCGGCTATTCGGGCGGCGCGCAAATGCGGCCGCTGGCGAATTCCAGTTCACGCGGCAGATCGTGTCCACGACACGGCTGTATCAGAAATGTGACGACAGTTACGGATAGGCGCACCACTGTCTTGTCCCATAACGTTCCAGATGACCCGTTGCACTACCGATGTTCGTTAGGTGAAAAGGTTTTCGCGCGCTTGCATCGATGGCGTCTTCCCACACTTCAGGGTGCTGCCTCACCCATAGGAATTGGATCGCTTCGGACCTTCTGAGGCCGCGCGGGCGTCCAGGCGGGATCGTTTGGCATGAACGCGATGCGGCCCGTTGTCGAACGCGACGGCACGTTTACTAAAGGTTGCCGTGCAGTATCAAAGTTAGGCGCCGATCCCGTGCAATCTCGCCACAGGTATTGCGTCATTGCTTGCCTGTGGACGATGTGTCCGTCGACAGGAGGTCTGTATGTGGTTCGTCGTGATGCGCCCGGCGCGGCCTGATGCGCCGTTCTGGACTGGCCGGCAGTGCCTGTCGGCGATCGACGCAGTGGTGTGGCCCGCTGCCTGGATCCTTGCTCTCGCGAAGATTCCCGCGGCCACGGGCGTGTTCGGCCCGACCATGATGGCAGTCTGCGTCCTGGCCGCTTTCAGCCGGCTGCATCGCGCAATCTGCCTGAACAACCGCTATTGGTTCACCACCTGGAAGTGGGGGCGGATCGTCTTCTCGGTGTGGCTGGCCGGCCTGGTGCTGAAGGCCGCGATTGCCCTCTCCGCTTGAGCGCAGTTCAATGCGACGCGTCTGGCCGCTGTTCGAGCCACTGGTCGATGTCGGTGTCGCGCCAGCCGACGGCGCGTGGGCCGAGCCGCACGGCGAGTGGGAAGAGGCCTTGGCCCATCAGCCGATAGATGGTCGATCTTCCGAGGGCGGTTCTGCGGCGCACCGTGGGCATGCGAAGCATCACGACAGGCCGTGTCTCGCTGGCCATGGACTGAGACGCTGTGGGCGATGGGAGCTGCACTTCACGATCTCCGATGGGCGGTCATGGAAAATCTAGTGGCTCCGTGCCGTCCTGGGCGTGCTGGATTCGGGCTCGAATACCGCACTCCCAGCCGAGATTCTCTGGGCCTCAAGCCGCTCTCGACTTTCCAAGTTCCAGTTCCCATGGATGCCCCTGAACCCGTTCCGGACAGCAATGCCGCTCCCCTGGAAGAGTTGATCAAGGTCGCCGGTGACCTGGATGACCTCACCCAGGCCATCTTGAAGGCCACCCCTGAATCCAAGCCGTGGCAGCGCCAGTTGCTGTCCCATTTGCGCGAGTTGGAGCGAGGCGTTCAGGTTCTTCGGCTGACGATTTCGCTGAAGCGCAGCAGCGATGAAATCTCAGACGCGATCGAGTCCATCCGTCGAACCCTGCGTACTGCGAACACTTACATAGCCTCGGGACGGGCCAACATGGGAACGAAGGCGGCCGTCCGCTTCGCACTTGAACTTGGTCAGCGGCTAGAGCTTTCGGTGCCGGCTGCTACGCGTGCAGCCTGATCGCTTCAAAGCCGGCATGAGCTATCTGAAGACTCTCGTGCTCGTGTTGAGCTCCGTCGTCGCGCTTGACGCGCTGGCCTGGGGCGCGGATGCGCATCGTTTGATCGCGGAGCTGGCCGAGCGACAGCTGATGCCGTCCACGCGAGCAGAAGTAGACCGGCTGTTGAGCCTGGAGCCGGGCGCCAGCATGGTGTCGGTCTCGACGTGGGCGGACGAGATCCGTCGACGCGTCACTGCGCCGTTGCACTATGTCAATCTGCCTGAGGACGACTGCACCTATGTGGCGCGTGCCGGTCCCTTGCTGGAGAGGTACCACCTCTGGCTGCAAGGTGTACTGACGCAGGTGTCGACGAAGTCGGAACTGGCCAAGGCCGCTCGCTACAGCCTGGCACGCTGGAAGGCGTTGACGCGCTACGTGGACGACGGCCGCATCGAGATCGACAACTCGGCGGCCGAGCGCGCGCTGCGCGGCGTGGCGCTCGGGCGCGGCAACTACCTGTTCATGGGTTCGAACGCGGGTGGTGAGCGTGCGGCGTCGATGTACAGCTTGATCGAGACCGCCAAGCTCAACGGGCTTGACCCGGAGGCGTATCTGCGCGACGTGCTGCTGCGCATTGCCGACCATCCGGTGAACTGCATCGACGAGCTGCTGCCCTGGAACATCGCCAGCCAGGACGCCGACGAAGAAGTGCGCGCGGCGGCATGAGCGGGCCGAGCATCGATCCACGGCTGCTGGACGTCCTTCACCAGGCCAGCAGCCTGGAGCTGTTCCAGCTCAGCACGCTGATCGAGCGACTGCTGGCCGACCCGCGACGCATCATCGCGGTCCGCAAGGACATGCACCTGGGCCAGACGGTGCGCTTCCTCGACTGGCGCGATGGCAGCCTGCGTGAAGGCAAGGTCGTGGCCCTGCGCGACACCCAGGTCACGCTGCAAGACCTGCGCGAGCGCCGGGAGTGGAAGCTGCCCTATGCGGCCATCGAGCCGCCGGCTCCCAACGCTGCGGCGCGACAGACCGAAGCCGCGCCAGCACCCGCAGCACCCCGACCCACGCGCAACGACTTCCGCTGCGGCGAGAAGGTCGCCTTCGAGGACAAGTACCTCAACACAGTCGTCGGCACCATCGTGCGCATCAACGAGCGCACCGCCAGCATCGATCCGGGCGACGGCACCAAGTGGCGCGTGGGCTTCGGGTTGCTGCGCCACGTGCTCGACATCTGAGCTACTGCGCTTCGGTCAAGAGGGCCGTCAGGCCGCGCTTACGCTTCCCCCGGGTCGACGGGCGGCAAAGACCATCGCTGTTGCGTGCCGCGCAATGTCGACCTGCTCACAGACGCGCTGACTACGCCAACCTGAAGGGTGCCGTGCGCGAGCCGCGAAGCACTCTGGCCACCTTCCGCCGAGCGGACCTCAAGCTTCATCGACGCTTGCGGGTAGGAAATCGGCGGCGGTCGCAGGCCACAGGAGCCGACTTCCCGTCCAGGTCGTGTTTTCGAGATCGGCAACGAGCATTCGGATGAAGTCCTCATGGCTCGCCGCGATCACCGTCTTTTCGTCCTTACCTCTGCGAAATCTAATGACTCGTCCCACCGCGCCCTCGGCGTCGGGTTCAAAGGCCGATGTAGTTGCCGATGGTGTCGTGCCCTATCGCCAGCCACTCACGGGCGACAAATGGGCGAATGAGGATGGCCGACCCCTCCCATATGGGACGGCGTTCTTCTCCCACATAGAAGTACCTGCTCTCCTTCCAGAGGGACCGAATCTCGCTGATGCACAACCACTTGTGCCCGTAAAGCAGCTGGGGCCCATAGATTTCCCCGTCATGAATCTGCATCAGTGAGCTGACGCTTCGTGGCAGCTTGTGGCCAATGAAGTTCTGCAACGCAAAAATGTCACCAACCGTCGCACTAGGATTCAACCAAGCCCGACCCGTCGTTGGATAGTTCTTTTCGCTCAGGATGCGCTTGATCTCAGTCCAGGCGTTCAACACGGTGCCACTTCTAAAAGAATCTGAGGGCGCCCGCTGTGGGCGATTTTTTCCGGAGGTATTTCGCTTGCGATGTGGCCTAGGAGCGGGCAAAGCGGCGAAGTTGACGTCATATTTTGACTTATACCGTGGCCAGGGTGAGCCGCAACGCTCAACGGCCAAGACGCCACCAAGGAAGTTGACAAAACTTCCCCTGCCGACACTGAATCGCCCCGGCAATGAACTGCCCCCAGAAGTTGGACTTCAGCTGGCCCTGGCCGGCCGACTGACAACGCCACTGTCGAAAGCTCAGACGGGCCCGAGGGGCGTCTGGGCCGTAGCCACAATGATGTCGGCAGACGCCGTGCGGCGCCCCTCGATGACCACGCGGCCATCTGGGAGCGGGCCGCGCCAGCGGACGCTGAACTCCCGATTGCTGGACGAAAAGGGAACGTGGCAGCGTGCCGATGGGGTGAGTAACCTCACCGCCGCGCATGTGAAACACTTGACGCCGTTGCTCGGCGGTTTGAAGACGAAGAGGCGAGAGTTTCGATAGCGGACGATGCTCGCCTGAGCGCTGGTGACCAAGCGCCCAGGCGACTCAAAGGCGCTAAAGCGCGTTGGCTACCACCTTCATCGCAATGTCGAAGACGTGGGGGTTACCTGTGTCGCCGAAAGGCACATCGCTGCCAGTACCAAAGGATGCCATCGCGGAGGTCAGGCTGGCTGCTGCCGAATCTGTGCCGGTGAAGACGCTCTTCGGCTTGGGAGGTGGGGCCAACAGCGACTGCAGATAGGCTTCATCCCAAACAGTGCCATCCGAAAACTCGATTTGCTCGACGTGATTTTCGGAGCCAGCGCCCCAACCATAGATAGTGATCTGGTCGGCACCTCCGGCGAGCGTCAGCTGAAGATCCCCCTCGCTGTCGAGCTGGACTGCAACTGCCGATGCGTCGATCCCGGCGCCAAAGCGGACCGTGTCGACGTTTCCGCTGGTGGCGTCTGCATCGATGATGGTGTCGCTGCCGTCACCGGCATTGAACTCATAGACATCGTTACCTGCGAACCCCGCCAGCGTGTCGTTGCCGCCGTTGCCGCGGAACAGTTCGGCACCATCCGTGCCTTGCAGGTTGTCGTCATTGCTGCCTCCCTCAATTAATGTGGGCCCTTGCGGCGGTTGCGGTTCTGTCAAGGACGCCAAGTAGGCGCTGCCCCAGATCGTCCCGTCTGCGAACTCGACCTTCTCGATGCGATTAGCCGCACCGCTGGCCCAGCCCTGAACGGTGATCTGGTCCGCGCCGCCGGCAATGGTCAGTTGCAGATCGCCCGCCGCGTCCACCTGCACAGAGATTGAACTGGCGTCGATGCCCGTCCCGAACCTGACGGTGTCGACATTGCCCTTCGTGCCGTCGACGTCAATGATGACGTCGTGCCCATCACCGACGTTGAATAGATAGATGTCGTTGCCGGCTTGGCCTTCCAACGTATCGTCGGCGCCGTTGCCCTGAAATACGTCGCCTTGGTTGGTACCGACCAGATGATCAGCTTTGCTGCCCCCGCTGATGGGATCGGACGGAGGAGGGTTGCCAGCGTTCAGCAGGGACTCCAGATAGCTTTGGTTCCAAGCCGTCCCGTCAGCAAACTCGATGCGCTCAATTTGATCTGCGGCGCCGGTCGTCCAGTCTTTCACAGTGACCTGCCCCCCGCCGTTGGCCACAGTCAACACGAGGTCGCCGTTTACGACCGATACCGAAACGTCTTGAGCCGCCACATCACCGCCGAAGCGCACGACGTCGAAGTTGCCGGCGGTGGCATCGTGATCAATGATCGTGTCGCTACCCCCGTGAAGGTCGTATTCGTCGTAGATGTCGTTGCCGGAAAAACCCTCTAAGGTGTCGGAGCCGGCACCCCCACGGAACAGGTCCATGCCAGTTGTGCCAGAAAGGTGGTCGTCGCGCTTGGTGCCGACAATTTCAATAACCGGTGGAGGCGCATTGCCCACGATCGCGGAGATGGTGCTTGAGTTCCATGTTGTGCCGTCAGCGAACTCCATGCTCTCGATGACCATGCTGCCTTCGGCTTGGGCCCAGCCTTTGACCAGGATGCCGTCGCCGGCGTCCAAGGCTCCGACGTGGATCACCAAGTCACCGTCTGCCCCCCAAGAGACCGTGACGTCCCCGGGCGAAATACCGGTGCCAAAGCGAATGATGTCCAGTGAGCCGCTGGCGTCCTCCAGCGTATCCATGCCATCGCCCGTGTTGAACACATAGGTGTCGTTGCCACCGGCGTCCATGATGTGATCAGAGCCTTGTTGCCCAAGGATCGTGTCGTTGCCACTACCCAGGACGATCAGGTCGTCTCCAGTAGTGCCCAACACCGGCAGAGTCCAGTATAAAGAATCTATCTGGCTTCCCGGCAACTCGGTCCCATTACTGAACTTGTAAGTCGCCGGGCGCGACAAGCTGCTCATTTGCCAGTCGGCCAGCGTTAGAACGTCATCGCCCCCATTAACGGAAATGCGCAGATCACCATTGCTGATGCGATAAAAGGAAAGGTCGCCAGACGTGATGCCGACGCCAAACTCGATGGATTGCATCGCTTCGCCGTTGAACAGAAAGTTCCCAGCCGTCGACCGCCCATCGCCTCTGCTGAAGACGAAGATCGTGTTGGCCAAAGAACCCGACTCRCTCCACTCAGTCACAGCAACTCCATGACCATCGGAAACTCGCTTCTCCTGCAGTCGTCCCGATTCGTAGAATGATTGCGTGACCACCGACCCCATCGAGAGGTCGTTTTCGGTACGGCTGCTAATCCCACCACCCGGACGATAGACATAACTTGTGATCGAGTTGCCGAATATTCCGGAGGTCACCGTCTTCTTGGTCCTGCCTGCCTCGTCGAACTCCACTGACATCAGACCTCCGTAGCCGCTGGTCACCGTCTCAGACTGTTTGACGCCCGTTGCTGAGTAACTTTGCGTGGTGATGAATTCGCCGTCGCTGTATTCACGCTCATCGCTAACAAACTGATGGTTATTGTCATAAATGATCTTCTTTCGGCCTCCGTCTGCGGTCGTCGAAATCAGTTGCTGCCAGCCGTTTTCATCTTCAGTGACGTCGGCATCGGAAATCTTGATCCCGAACTCATCGTAATCGATTCTGCTTCTCAGTTTCCCGTCGATGTACTCCTCAGTGAATTGGATCGCCCCATCGCCGTAAAAGCCTGCACTTGAGCGAATGTGACCATCGTCAAAAATCACGATCGATGACAGTCGCCCGTTGGGGTAGTACTGTTGCTCGATCCTCTCGCGACCGCTATCTGCGATGAGCGTTTTAGCGATTGCGATGCCAGTAGCTGAATAATCTGTACGTGCGATGCCTGACGAAGAAAGCCACCCTTCGTTGTCGAAGCGATCGAAGGAGACGACTCTATTACCGTTGGCATTAAAAATCGTCAGGCCCGAACCCCAATAGATTACATCGTGGCTATAAACGCCTAACGGCACATCGATGGACCTATCTTGAACGAATGTCTCACCATTGGCAAGAGTGACCGTGGAGCGAACAATGCCCTCGGCGTTGCGAACCTCTCTTGTAAGCGTTGCACCGAAAGGAATCTGTGTCGTGGTCGTTTCAATATCTGGGAGGACGGGCGCGATGGGGCCGTGAGATATGGTCTTACCGGGCACCTCGTTGGTCCAGTATTCCCATGCCGCATGCCCGGGGTGCCACACGAGATGTCGATAGATGCCGCCCATCGGCCCATCAATCGCCTCCCATTGAAGAACGCCATCGGCGTCATACTGGGCCTGCCGCCCGGTCCCATCTCCCGGCGTTGAAAATGCGTCAGTCCAGCCGTTGGAAAACGTAGTTGTACGAGTTACCTCTCCCGTCACCAAATTGCTGATGGTATGGGCGTTTGTTGAGTGATGCCACTGCCCCTCCACGAAAATGGCGTCCGGGCCCGGCCACAAGTCCTCGGTTTGTAGATTCCCCTCGACCTTCACACGCCGGACTACATCCCCCTCTAAATACTCTTCCACAAGCTCAAGCTTATGGCCCGCGCTATATTTTGTCTTCTTCTTCAGTTCACCTTGGGCGTCATAAACAAGCGAAACGCCCGATCGATCGGCCTTGATCGTGATGTATTGGCCCGCAATCTCCACGTTTTTCATAGTTCCATCGGCGTACAAGACACCGATAGAACCATCACCGTTGAGCTTCTCGACGGATCCGTCCGCTTTGATGGACGTGCCGTCTGAAAAATCGACTGTCTTGTCCAAATTGATGGTTTTTACCAGCCCGTCAGGGGTGGTCTCTTCAAGGGTGCCATCAGGCCTGTACTCAACGATATGAGAACCGTTCTCTAAGTACTGCGTTTCAATAATGGTTCCATCAGCCGTATGGGAAGTTTCTGCCGTAATGTTCCCCGTGGACGGGTCGAAAAGCTTGATGACGACAGAATCGTTATCAATCTCCGCCTGAGCAGACGGCCCGCCCGCTCCCGGGGGAGCCACCGTAATCAAAAGGTCCGCGTCCCCAAATTCCAGTCCAATAGTCGAGTTATCGGCCAGCGTCGCGAGTAAGTCCGTTGGAGTCCCTGTAGCTCGTGCGACAACCGAGCCACTTTCATCAGTGAACGAGTATTCGTCCCCGCTCTGGAAAATTCCGGCAAATTTGCTTACCGCATCTCGAATGGCTGACGAGGCTTCCGGGTCCAATGGCTTGAACGGCGCAGTCTTGTAGCCATTGATCACTAGATACTTGATGAAGTTTTCCATCTTGTGGGCGTCGACCGCTGGCAGCAAGGCAGAAACGGCAGCGCCAGCCGTACCGCCCAGCAGGGGGCCCCGGAGGGTGCCCATGATCGCCTGGAATTTTGATTGGGCGGCGAAGGGACTCTTTATCATCTGCACGTTTTTACTCAGGTATCCGTTCCCACGGAAGCCCGAGTAATAGCCAGTGGCGACGTCGCCTTCGACAAATGCCAGTTGGAAGTCGTATTGACTCCGGTATTCATAGAGCCTTCCTGCTGGTAGGGGGCTAAGCACTTGAGGTGAATATGGCAGCGAGTTCTGACCGAATCCGGGCAGCATGTGCTCGATGGCAAAGTTTTGAGCCATCGCCCCGCCCAAGCTATGGCCCGTCGTGAAAACGCGATAGTCCTTGTATTGACTAAGAGCGGCGGTATTTTGAAGCAGACTGAGATACGCGGAAGCCTTGCCCGCAAGCTTTAAATATTCCGTGTATCCCTGGTCGCTCGGCGCAAGATCCGAAAGGAAATTTCCTAGTTTGTCAGAGCCTTTAAAAGCGAATGCAATCTCGTGCGTTGAGTCGTTGGCAAAAACGCGAAACTCATTCTCATACTTGGAGGAAGTGCTGGTATCAAAATAGTCGATGCCACTAATGGTTTGAATCAGCTCGCTCAGATCGCTCCAGCCAGCGGGCAGATCAGTGGCTGTCAATAAGGGTTGCGTATATGCGGCTTTGGAAAGTTTCGCTGCTTGAAGTTGGTCGATGCTCATCTAGTGCTCCCTGGTGAGTTAATTCCGGACTTGAATGACAGAAATAATCGGTCCAATAAATCCGGAGCCCGAATTGGACCCGATCGAGAATCTCAATGCGGCGAACTCGGAACCTCCCAAAAGGGGTACGACCGCCGCTATGTCGACTGACAGGCCGCCAGCTTCAAAACGCTGAAGCGCACTCGTCTTCAGATCGCTGCTGATTGCCGAAGCGGCCGCTGTGTATTCATTGGCGCTAATCGATGCATGCCCGAACTGCGCCAAAGCGCCAGTTTTCAAGACGTATGCAGCCGCAGCGCCGATGACTTTTGTGGTAACCATTAACGCGCCTCTGGAGTTGAGGTCTTCCCCGAACATGAGAACTTCTGATCCAGGGCCTTCGTTCGACGAAATCAGCCGAATCTGATCGTCAGGCGGAACCGACCTGACAAAGACAACGTCGGCTGGCACGGCGACGCGGTGGGTTTGTCCGTTGGCCCCATCTGTCATCCGCAGGCCGGTTTTGATGGACGACGTCGATGGGTCCCGGAACTTCTCGATGGTTGCGATCCTTCCGTCGGCACGAAGCTCGAACGAGTCAGGGCCATACGACTCAGTGAGCACCCGTTCCCAACGGGGAGTCGAATCGGACTTGTACGCGCTGATCCAGGTCAACCGTTCAGCACCTCCGCCCTTGCGTACGCGCTCAGATCTACCTACGAGAACAAAGCCCTCGCTGTCTTTGGCGCAGCCGATCAGCGATGTGTCGTTGAATGCCACTCCGTCAGTCTCGGCAGGCCCGAAGACCTGCTCGGCCTGCAACTCGCCCCGGCTATTGAGGCGTGTCAATACGGCCTGACGCACCTGCCTACCTGCTTTGGGCTTGCTGATTGATCCGCAGGCAAGGACGTCGCCAGTCGCAAGCGCAATGACCCCGACATAACCTGAGCGTGGATCCAAGAACCGTGCCGAGTCCTCGGCGCCGCTATACGTCCAGGCGATCTTTCCCTGCTTGTCCACTTTGGACACCCAGCTCGTCTTCATGCCTCGTGCGATCCCCGCGACCACGTAACCGTCGGCCGCGACGTCGATCGCCTTCGGCTCATGTGGGCTGGGAAACGGAAGCAAGATCTCTTGCTTCACTTTGATGTCCAGCGCCCATGCGCTGCTAGTCGTTCCCGCAGCCAACGCGACCGCAACAGTGCATTGGAGAAGAACGCGTAAGTTGATATTCATCATCATTTCGGTCCGGTGGTGCCTAAAGGCAAAGTCAGCGCTCTTTCAAGCTCTCGTCCAGGTGCTGTTGCACCGGGCTGAGCAAGTAGTCGATGACTCGACGCTTGCCGGTCTTGATTTCGGCAGTGAGGTTCATGCCCGGTGCAAGCTTGATGCGCTTGCCGTCGACGTTGAGGACCGACTGGTTGAGCACCAGACTGGCCGGGAAGATGGCACCGCGCTTCTCGTCCTGCACGGCGTCGGCCGTGATGCTCTGAACGCTTGCCTGCACGGTGCCGCAGCGCGTGTAGGGGAAGGTCTCGAGCTTGATGGTGGCGTCCTGGCCCTGGCGCACAAAGCCTACGTCCTTGTTCTCCAGCACCACCTCGGCAGTGACCTCGGCGTCCTCAGGCACCAGGACAAGCAGCACCTGCGCTGGCGTGACCACGCCTCCGGCCGTGTGGACAGCGAGCTGCTGCACGGTGCCAGCGACGGGCGCCGTCAGCCGCGTGAGCTCGTTGCGCTTGTCGGCCTTGGTGCCTTCCTCCGCGAGCTGGCGCGTCTTCAACCCAGCCTGGGATTCACGGTCCTTGAGCGTGCGCAGTGTCTCGGCGCGATAGGCGTTGAGGCTTTGCTCGGTCTCCGTGAGTGCCGCCTTGGCTTCCTGAAGCCGGGCCTGCGCCGTCGCGAGGTCGCGCTCAAGCTCAATGCGTTCGCGGGTGCGGTCCTGGCCGGCATGGTTGGCAATGAAGCCCTGCTCAGTCAGCGACTTGAAGTCCTTCTCGCGCTGCTGGGCCAGCGGCAGCGTGGTTTGCAGCTTGGCGACGGCCTGCTCGGCGGTAGCGATCTCCGCCCGGCGCCTTGCCGCCTCAGCTGCAAACTTGGCCAGCTTGGCGCTGATGTCGGACCATTCACTTTGCAGCTGGGTCTGCACGCCGGCTCGATCTGCTGCACCGAGTCCGTTCAGTGACTGGCTGCCGAGGCTGGGGGCTCCTCCGAGGGTCAGCGCGGCCAGCAGCGCCTGGGTGCGAAGGGCCTCGGCCGTGGCCGAGCTGAGCTCCTCGCCGACGCGGTTGCTGTCTGCAGCGGTGAGGGTGCTGTCCAGCTCGATCAGCAGGTCGCCTGCCTTCACCTTGTCGCCATCCTTCACGTGGATGGCCTTGACGACGCTGGTCTCCAGTGGCTGCAGGGTCTTGCTGCGTTGGCTGACGACGATGCGCCCCTGCGCCACGGCAACGATGTCGATATGGCCGAAGCAGGCCCACAGCAGCCCGATGGTGAAGAGCGCGCAGATGGCGATGATGGCGCGGCGGGGCGCCGGGTGGGGGGGCGTCTCCTGCAACGAGATGGCTGCGGGCAGGAAGGCGCGCTCGTCGAGCATGCGCTTGGGGCCGGCCAGCTCGTCGCGGCGGTCCCAGGCCGCCTTGAAGATGGCGCGGTAGCGGTTCAGCAGTTCGATGACGGGGTGGCGCGGGGTCTCAGCCTGGACCACTTCGGGCGTGTCAGGAGTCATGGTGCTGGTCGTGCTCATGCTGCACCTCCTGCGGAGCCATCCTGCATGCGCCACAGATGGGCATACAGACCTTGGGACTTGGCGAGGAGTTCGTCGTGGTTGCCCATCTCGACGATGCGGCCCTTGTCCATCGCAATGATGCGATGGGCATGGCGGACGGCGCTCAGGCGGTGGGCAATGATGAAGACCGTGCGGCCCTGGCAGATGGCGCGCATGTTCTTCTGGATGATGGCTTCGCTCTCGTAGTCCAGCGCGCTGGTGGCTTCGTCGAAGATCAGGATGCGCGGCTGGCTGAACAGCGCTCGGGCGATGGCGATGCGCTGGCGTTGGCCGCCGGACAGGCTGCTGCCCTGCTCACCCACGACGGTGTCGTAGCCCTGGGGAAGCTCGGTGATGAACTCGTGCGCGCCCGCCAGTTTGGCGGCGTGGATGACGGCATCCAGCGGGGCTGCGGGATCGGCGATGGCAATGTTCTCGCGCACGCTGCGGTTGAAGAGCATGTTCTCTTGCAGCACGACGCCGACCTGGCGGCGCAGCTGGGCGGCGTCGATCATGGCGATGTCGTGGCCGTCGACCATCACGCGGCCACTCTCGGGCACGTACAGGCGCTGGATGAGCTTGGTCAGCGTGCTCTTGCCCGAGCCGCTGCGGCCGACGATGCCAATGATCTCGCCGGGGCGCACGTCCAGGCTGACGCCGTGCAGCACGGGTTGCGCATCCGGGCGGTAGCGAAAGGTCAGCGTGTCCAATGTCACGCGGCCCTGCAGGCGCGGCAGCGGGCTCACGCTTTGCGGAGGCAGCTCGGTGCGGGTGTTGAGGATGTCACCCAGGCGCTCCATCGACAGGCCGGTCTGCTGGAAGTCAGTCCACATCTGCGCGATGCGCATGATGGGCTGAGCCACGCGGCCGGCGAACATGTTGAAGGCGACGAACATGCCGACGCTCAGGGAGCCTTCCATCACCAGGTGGGCGCCGTACCAGAGGGTGGCGGCGTTGACGGCCTTGCCGATCAGGTTGATGCCTTCGTGGCCGTACTGGGCCAGGGTCTGGGTGCGAAGTGACGCGCTGACGTAGGCGGCGAGCTGCTCGTCCCAGCGGCGGGCCATCTGGGGCTCCAGCGCGCTCGCCTTGACGGTCTGGATGCCGGTGACGGTCTCCACCAGGAGGGACTGGTTCTCGGCGCCGCGGGCGAACTTCTCGTTCAGGCGGCCGCGCAGCACGGGCACGATGGTGACGCTGAGCAGCAGGTACAGCGGCAGCGACGCCAGCACGATCAGCGTCAGCGGCACGCTGTAGGCAAACATCACGGCGATGAAGATCACCGAGAAGGCGACGTCTAGCACCAGGGTCAACGCGTTGCCGGTGAGGAACTGGCGGATGTTTTCCAGCTCGCGCACGCGGGCCACCGAGTCGCCCACACGGCGTGCCTGGAAGTAGGCCAGCGGCAGGTTGAGCAAGTGCCTGAAGAGACGGGCGCCCAGCTCGACATCGATACGGCTCGTGGTGTGGCTGAAGACGTAGGAGCGCAGCACGGTCAGCGCACTCTCGAACACCATGATGACCGCGAGGCCGATCACGATCACGTCCAGGGTCGTCACGCCCTTGTGCACCAGCACCTTGTCCATCACCACCTGGAAGAACAGCGGTGACACCAGCGCGAAGAGCTGCAGGAACAGCGACACCAGCAGCACCTCGCCCAGCAGCTTGCGGTGCTTGACGATGCTGGGAATGAACCAGGAGAAGTCGAATTTGGCCAGCGCGCCAGCCACGCTCGCGCGGCTCGTGACGAGAATGAGTTCGCCGCTCCATTGGCCGGCGAAGACCTCCAGCGGCTCGATGGTCGGGCGCGCAGCCTGGGCGCCATCGGCGGCGACGGCGGAGGGGTCCATGAACAGGACGCGCTGGCCATCACACTGGGCCAAAACCACAAGGCGGCCGTCGTTCATGACAGCCAAGGCCGGCAAGGGGGCCAGCGTCAGGCGCTCGGCGGAGCTTTGCGAGGGCTTAGCCTTCAAACCTAGGTGCTTGGCGGCCAGCAGCAGATCTTGGCGAGAAACGGCGTCGTTTTCACCCAAGCCCAGCTCATGGCGAAGCGCGTGCGGCTCCGCAGCTACGTGGTGTAGCCGCGCGAGGACGGCAAGCGCCTGCAAAGCGTTGCCCGGCGGTGCGGTGGACTGGCTGCTATCCCCCTGGGCCTCGCGAGCAGTTGTTGGCGGCAGGGCTTCGCCTTCGGCCGGCTCCGAAGCCGGTCGGCTGACTGACAGGTTCATGGGGGATTGGTGTGCCCGTTGGCTGGGCTTAACGCTTCTTGACGGGCCGAATTGTCAGGAAAAGTAGTGGCATTTCCGCGGTACTAATCCTCGAACTGAGGGGGCTGTCGAACGAGACAGGCGGGCCTGGGAAGATTCACGTCCAAGTCTTCGCCGGCGTCTCTGCCGCTCAGGATCCAACTGAGAATGTTTACGCGAACTAACCCTGTACATGAAGTGAAGCGGGCGCCCAGAAATATTTTCGCGCACCACTTAGTTGTTTGGCCGAATGCGTCCCCGACATCAAGACGCGTTGAGGTCCAGGCGTCTTGAGTGATGTACCGTATCGGCGATGACATCTGCACTTGCGCCGAGCAGATGTGATGGCGCTGGGCAGGTTGCAACGCGGACTGCGCCGCAGTTCATCGGCAGGAACATTCCGGCCTCTGCTTCGAAGACCAGGAGTCCCGACCTGCGGCGCTACGGGGGACTGCACCAAATGTTGAGCCAGCGGCGTCAGGGACGCTGGAGCATCTGACACCGCGCTGCGTTGGGCTGGACTCCACCTCCCCTTCAAAACCAATCGATGCCTCTGCGCCATGGGCTCGTTGCCAACCGCGCACCTTGGGAGCGCAACGCAGCTGCTCTGAGTGTTTGCCCGAAGCAGCAATGGGCGGCCCATCGCACCCGAGCGCCCCTGGCTGCCGTGCTCGAATTCATCGAGCATCCTGACGCATCAATTGAACTGACACGCTGAGCAGCCATGACAGCCACCTTGAACTCAACCGCCGTCACCCTTGGCACAAACGGGAATCACGTCTTCACCTACTCGCCGGGCGGCGACCGACCAGAGGGCATCTTGCACATCATGCTGCTGACGCAAGGGCAGGACGGCGTGACATTCGACGAGTACCAGAAGCACACGATCTCTGTTGGCCATACTCGCTTCGAGGTCCCACCGCCTCCCGCCTTGCGTTCCGTCGAGCCCTACCTGCTGATCGGCGTGGTGGCGGATCTTCATCGCCCGAATGTTCCCCAGACCCTTGGAGAGTTTTGCGATTGGATCGATGCCAGCAAACCGCCGTTCCATTGGTCCGGGCAGTTCGCAACGCATAAGCAGTTCAGCGATGCAAGGCGTGCGGCACAGCTCTGGGAGAGCGAGTTCTGGCTAGACCCCGAGAAGCGAAGCACGGTTGAAATCGGCATAGCCGCGCAACGCTTCGAGCAGTTGATGTTCGAGGTGTTCCCGGCGAACAGGCTTTCGTGGCAGGCGTCCGAAGAGTTGGTGGGAATTGCGCTAGAGCGCCATATTCGAGTCAAGCGTGACACGCAGGGACTGAAGCCGTGCGTTGCCTGCATGCTGGCTCTCGGTGCTGTGACCACTTCTGCAGGCATTGCCATTGCATTTGGCGTGACGAAGATTCGCATGCCGTTCCTGGTGCAGGACCTTGGCGAGCAGCCGCCCATCGTCAAAGCGCTCCTGGAGTGGGTCCTCAGCCGCATCAGGGAGCAGTACGGGGACGCAACGCCGAGGGAACTTATCGCAACCCTTACCGCTGCCGGTCTGTTCACCAAAGGCTGGGTTTCCAGCAGCATGGAAGGGTACGCGAGGTGGCTCGAGGAAACCTGCCGCAGGTACACCGACTGTGGAGATCCGCCCAACGGCCATTGACGCCCCGAGTTCGCTACGGGCAGAGCCGTATTGCGCCTTTCGGGTTGCGTTGGCCAGAGCTCTCAGATGAAGCGGATGTGGCGTCCCTCGAAGCACTCAAAGATGTCGCTCCAGACGTCCCCGCCCACTTCATCGACCTCGACGGCGGCAAGGAACTGCACCTTCCTCAACTCATCCCGCATGGCGTCGGGCCATGGCTCGTTGTGGGTGCGGTCTGCAGTGCGGCGTTCGACGACAGGCCTGGCGTTCTCTCCAGGGCTTGCGGGGTTGGATGGCGTCTGGTTCATGGCGATACCAGTGTCTGCACCTGAGGGCTTGATGGACATCGCCCGCAAGAGGGATGCGGGCCGACCACATCCCCCAAAAGGGGGGGGGCCTGGCACAAGATCCCCATTCAGGGCGATGGTCCGGGAGCCTGACGGTCGAGACACTGGCGGTCATCGAAAGCAGCCATCCAGGAACCCGCCATGACCGCCATCGCCACCGTTGCCGCTCACCGTGCCATCCAGTTCCCCGGCCTGTTCACCCGCGCTGTCGAGAAGATCCAGCCGATCCAGCGCAATGTGGAGCGGACCTACGCCAACGAGGTCCGCGACAGCATCATGCGTTGCACCCGCCAGATGACCGGCGCGCAATCACACAACCGTCGCGTCAAATTCCTGTCCGGCGTTGAAGTGCGCGAGATCAGCATGGCTGAATGGGTCAAGGCCAACGAGGCGTACCAGCCGGTCTGGCTCGGCTGAATCGCCTGCGCTGCGCCACGCACCCTGAGCCAGACGGCATGCGCCTGGGGCAGCCAGCTGCGCGAAAGCTCAAGCCTGCTCCAGCAGGCACCCGTCGGCCGCTATCGAAACTCTTGCCGCTTCGTCCGCAGGCCACCGAGCAACGGCGTCAAGTCCTCCAGGTGCCCAGCGATGAGATTACTCACCCCGTCGGCGCGCTGCCAGGCTCCCTCACAGCCAGCAGCCGGGAACTCAGCGTTTCCTGCCGCTGCCGTTCCCAGATGGCCCTGTGCACGATCACCTGCACTTCCCCGGTCTCGTCTTCCAGGGAAATGAAGATGGTCCCGTTCGCTGTTTCAGGCTGCTGACGCGTCGTCACGAGGCCGCAGGCCTTCACCTGCCGACGGTCCGGCGCGTCCTCCAGATCTGCAGCGGTCATCAGTGCCCGCTCTTGCAGTTGGGGCCGCAGGAGGGCCAGCGGATGTCGACGAAGCGTCAGCCCAAGCGACTCGTAGTCCTTGACGATCGCTTCGCCCTCGGGAAGTACCGGTACACCCGCCCCAAGGGTAAGTTTTCGACCGTGGTCTGGAGCTGCCGTCATGCGGAGCCGGTCGCACCCGGCGCCCAGGGCGCGGCTGAGGAAAACTGAGGGCTCACCGTGCTTGGCGTTCCACAACGGGGAGCGCACACGTTAAAGTTCCATCACTGCATTCCCGATGGCCGACGCTGCACGCAGCGTCGGCTGCTTGCGGGGTTAACTGTGGGGTTTCGGTAGGCGAACGAGAAAATTCCTTAAGTCAGACAGTCGCTTGCGTCAGCTCTCGACATTCAAGTGCAATTCCTCTACTGCAGCTCACCGCTCCGAAGGACACACCCGGTGCTCTTGAACGCGTTCTGAGGACCCACATGGTGATGCTGAAGGGCAAGCGCGGTGCAAAGGGCCGCGTCCTGGACGAGGCCGCATAGGACGCTTTGGGCCGATGCGAGCTGCACGCGTCCCGGGTCAGGCTCTCGCAACCTGCAAGCCCGGCGCCGGTGTACCCCTGGGTGTACCCCTGGAGCCCAAATGTGCGGCCAGAAGGACAAACGGCTTAGCTGCCGAAGCTGCTAAGCCGTTGATCTACTTCAATAAAAATGGTCGGGACGGCGGGATTCGAACTCGCGACCCCTTGCACCCCATGCAAGTGCGCTACCAGGCTGCGCTACGCCCCGACTGAGCCAAAAAGTATAACCGAGGAATTGCGCTTTCAGCCCAGAAGGCTGGCTCGGATCGCAAGAAGTTCGGCTCGAACCTGCTCCAGAGAGGTCAGCGGGTCCACGGCGAGCACCGGCAGTGTCAAGGATGCCCCGGAGGCCTTCAGCGGCTGGGCATGTGCATGCGATGCCAACCGGACGGCGGGCAGATGCGCCAGTTCGACCGGCGCGCTGGCGTCGTCGTCACCGTCGAGTTCCCCATCCATGGCTTCGAGCGCCTGTGCGGCCTCGGCTTCATCTCGGAAGTTCTGCGCCGCGGCCGCCGATGGCAGGCCTTCGCTGAGCTGGTTGCGCGCGCCGCTGATGGTGAAGCCCTGGTCGTAGAGCAGGTCGCGGATGCGGCGGATCAGCAGCACCTCGTGGTGCTGGTAATAGCGCCGGTTGCCGCGCCGCTTCATGGGCTTGAGCTGGGTGAACTCCTGCTCCCAATAGCGCAGGACATACGGCTTCACACCGCACAGCTCGCTGACCTCACCAATGGTGAAGTAGCGTTTGGCGGGAATGGAAGGCAGCGCTTTGTCCATTGAAATCAAGGGCTTCGGAGCGAAAGCTGAGGCAAGGCGTCAGACTCTACTCGAAGTCTTCGCCGCTGGGCGTATCGCCTTGCACCAACCCCTTGAGCTTGTGGGAGGCGTGAAAAGTCACGACGTTGCGGGCCTTGATCGGGATGGACTCGCCGGTGCGCGGGTTGCGACCCGGGCGCGGCGCCTTGCGGCGGATGTTGAAGTTGCCGAAGCCCGAGAGCTTGACGTCCTGGCCCTTGACGAGGCTGTCGTGCAGCATGTCGAAGAAGGCCTCGACCATGTCCTTGGACTCGCGCTTGTTCAGCCCGAGCTTGTCGAACAGCAGCTCGGCCAGCTCGGCCTTGGTCAGGGTGGGCGTTTCCAGGCTGCCGATGACGACCGCAGCGGATTCGGATTTCTTGGCGTCGTTCGCGTCCATTCGTGTTCCTGTTCCTGGGGTCAGCCGCGCAGGCGGCCGCCGAGCTGGTCGCCGACAGCGGCCACGATGGCGGCCACGGCCGCATCGATGCGCTCATCGGTCAATGTGGCTTCGTCGTCGAGCAGTTCCAGGCGCACGGCCAGGGAGCGCTCGTCGGGTTGCAGATCCGTGCTGGCGCCAGCAGCGGGTTTGAAGACGTCGAAGAGCTTGGCTGAACGCAACAGCGCGCCGCCAGCGGCCGTGATAGTGGCCATCAGTGCGTCGTGGGGCGTGCTGTCCTTGACGACCAGGGCCAGGTCGCGCTGCACGGCCTGCTGGCGCGGCAGCGGCTGGCCTTGCGGCAGCGTGCGAGTCAGCGCGGCGTCGAGATTGAGCTCAAAGACGACGGGGGCGCTGCCGCTGATCTCATAGGCCTGGCGCCAACGCGGGTGCAGTTCGCCGACGATGCCGATGGCGACGCCGTTCAGCTTGACGCTTGCGCTGCGGCCGGGGTGCAGGGCAGGGTGCTCGGCGGTTTCGAAGCTCAGCGTCTGCGGTGCGAACAGGGCTTCGAGGTCGCCCTTGACGTCAAAGAAGTCGACGGCGCGGTCGCGCTGGCTCCATTGCTGCTGGTCGGCGGAGCCCCAGGCCAGGCCGCCCAGGCGCAGCGGCTGCTCGATGCCGGCCACGCTCAGCGGCCCGTTGGCCACGCCAGCATCCCGCTTGAACACGCGGCCCAGCTCGAACACGCGCACGCGCGTCGCGCGGCGGGACTGGTTGTGGCGCAGCACCTGCACCAGGCTGCCGATCAGGCTGGTGCGCATCACCGACAGCGGCGCGGCGATGGGATTCAGCAGCTTGATGGGATCGGCGACACCGGCCAGCTCGCGCTCCCAGCGTTCCTCGACGAAGCTGAAGTTGATCGTCTCGAAGTAGTCGCGTGCGGCGACGGCGCGGCGCAGCGCGTGTGTGCTCTGGCGCGATTCCGAGCCCGTGCGGCCCACGATGGGCGCCAGCGGCGCGGTCGATGGCAACGTGGGATAGCCCAGCACGCGGATGACTTCCTCGATGAGGTCTTCCTCGATCAGGATGTCGAAGCGCCAGCTCGGCGGAGTCACCGTGATCACGCCGTCAGCGGCCGTGAATGGCAGGCCCAGACGCGTGAACACGCCTTCGCACTGGGCTTGCGTCAGCGGCATGCCGATGACCTTGGCAGCGCGCGCCACACGCAGCGTCACGGGCTTGCGCGTGGGCACGTTGGGCGACTGGTCGTCCATCGGGCCGACCTGGGTGCCAGACGTGCCGCAGATGTCGATGATGAGCTGCGTGACGCGTTCGATGTGCTCGACGGTCTGCGACGCATCGACGCCGCGCTCGAAGCGGTGGCCGGCATCGGTGGAGAAGTTGTAGCGGCGGCCACGGCCCATGACGGCCTCGGGCCACCAGAACGCGGCTTCGACGTAGACGTTGTGAGTGTCGTCGGAGACTGCGGTGTGGTCGCCGCCCATGATGCCGGCGAGGGACTCGACCTCGCGCGCATCGGCGATGACGCCGACCTTCTCATCCACCGTGATGGTGTTGCCATTCAGCAGCTTGAGCTGCTCGCCGGCCTTGCCCCAGCGCACGACCAGCTCGCCGCTGATTTTGTCGAGGTCGAAGATGTGCGACGGGCGGCCGTACTCGAACATCACGTAGTTGGAGATGTCGACAAGGGCAGTCACCGAGCGTTGGCCGCAGCGCTCCAGGCGCTGGACCATCCAGGCAGGCGTCTTGGCCTTGGTGTCGATGCCCTTGACGATGCGGCCGGAGAAGCGGCCGCACAGGTCGGGCGCCTCGATACGGATGGGCAGCTTGTCGTCGATGCCGGGCTTCACCGGCGGAAACTCGGCCTTGAGCAGCGGCACGCCGGTCAGCGCAGCCACCTCACGGGCCACACCGAAGACGCTCAGCCCATGGCCCAGGTTGGGCGTGAGCTTCAGCGTGAAGAGGGTGTCGTCGAGATTCAGGTGTTTGCGGATGTCTTCGCCAATGACGGCATCGGCGGGCAGTTCCAGCAGGCCGCCGTGGTCTTCGCTGAGCTTGAGCTCGCGGGCCGAACACAGCATGCCGAAGCTCTCGACGCCGCGCAGCTTGCCGACACCGATCTTGAAGGGCTTGGCTGCGTCATCGGTGGGCAGCTCGGCGCCGACGGTGGCCAGCGGCACCTTGATGCCGACACGGGCGTTGGGTGCACCGCAGACGATCTGCAGCGGTTCGGCGCCGCCGGCGTTGACCTTGCAGACACGCAGCTTGTCGGCGTTGGGGTGCTGTTCGGCTTCGAGGATTTCGGCGACGACGATGCCGTGGAAAGGCGGCGCCACGGGGCGCAGCTCTTCAACCTCCATGCCGGACATGGTCAGCAGTTCGGCCAGTTTTTCAGTGGACAGCGGCGGATTGCAGAACTCGCGCAGCCAGGACTCGGGGAATTGCATAACGATTTACTTGAACTGCGAGAGAAAGCGAAGGTCGCCGTCGAAGAAGGCGCGCAGGTCGTTGACGCCATAGCGCAGCATGGCCAGGCGGTCGATGCCCGAGCCGAACGCGAAGCCGATGTAGCGCTCGGGGTCCAGGCCCATGTTGCGGATCACTTGCGGGTGCACCTGGCCGGAGCCCGACACCTCCAGCCAGCGGCCCTTCAGCGGGCCGCTCTCGAACATGATGTCGATCTCGGCGCTGGGCTCGGTGAAGGGGAAGTAGCTGGGGCGAAAGCGCAGCTGCAGCTGGTCGGTCTCGAAGAAGGCGGTGATGAAGTTCAGGTAGACCGCCTTCAGGTCCTTGAAGCTGATGTTCTCGCCCACCCACAGGCCTTCGACCTGGTGGAACATGGGCGAGTGGGTGGCGTCGCTGTCGACGCGGTAGGTGCGGCCCGGCGCGATGACGCGGATTTCGGGCATGGTGTCCTGGCCCGCGTAGCGCTTGGCGTGGGCCTGCGCGTAGCGGATCTGCATCGGGCTGGTGTGCGGACGCAGGTTCAGCCAGGCACCGTTCTCGTCCTTCATGTCGACGTAGAACGTGTCCTGCATGGAGCGGGCCGGGTGGTTCTCGGGGTTGTTCAGCGCCGAGAAGCTGTACCAGTCGGTCTCGATCTCGGGGCCGTCGGCCACGTCGAAGCCCATGGAGGCGAAGATGGCCTCGATGCGCTCCATCGCGCGCGTGATCGGGTGCAGGCCGCCGGTGCCGCGGCTGCGGCCGGGAAGCGTCACGTCGAGGGCCTCGGCCTTGAGTTGCTTCTCGAGCTCTGCGGCGGCGAGCGCGTCGCGGCGGGCAGTCAGGGCGGTTTCGATGCCGACCTTGAGCTGGTTGATCTCGGCGCCGCGAGTCTTCTTTTCCTCGATGCTGAGGGCGCCCAAGCCCTTCATCAGTTCGGTCACACGGCCGGACTTGCCGAGGAAGCGCGCCTTGGCGTTTTCGAGTTCAGCGGGCGTTGGCGCGGCGGCAAAGTCGCTGCGTGCCGCTTCAAGAAGAGCGTCGAGATCAGACATTCGGAATTCGGGATGACAAGGGCAAAGTCCTTGCGTCGAAGACAAAAAGGGCCGGTCACAGAGTGACCGGCCCCGAAAGTTGCGTGCTCCGACGTGAGCCGGAGCGAATCGCAATCAGGCGAGCGCGGCCTTCACCTTGGCGAAGATGCTGGCAAAGCCAGCCGGGTCGTTCACGGCCAGATCGGCGAGGACCTTGCGGTCGATCTCGATCTGAGCCTTCTTCAGACCCGCCACGAACTTGCTGTAGGACAGACCCAGACCACGCGATGCAGCGTTGATACGGGCGATCCAGAGCTGACGGAAGACGCGCTTCTTGGTACGGCGGTCACGGTAGGCGTATTGACCCGCCTTCATCACCGCCTGCTTGGCGATGCGGAAGACGTTCTTACGACGACCCCGGAAGCCCTTGGCCAGAGCCAAGACCTTCTTGTGACGGGCACGAGCGGTTACACCACGTTTGACGCGAGGCATGTGTTTCTCCTTGAGTCAGTAGTGGATTACAGGCCAGCAAAGGGCAGCATCTGAGCGATGTGACCCATGTTGGTTTCGTGCACGGTGACGGCGCCGCGGAGCTGACGCTTGTTCTTCGTGGTCTTCTTGGTCAGGATGTGGCGCTTGAACGCCTGACCGCGCTTGACGGTGCCACCCGGACGAACGCGAAAACGCTTTTTCGCGCTGCTCTTGGTCTTCATTTTGGGCATGTTGATGCTCCTTCTAAGTGCGTCCCTGGGGCGGCGCCGGTGAGCCCGGCGCACTTGTTGGCCTCAGGAGACTAATGAACCCGTCGGCGACCAAACCGGCGGGTTGAACTCTTCGGTCTTTAGCGCTTTTTGGGCGCCAGGACCATGATCATCTGCCGACCTTCGAGCTTCGGCATGTTCTCGACGATCGCCACGTCGGCCAGTTCGTCGCGAATCCGCTCCAGCAGGCGCATACCGATGTCCTGGTGGGTGATTTCACGGCCCCGGTAGCGCAGCGTGACCTTGCCCTTGTCGCCGTCTTCGGCAATGAAGCGGCGCAGATTGCGCATCTTGATCTGGTAGTCGCCTTCGTCCGTGCCCGGGCGGAACTTGACTTCCTTGATCTCGATGATCTTCTGCTTGGACTTGGCTTCGGCAGCGCGCTTTTGCTCCTGGTACTTGAACTTGCCGTAGTCCATCAGCCGGCAGACCGGCGGATTGGCGGTGGCAGAGATCTCGACCAGATCCACATCCATGTCGCCCGCCATACGCAGGGCTTCCTGGATGCTGACGACGCCGATGGGTTCGTTCTCGGGGCCGTTCAGACGGACTTCGGGAGCCATGATTTCGCGGTTCAACCGGTGCTTGCGCTCCGGAATCGCACGACGGTCAGCAAACGTAGCGATGGTGTAGACCTTTCAACGGGCCCCAGGCGAGAGGCCCAAACAAAACAAATCGCGCCCGAAAGGCTTCAGACCTTGTTGGTGATGTCTGCGGAGATCCGAGAGAGGAAGTCCTGCAGGGGCATCACGCCGAGGTCCTGGTTGCCACGGGCGCGTACCGCAACGCTGCCATTCGCCTTTTCCTTGTCGCCTACGACGAGGATGTACGGCAGCTTTTGCATGGAATGCTGGCGGATTTTATAGGTGATCTTCTCGTTGCGCAAATCTGCTGAGGCCCTAAGCCCTTGTTTTTGCAGCGATTTCACAATTTCAGACACGTAATCGGCCTGCGCGTCGGTGATATTGGCCACCACGACCTGCGTTGGCGCCAGCCAGACGGGCAGCGCGCCGGCATGSTGCTCGATCAGGATGCCGATGAAACGCTCCAGGCTGCCGACGATGGCGCGGTGCAGCATGACGGGTGTCTTGTGCTGGCCGTCCTCGTCGACGAACTCGGCGCCAAGGCGGCCGGGCATCGAGAAATCGACCTGCATCGTGCCGCACTGCCACTGGCGGCCGAGGGCGTCCTTGAGCGTGTACTCGATCTTGGGGCCGTAGAAGGCGCCGTCTCCGGGGGAGATGATGAAGTCCACGCCCGAGGCACGCAGCGATTCCATCAGCGCGTGCTCGGCCTTGTCCCAGACCTCGTCGGAGCCGATGCGGGCGTCAGGGCGCGTCGCGACTTTGTAGATGATGTCCGTGAAGCCGAAGTCCGTGTAGACCTTCTGCAGCAGGGCCGTGTAGGCCACGCACTCGGCCAGGATCTGGTCTTCCGTGCAGAAGATGTGGCCATCGTCCTGCGTGAAGCCGCGCACGCGCATGATGCCGTGCAGGCCGCCGGTGGGCTCGTTGCGATGGCACTGGCCGAACTCGCCGAAGCGCAGCGGCAGGTCGCGGTAGCTCTTGACGCCGTGCTTGAAGATCAGGATGTGGCCCGGGCAGTTCATCGGCTTGAGCGCGTAATCGCGCTTCTCCGACTCCGTCGTGAACATGTTGTCGCGGTACTTGTCCCAGTGGCCCGTGGCCTCCCACAGCGTCTTGTCGAGCAGCTGCGGGCCTTTGACCTCCTGGTAGCCGTTGTCGCGGTAGACGCGGCGCATGTACTGCTCCACCTCCTGCCAGACCGTCCAGCCCTTGGGATGCCAGAAGACGACGCCGGGGGCGTGCTCGTCGATGTGGAAGAGGTCCAGCTCCCTGCCGAGGCGGCGGTGGTCGCGCTTCTCAGCTTCCTCCAGCATCACCAGGTACTTCTGGAGGTCGTCCTTGGTCGCCCAGGCCGTGCCGTAGATGCGTTGCAGCATCTCGTTGCGATGATCGCCACGCCAGTAGGCGCCGGCCACCTTCATCAGCTTGAAGTGCTTGAGCTTGCCCGTGCTGGGCACGTGGGGGCCGCGGCACAGGTCTTCGAAGGCACCTTCGGCATACAGCGACACATCCTGGTCGGCCGGGATGCTTTCGATGATCTCAGCCTTGTAGGCCTCGCCCATGGCCTTGAAGTGCGCCACCGCCTCGTCGCGCGGCAGCACGCGGCGCGAGACCTTCTCGTCCTTCTTGGCCAGCTCGGTCATCTTGGCCTCGATGGCGGCCAGATCGTCGGGCGTGAACGGGCGCTTGTAGGCAAAGTCGTAATAGAAGCCGTTCTCGATGACCGGGCCGATGGTGACCTGGGCGTCGGGGTAGAGCGACTTGACCGCGTAGGCCAGCAGGTGGGCCGTCGAGTGGCGGATCAGCTCCAGGCCATCGGCATCCTTCTCGGTGACGATGGCGAGCTGCACGTCGTGGTCGATGACGTGGCTGAGGTCGACGACCTTGCCGTCGACCTTGCCGCCGAGGGCGGCCTTGGCCAGGCCGGCACCGATGCTGGCGGCGACGTCGCCGACCGACAGCGCGGCGGGGTATTCACGGCGCGAGCCGTCGGGGAGTTGAATCGAAATCATGGGTGCTCCGAAGAGGCGACAAACAAAAAAGCGCGGCCACTTGCCGCGCTTTGTTTGTGCCCGAAGGCGAGAAGACGTGACGAGCCGCGGCCGACTAACTACCGGTAAACGGGAACGTAGTTCGCGGTGTCATAACCAGGGTGCCTTTCTCGCTCTTGTGAGGGGAGGAAGGCGAGATTCTAAAGCGGCAGGGCAGAAATGGAGTCGCGCTGGGCCAACGCAGCGAATTCATCGGCCAGGCGCTGGCTTTCCGTCACGGCGACGCGCCAGCGGCGGCGGCGCTCGGCGGCGTCCAGCGCCATGAAGTCATTGCGGTCGGGCAGCTTGGCGCCGGGCAGCCTGGCGATGAAATCGGGCGACGGGCACAGCAGCACGACGTTGTCGAGGAAGTCCGTCGAGCGGTGGCGGTGCTTCAAGGCCTTGTCCAGCCAGCCCGGGACGACCTGGCGCTGGAAATGCGGGTAGAGCACCAGCGGCGCGGTGGACGACTGCAGTGCGCGGTAGTCCAGGTGCAAGTGGTAGTCGGTGATGCCCCCATCCCAGTAGGCACCGCGCGGGGCGCCGGGCAGGTCTTGCTGGGCCTGCAGCCAGAAAGGGATGGAGCAACTCGCCAGCAACGCGCCGCGCAGGTTGGCGCGCGACAGATGCACCTCGCGGCTCGTGAAGTCGTTGAGCTTCAGCGGCAGGCGGTCGCGCGGGTCGGAGAAGACGACGCGCTCCAGGAAGCGGCCCAGCAGCGGGCGTGACATGGCGTTCGCCGCGAACGCGCCGAGGTAGCCCAGAGGCGTGCGCAGCTTGCCTTCTCGCGCCAGCAAGCCAGCGCGGCCTCGCGACGTGACCACGTGCAGGCGCAGCCGCGGGTGGGCCAGCACTTCGGCCTCGCGGCCCTCGAAGATATCGCCCAGGATCTCGCCGAAGCGCTTGCTGACACCCTCGGGCCGCGGGCGCTTCTCGCCGGGCAACACGTCGTACTCCTGTGTCACATAGGCCTCGGCCATGGTGTTGAACGCATCCGGCACGTCGCGGTGCGCCAGCGCAGCCGTGGCCATGCGCCAGGCACCGATGCTGGCGCCGACGAGATGCACCGGATGCTGGCTTTGCGGCAGCCATTCACCGAAGACGAAACGGTCCAACCCGTTGAGGATCAGCCCCTTGGGACCGCCGGCGGCAGCGGGAATCAAGCCAATATCCTCGGCGCGCAGCCCGCGCTCGGCCAGCCGCGCTTTCGCGGCCGGGCCGGCAAAGACCTGCAGGGCGCCCGAGCTCATGCGCTGAAGATAGCCCGGATCAGAACTTGTGTTCCCAGTTCACTGCCCACCATGGCACCGGATCGCGACGGTTCAGGTTGTAGTCGGGCGTGCCGATGATGACGACCCGCGTGCCCTGCTGGGGCTGGAACAGGCCGTTGACGCTGACGCGCACGCTGTCCTGCTTGCTGACCTGCATCGCCGCGAAGGCGTCCAGCGAGCGCGAGGCCAGCGAAGTCTGGCTCTGCAGCACGCTCTGGCGTACGTCGAACTCCGGTGCGATCTGTGCGCTGAATCCCATGTTGATGGGCAGAGTCTTGAACCGATAGTCCGCACCGAAGTTGAATTGCCATGGCTGCTGGCCTTCCAGACGGTTGTCGGGGC
>NZ_JBFUMN010000062.1:0-28691 GCF_054049335.1 Roseateles sp. P5_E1
CAGAAAAGCCCACGAGTGTAGCACCGGATGAGAAACCCGCCAAGCTGCTACTGTCGACAGCGAGAGCCAAGCGCCTGAAGCCATGGCTTCAGGCGCTGCCGCCCCGCTTCAGGGTTGCGAGCTTGGCGAAAGGGTTGGGACGCTCCTCCTCTCCTGGCTCAATCACTTCGTCCACATGGGCCAGGGGCTCGGGGCAGATCTCGTGGCGCGGCACCAGCGGCAGGGCCAGCAGCAGTTCGTCTTCGATCAATTCGCGCGCGTCGAGGTGGCGCGGCAGGGCCAGCACATCATCGTCACTGTCCGCGTCGAGCGCGGCCGCCTCGACCTCGGTGTCGACGAAGCGGATCCAGCGGTCGATATCAATGTCTTCGTGGACCGGCTGCAGGCAGCGCTGGCAGGTCAGCGCGACCTGACCGGAGGCGGTCAGGTGCAGCCAAGTCTGGGCCTTGCTGCCCTTGGGCTGGCGGATCTCGCCGTGCAGGCTCCACTGCAGCGCTGGCCAGTCACTGGCCGGCGCTTCGGGAGCGGCCGAGTCGGCCAGCCGCTCCAGCAACGTCGCCGGCCATTCGCCAGACAGGCTGGCGTCATCATGAGCGAGAGCCGCGACATCGAGCTTCTCGGGAACAAAGGCGCGCGATTTCATGGTCGAGAGTTTAGGCGGGGGAGAATGTCCCGATGCCCCAGTTGATCCTTGCCTCGACCTCCCGCTACCGACAGGAATTGCTGGCCCGGCTGCGCCTGCCGTTCGAAGCGGTTGCGCCCAACGTCGATGAAACCGCCCTGCCCGGCGAGGCCCCGGCGGCCCTGGCCGAGCGGCTGGCCTTGACCAAGGCACGCGTGGTCGCGGCGCGGTTTCCTGGTGCCATCGTCATCGGCTCCGACCAGGTTGCCGACCTGGCCGGGGAGGCCATCGGCAAACCCGGCTCCCACGAGGCCGCCACTGCGCAACTGCGCCGTATGAGCGGGCGCGAGGTCGTGTTCCAGACCGCCGTCGCCGTCGTCGCACCGGGTCTGGCGGCCATTGAGCGCGCCGAAGTTCGTGTGCGCTTGCGTGAGCTCAGCGACTCAGCCATCGAAGCCTATCTGCGCGCCGACCAACCCTATGACTGCGCCGGCAGCGCCAAGGTGGAGAGCCTGGGCATTGCGCTGCTGGAGGCCGTCGAGTCCGACGACCCGACCGCGCTGATCGGCCTGCCGCTGATCCGCACCTGCGCCCTGCTGCGGCGCGCCGGCCTGGAGCCTCTCGCATGAACAAGGGCCGTCTGATTCTGATGCCCAATACGCTGGATTTCGGCGTGGACGATTCCCTGGACCTGCGCGAGGTGCTGCCCCAGCGGGTCATTGAGCAGGCCGCGCGGCTGACGCACTGGGCTGCCGAGAGCGCCAAGACCACGCGAGCGCTGCTCAAGCGCGTCGATGCCATTGCGCCGCTCGTCCAGCCGCTGCAGGCCATGCAGATCGTCGAGTTGCCGCGCCCTCCCAAGGGCGGCAGGGGCGGCGGCGATGACGCGGTCGCCTGGCTGGCTCTGCTGGACCCGGCGCTGGCGGGGCACGACCTCGGCTTGATCTCGGAAGCGGGCCTGCCCGCCGTGGCTGACCCGGGCGCTCGCCTGGTCGCGCTGGCCCATGAGAACGGCATCGAGGTGGTGGCGCTGTCCGGGCCGAGCTCGCTGCTGCTCGCCCTGGCCGCCAGCGGGCTCAACGGCCAGAGCTTCGCGTTTGTCGGCTATCTGCCGGTGGACGCCGCACCTCGTACGGCACGCATCCGCGAGCTGGAGGCCTTGTCGGCCAAGGCCCAGCAGACCCAGTTGCTGATCGAGACGCCCTACCGCAACGAGGCGCTGCGCCAGGCGCTGCTGGCAGCGCTGAAGCCCGGCACGCGGCTGTCGATCAGCGTCGGCCTGACGCTGCCAGGCGGCTGGACGCAGACCGCCACCGTGGCGGATTGGCGGTCCAACGGCACCAAGGTACCCGACCGCATCCCGGCCGTGTTTTCAATCCTGGCTTAGGACTCGACCGGCGCCGGCGCGGGCTTGGCACCGAACAACGCGGCCACTTGCTTCTTGGGCTTGATGTAGCTGGACAGGCCCTTGCCTGCGCCAGCCGGCGCCGCTGCAGCCTTGGTTTTTTCCCAGGCTGGTGCCTCACCGGCAGCGCTGGCCTCGTAGGGCTTGTCGAAGAAGGGATCCTTGGGCGGGGAAGGCGGGCGATAGGTGGGCCGCACGGCGGGACGGGCCTCGAAAGAAGCTTCTCCTCGCTCCTCGCGCGGGCGCTCGAAACGCGGCGGGCGGCTGTCCTGCAGCTCGAAGGGGTCGAGGTCGATCTTGCGCTTGAGCAGCTTCTCGATGTCGGCCACCAGGCGCGCGTCAGACTTGGTGACCAGCGTGACTGCCAGGCCCGAAGCCCCCGCGCGGCCCGTGCGGCCGATGCGGTGGACGTAGTCCTCGGCATTGAAGGGCACGTCGAAATTGAAGACCGCCGGCAGGTCGGCAATGTCCAGGCCGCGCGCAGCCACGTCCGTGGCGACGAGCAGGTCCACTTCGCCGCGCTTGAAGGCGTCGAGCGACTTCAGGCGCTCATCCTGCGATTTGTCGCCATGCAGGGCGGCCGTGCGCAGGCCGTCGCGCTCGAAGGAGCGCGCCAGACGGGCCACACCCAGCTTGGAGTTGCCGAAGACGATGGCCTGGCGGATGGAGCGCTCCTTCAGGATCTGCTTCACTGCGGCACGCTTGTCGTCATCGGTGACGCTGATGAAGCGCTGCTCGACGGTCGAGGCCGCCTGATTGGGGCGGGCCGTCTCGACCAGGATGGGGTCCTGCAGATAGCTCTGGGCCAGGCGCTTGATCTCGGGCGAGAAGGTGGCCGAGAACAGCAGCGTCTGGCGCGCCTTGGGCAGGTAGCTGAGGATGCGCTGCAGGTCGGGCAGGAAGCCGATGTCCAGCATGCGGTCGGCTTCGTCGAGCACGACGTACTCGACCTGGTTGAGCACACAGTTCTTCGCTTCGATGTGGTCCAGCAGGCGGCCCGGCGTGGCGATCAGCACCTCGACGCCGGCCTTGAGCGCGGCCGTCTGCGGCTTCATGTCGATGCCGCCGAAGACGACGACGGAGCGCAGATGCGTGTGCTTGGCGTACTTCTTGACGTTCTCTGCCACCTGGTCAGCCAGCTCACGCGTGGGCGCCAGCACCAGGGCGCGCACCGGATGGCGGGCCGGCGAGACGCTGGGGTTCTCGTGCTTGAGCATGCGCTGCAGCAAGGGGATGGAGAATGCCGCCGTCTTGCCCGTGCCGGTCTGGGCGGCGCCCATGACGTCACGGCCTTCCAGAACGATGGGAATCGCCTTGGCCTGGATGGGCGTCATCGTCAGATAACCGGAATCAGCCACCGCGCGCAGCAGCTTGGGGTCCAGCGGCAGGGTGTCGAAACGGGCAGGCGCGGGCGCCTCGGCGGGCACCGCGACTGCGGACTCAGGGGTTTCTTGCATCCGGTGATTATCCCGGATAGGGGAAAAGGCCTGCCAGCCCTACTCCGGCCGGGTCACCGGCGGCCGTAATTCGGCTCGCGTATTCAGCACCATCCAGCGGGGCGTGCGGAAGCGAACGATGCGCCAATACAGCAGCACGTAGAAGACAACGAACAGCCCGAGGATGACCTGCAGCATGACGGTGTCGTCCCACCAGATCGTCGCTGGCACGACGGACAGGCTGCACAGCACCCAGAGATAGGGCGCGGTCAGGGCATTGCGGCGCGTCAGCACGGCGGCGTCCCGGCTGCCGATGGCCCAGCGCATCAGGCGGCGGTAGATGAGGCTGTGCAGGTGGATGCCATCGGGCATGCCGACCGGCCGGCCACGCACCACCTTGCGCCGGTACATGGAGAACACCGTCTCCCAGACTGGATAGGCGCACAACAGCAGCGGGAACATCGGCGAGACCTCGGGGTTGCGCACCAGCAGCAGGATGGCCAGCTCCGACAGTATGAAACCGAGGAAATAAGCCCCGCCGTCGCCCAGGAAGATCAGGCCGAACGGGTAGTTCCACATGAAGAAGCCCAGCACGGCGCCTATGACCGCGATGGCCATGGCCGCGACGAACTGGTCGCCCGCCTGCAGGGCGACATAGGCCAGGCCCGCCAGCATGATGGCCGAGCACATGGACGCCAGACCGTTCATGCCGTCGATGATGTTGATCGAATGGGCCACGCCACTGACAACCAGCAGCGCAAGCAGGTAGCCGCCCACCGTCGTGGCCGCGATCAAGTCCAGCCCGGGGATCTCGGTCACCTTGATCTGCGCGCCCAGCAGCCAGGCGCCCAGGGCGGCTGCCAGCAGCGTGGCCAGCATGCGGCGCAGCGGGCTGACGCGCTTGGTCAGGTCTTCGATGACGCCGGAGGCGAAGGCTGGCGCGCTGCACGCGAGCAGCAGCCCAGCCATGTGGCGCATGGCCGGATAACGCCAGGTGAGCAAGACCGTGCCGACGGCAAAGCCACCGAAGATGGCAAGCCCGCCAATGCGCGGCACGGGGCGGGAGTGAAACTTCTGCGGGCCGGACAGGTCATGGTCGGCCGACAGCGCACCGTGCAGGTGCGATGAACGGATGATGAGCAGCGTTGCAGCAGCTGCAATCGCAAAGCTCAGGGCGAGAATCGGAAGCATGGAATAAGAGCGCAGGCCTGGATGCGGGGCAGCGGCTGTGACCACCATTCGGCCGACATCAGCAGTGTAACGACGGGAGACTGCGCCGGGCGCTATCCGGGTTGCCCCCAGGCGCGTAGCTAGAATCCGCGCCGATTCGAGCCCCGTCGGACGTCCGGCGTCTGGGCTGCTCCTCTCAACTTCACGCAGCCCCCATGACTAGTCCCGGTCTCTTGGAATTGCCTAAATATTCACCATCCACCGTGACTCAGACATTCGCCAAGGTAAAGCGCGGGGCGTCCACCCATCTGGCCTGCCACCTGATGGCCTCGCTGGCATTCGGCCTGCTGGCCAGCATGACCTCGCTGAGCAGCCGTGCGGCCGAGACCAACAGCAACGATTCACAGGTAGGGCCGGTGCGGCTGGTCGCACCGTCGCAGACGCCAGCGCGCCCCGCAGGCAGCGACCCGGGCAGCGAAGCACCGCGGGAATCTCAGCGCGAGCTGCAGCGCGGGCCGCAGCGGGAGTCGCTGCGCGCGCTCGATCCTTCGGAACGCGATGCGCGTCGGATTCTCGAGATGAGCGAGTTCGAACGCTACGTGCAGCGTGCCGTCGGTGAAGACGTTGAAGTGCCTCGCTTCGGCATGGAGCTGCTGAGCCCGCGCGTCGGCACGCCAGGCGAAGGTTCCAGCCAGATTCCCGGCGACTATGTCGTCAGCGTGGGCGATGAGCTGCTGGTCAACCTTTGGGGCGCTGTCGAGGCCGACCTGCGCCTGACCGTCGACCGGAACGGACGCATCACCATTCCGCGGGTCGGACCGGTCATGGTGGCGGGCCTGCGCTATGGCGACCTGAATACAGCCATCGACCAGCGGGTGAGCCAGGTGTTCAAGAACTACCGACTCAGCACCTCGCTGGGCAGGCTGCGCAGCATCCGCGTCTATGTCACGGGGTTCACGCTCAAGCCCGGCGCCTATGCAGTCAGCAGCCTGTCAACCATCGTCAATGCGCTGATCCAGGCAGGCGGGCCTTCCGCAGCTGGCAGTCTGCGTCAGATCGAATTGCGCCGCGGCGGCAAGCTGGTCAGCCAGTTCGACCTGTACGACCTGCTCCTGCGCGGCGACAAAACGGCGGATCGCGTGCTGCAGTCGGAGGACGTCGTCCATATCGGCCCTGTTGGGCAGCAAGTCGCACTGATTGGCAGCGTCAACCGCCCTGGCATCTTCGAACTCAAGCCGAGCGAGACCATTGACGACCTGTTGCGGATGGGCGCAGGCTTCAATGCGGTAGCCGACCGGTCGCGCCTGGCCGTTGAAAGCCTGGATACGCGCAACGATGCTCGCATCACCGAGTTGACCCTGCCGCAACAACTGCGCGCAACGCTCAAGAGCGGCGACCTGGTGCGCGCCTTCAACGCGACTGCCGCCTTGTTGCCCCAGCACCGCCAGAACAAGCGGGTGCGAATTGAGGGCGAAGTCCAGCGCCCAGGGGAATACATCCTCCCGCCCGGAAGCAGCCTGACGGACGCCGTCAATGCCGCCGGTGGCCTGACGCCAGGCGCCTTTGTCTACGGCGCCGAATTCAACCGGGAAAGCGTGCGCGTCACGCAGCAAACTCAGTATGAACGCGCACTGCGGGATCTCGAAACCGAGTTCGCTCGCGTTCAAGTGAGTCAGAAGGCGCTGACAGCCGATGAAGCGAACGCGCAGGGCGCGCGAGTGCAGAGCTCCAATCGACTCATAGACCGACTGCGCGCCGTCAAGCCGACCGGCCGCATCGTGCTGCAAACCGCACCCAACGCCGCTCGCCTGCCAGACTTGATGGTCGAAGACGGCGACCGCCTTACCGTGCCTGCCAGGCCAACCACCGTTGGCGTATTCGGTAGCGTCTTCAATGGTGGCAGTTTCGTGTTCCGCCCGGATGCGAGCATTGAAGACATGCTGCGCCTGGCTGGCGGCCCAACCCGCGGCGCCGACACGTCAAGCACCTTCGTGATCCGCGCCAACGGCAGCGTGGTCAGCGCCAAACAGCAGTCCTCGGGCTGGATCTCCATGGGCTCCGGCTTCTCGACACTCGCCGCCTTGCCGGGTGACACCGTCTTCGTGCCCGAGGACCTGACACGCACGAGCTTCAGCCAGGAAGCCAAGGAATGGACGCAGATCCTGTACCAGTTCGGTCTGGGCGCTGCTGCATTGAAGACTCTCAAGAACTAACGGGCAGGTTTTTCGATGCTTCCCAACAATGCGGCAAACATGCCCGTCGAATCCGAGTTGACCCTCTCCGAGTTTGCAGGCGCGCTGGGCGCTCGATGGCGCCTGCTGGTGGTCGCACCGCTCGCGACTGCCGTGCTGGGCCTGGGAGCCAGCTACCTCATTGCGCCCACGTTCATGGCCCGCACGAGCATCATGCCGCCCCAACAGCAGCAGAGCGCCGCGGCCGGCGCCCTGGCTTCTCTTGGAGCGCTGGCCGGGATATCCGGCGGTGTTCGCAATACCGGCGACCAGTACGTCACCTTCGCGCAGAGCCGCACCATCGCCGACCGCATGCTTGAGCGCTTCGACCTGAAGACGGTCTACGAAGAAAAGCTGGCGCACGACGCTCGCCTTGAGCTCATGCGCAACACCCGGATCAATCTTGGCAAGAAGGACGGTGTGATCTCCATTGAAGTGGACGACCACGATCCCAAGCGCGCTGCAGACATGGCAAACGCCTATGTTGAAGAGCTGCGCAAGCTCACCGCCGGCCTGACCCTGACCGAGGCCCAGCAGCGGCGAGCCTTCTTCGAGGGGCAGTTGAAGCAGGTGCGCACCAAGCTCGACGCCGCCCAGGCTGTGCTGCAGGGCGTTGGTGTGTCGGCCGAGACTCTCAAGGCGGAACCCAAGGCTGCGATGGAAGCCGTGGCCCGCTTGCGCGCCGAGCTCACCAGCGCCGAAGTGCGTTTGCAGATGCTCAGCAGCAGTCTGGCCGAGCACACGCCCGAGGTGCAGCAGCAGACCGCCGCGGTCACGCGGCTGCGCAGCGAACTGGCGCGTGCCGGTCAGGCTGAGCAGTCCACCGCGGGGGCGGGCTACATCGGCGCCTATCGCGAGTTCAAGTATCAGGAGACGCTGTTCGACCTGATCGCCCGCCAGTACGAACTGGCGCGCGTGGATGAAAGCCGCGACGGTGGCCAACTGCAGGTCATCGACGTGGCCCAGGTGCCGGAGCGCAAATACAAACCCAAGCGCAGCCAGCTGATGATGGCCGGTTTTGCCCTGGCCCTGATCGCAGTGGCTGCTCATACCGCGCTGGTGCTGGTCCGCCAACGCGCCAAGAGCCAGATCTAGAGCGCTGATTGCCCGGCAGAACCGTTTCTGCCTGGCAATCCAGTTCCCCCATACCGAGCAGGCCCCTGCATGAACGCCCTTTTAAAACCCATTCTCGGCCGCAAGGTCCGATTCGCTCTGGTCGGCTGCGGCCGGATTGCGAACAACCATTTCGAGTCGATCAGGAAGCTCGCCGACGACTGCGAGTTGGTCGACGTATGCGACATCGAGCCCGACGCGCTGACGGCCGCTACCGCGTCGACCGGTGCCAAGGGCCACGGGAACCTGACGGACATGCTGGCCGCCACCACGGCCGACTGCGTGATTCTCACGACGCCAAGCGGGCTGCATTCGCGCCAGGCCATCCAGGTCGCGCAGGCTGGTTTTCATGTGATGACCGAGAAGCCCATGGCTACGCGCTGGCAGGAAGGCCTGGACATGGTCCGCGCCTGCGACGAAGCCGGCGTGCGACTCTTCGTCGTGAAGCAGAACCGTCGCAACCCAACCTTGCAGGTGCTGAAGAACGCCGTCACAGCCGGGCGCTTCGGGCGGATCTACATGGTCAACGTCAATGTGTTCTGGACCCGCCCGCAGTCCTACTACGACAGCGCCGCTTGGCGCGGCACCTGGGAGTTCGACGGCGGCGCCTTCATGAACCAGGCCAGTCACTACATCGATCTGCTGGACTGGATCGTCGGCCCGGTGGAAAGTGTCATGGCCTACACGGGCACCCTGGCTCGGGACATCGAGGTTGAAGACACCGGCGTGGCGGCGGTGAAGTGGCGCAGTGGCGCCATGGGCTCGATCAACGTGACCATGCTCACCTATCCCAAGAATCTCGAGGGGTCGATCACCATCCTGGGCGAAAAGGGCTCGGCAGTCATTGGCGGCGTGGCCGTCAACGAGATCAAGCACTGGGAGTTCCAGACGCCCGATCCGGCGGACGCCAGCATCAAGGATGCCAGTTACCAGACCACGTCGGTCTATGGCATCGGCCACCCGCTCTACTACCTCAACGTCATCGACGTGTTGCGCGGCCAGGCCAAGGCAGAGACCGATGGTCGCGAAGGACTGAAGTCCCTGGAATTGCTGATCGGCATGTACCAGTCAGCCCGCGACGGCCGCCGCGTCAACCTGCCCCTGCAGTTCTGAGCCTGCATGAGCGTCAGCATCCACCCTTCCGCCATCGTTGACGAGGGCGCGCAGATCGGCGACGGCAGCCGCGTCTGGCACTTCGTGCACATCTGTGGCGGCGCGCGCATCGGGAAGGGCTGCTCCTTCGGACAGAACGTGTTCGTCGGCAACGACGTGAGCATCGGCAACAACGTCAAGGTGCAGAACAACGTCTCCGTCTACGACGCAGTGACGCTGGAGGACGACGTGTTCTGTGGCCCGAGCATGGTGTTCACCAATGTATACAACCCCCGCTCGGCAGTGACCCGCAAGGACGAATACCGTCGCACCGTCGTGCGCCAGGGTGCGACGCTGGGGGCCAACAGCACCATCGTCTGTGGCACGACGATCGGTCGCTTCGCCTTCATCGGCGCGGGCGCCGTCGTCAACCGCGACGTGCCCGACTTCGCCCTCATGCTCGGCGTGCCGGCGCGGCAGACCGGCTGGATGAGCCGCCATGGCGAGCGCCTCGAAATCATCGACGGCGAGGCGACCTGCCCCCAAACCCATGACCGCTATCGGCTCGTTGAAGGCCGATGCGAATTGATCCAAGACTGAACATGCAATTCATCGACCTCAAGAGCCAGTACCACGCGCTCAAGACCAGCATCGACGCTCGCATCCAGAAGGTACTCGACCACGGCCAATACATCATGGGCCCCGAAGTGGCCGAGCTCGAAGCCGCGCTCGCCCAATTGACCGGCGCCAAGCATTGCATCACCGTCTCCAGCGGCACCGAGGCCCTGCTGATTGCGCTGATGGCCGAGGGCATCGGTGCCGGCCACGAAGTCATTACCACGCCTTTCACCTTCGCCGCGACGGCCGAAACCATCGTGCTGGCCGGCGCCAAGCCGGTCTACGTGGACATCAAGCCCGGTGACTGCAACATCGATCCCGCCCTCATCGAGGCAGCCATCACGCCGGCCACGCGCGCCATCATGCCGGTGAGCTTGTATGGCCAAGTCGCCGACATGGACGAGATCAACGCCATCGCCGCCAAGCACAACCTATCGGTCATCGAAGACGCGGCACAGAGCTTCGGTGCGACCTACAAGGGCCGCAAGAGCTGCAACGTCTCGAAGATCGGCGCGACCAGCTTCTTCCCCAGCAAGCCGCTCGGCTGTTATGGCGATGGTGGTGCTCTATTCACCAGCGACGATGCCCTCGCGCAGGCCATGCGCGAGATCCGCGTGCATGGCCAGAGCCAGCGGTATACCCACACCCGCGTGGGAGTAGGTGGTCGCATGGACACGCTGCAATGCGCGATCGTGCTGGGCAAGCTTGAACGCTTTGAATGGGAGATCGCCCAGCGCAAGCAACTGGGTGATCGCTACGCGGAGCTGATCAAGGCCAGTGGCGCGCCGGTCGACCTGCTACCGGTGGCCGATGACCGCGACTGCGTGTGGGCTCAGTACACAGTCAAGGTCGAGGATCGCGCGGCCGTCATCGCCGCACTTAAAGAGCAGGGCATTCCGACGGCCGTGCACTACCCGCGCCCATTGCATCGCCAGCCGGCTTACGAAAGCCCGGGCTGCCCGGCGGACAGCCTGCCACATAGCAACGCGGCTGCAGCGCGCGTCATGAGCTTGCCCATGAGCGCGGACCTCACAGAAATTCAACAGTTGCAAATCGTCGAGGCTCTCTCACGCGCGCTCCGTGGCGCTTGACTGAATTCCGCACCATCCCAGAAGGCCGGGGCAGTCAGATGAAGCGATTACTTTTTGCGCTCTTTGTCTTCTTGTACGCCGCCTCCTTCGGCTATGCCTACGTGGAGTACCTCAATCCAGTTTGGGAGTACTTCGGCTTCAAGATGTATCCCATGGACGGTGCCCGCCTCGCGGTCGGTGTATCGATGCTGGCCCTTAGCGCTTTCGCTCAGGCCCCCCGGATCACGACACCGGCCAGCTTGGTCGTCTTCGTTCTCTATTTCAATGTCTACATCCCCTGCCTGATCACGTCGCTGATGCTCAGCAGTGACGCACTGAGGCTCTATGGCCCCATGCTGCTCGCACTGACCGCCATCTTTGTGTTGGCCGGCATAGCCGCCTCCTCGTCGCAACCCGGCACACTCAAAGGCACCGATGGACTCCACCCGGGATTCGAACGCTTCGTGCTCATAGCATGGGCGCTGGCCTTTGTCATCATTGCTGCCTATTCAGGCTCGTCTCTGAGCTTGACCAGTCTCGACGATCCGGCCGCGGTTTACGAGCAGCGCACCGCGGGCGCTACTGACAATCCTGTCATCCGCTACATACAGACTTATTTCAGCAACATCTTCACGCCCACCCTGCTATGCATTGGGCTGATCAGGCGCCGTCCCCTCTGGATTGCCGGCGCCTTCGCAGGTGGTCTGTTGATGTATGCAGTCAATGCCCAGCGCACCCTGCTGCTGCTGCCGCTGATTCTGGTGGCTGTTTTCTTGCTCATCTCTCGACCACGCCTGCACCAGTACGCCGCACACACGATACTGGCTGTGTTGTCCGTTGCGATGATCTGGTCGGCACACACACAGGAGGAGAGCCTCTTTGGTGCGGCGTTCGCGGTTTTGCTGACATTCCGTACCATCGCCATTCCGGGCCTGACCGTCAGTCAGTACGAAGACCTGTTCTCAGAGATTGGTCATACCTACTGGTCCAACGTCAAGGGCTTCAGTCTATTCGTGCCGCCACCGGACTGGGCCTTCAATGAGCCCCTTTGGCCAGACCTCGGCTACATCGTTGGGGACAAGCTCTACAACAATCCCATCTTCAACGTGAACGCCAACCTGTTCGCCGGCGACGGCGTCGCGGCAGCGGGCACGGTCGGCATCCTCATCATCGGACTTGTATTCATCGGCTGGATCAAGCTTGTAGATCGGCTGTCGATGAGATGGAATACCTTGTTTGCTGCAATGGTGACATTGCCGCCCGCGATCTCGCTGACCAACGGGCACTTCTTCACAACCATGCTCTCGTTCGGCGGCATCTTTTGGTTACTGGTCTTCAGATTCGTTGAGCCACCGAAGATATCTGCACGCATGCAGGAGACTGCTCCGCAGCCCGCAGGAGACACGCCATCGTGACGGCGCGTGCGTCGTTCTGGTCAGACGTTCGCTGGCAGGCAATCGGCAACACCTCGGCCCAGGCGCTTGGTGTGCTTGGCATGCCGCTGCTGACGCGGCTGTATACGCCGGCCGACTTCGCCGCGCAAAGTGTGTTCTTGCAGTTTGCGATGTTCTTTTCCGGGCTGATGACTTGGCGCTACGAGTACTTCGTGCAGCTCCCCAGGCGTGATAGCGATGCCCTAGCCCTGCTGCGCCTTACGCTGCTGCTGGCCGTAGCTGGCTGCGTACTGCTGACGCCGTTGACATGGTTGTCAGCGCCATTGCTATCCATGGACCCAGGGCAGACACATTGGCTGTGGTTGAGCCCGATGACTGCAGCGTTGATCTCCCTATCCCTAGCCCATCAGCACTGGACGCAGCGCAAAGGCCTGTTCAAGCTGTCGGGCATGGGTGAAGTGCTGGCCAAGCTCGCCTACATTGGCACCGGTGTGCTGGCGACGTTGTGCGGCCTGGCAACATTGGGGCTGATTGCCACGATTGCTGCGGGCGCTGCAGCCAAGCTGGTCTTGCATCTGTTGGCCGGCCGCGCCGACCGACATATTGCAGCCAAGGCAGGTGGCGCCTCCAGCGCCATTCAAGCGGCTCGGACGCACGCGAGACACGCCGGCTCCATGTTTGGCTCGCACCTGCTGGGCACAGTCACAGGCTTGGTGACCATCCTTTTCATCGGCCAGTTCTACGGCAGCATCGATCTCGGCCAATACAGCCTGGTTGCGGCCACCATCTTTCTGCCGGCCGGGCTGATCGGCAGCGCAATCGGCCAAGTCTATTACCAGCGGGCTGCAGCCCTATGGTCACGGGGCGAATCCTTCGCGCCACTTTGGCGACAAACCTTCGCACGGCTCAGCGCGATTGGCGTGCTTGCGTACGCACTCATCGCCCTGCTGTCGCCTTGGGCCTATCCCTTCATCTTTGGTGATGCATGGGAGGCGGCGGGCAGGTATGCGGTCTGGATGTCGATAGCGGCCTTCTTCTCCTTCGTCAGTGCTCCCATGGACCGCTCAAGCCTGGTCGTTGGTCGCCTGCACTACCTGCCGATCTGGCACGCAGCAAGAGCACTGACCACACTGTGCGCGTTGGCCCTCGCCTGGCGCTGCGCGCTGTCCTTCGATGCTTTCATGGCCCTGCACGCCGCTCAAATGTCAGTCTTGTATGTCGTTGACCTGCTCGCCGAACGCAGCTTCGCACGCCTGTGTCCGCCCGACATGGCCCTATCACCCGTTGCACTCGCCGCTCAATGAGTCATGTGCTGATGATCTGCGACTTCTACAACCAGTCGCTCAGCTATCAGGAGAACTTGCTCGAAAGGTATTTCGGCAAGTTGGGCCATCGAGTCAGTATCGTCACGGCCACTACCACCGATGTGTTCGAGTTCGTAGAAAACCGCCACGACGCTCGGCGCCCTGCAAGTATCGAGCGCCACGGTACAACGACCGTCTACAGGCAACCCTATGCCTTCAACTTCGTTTCGCGAATTCGTAAGTTCAAGGGCGTGTCGGATCTGCTGGAGCGAGAGCGCCCCGGCGTCATCTTCGTCCACGACATCCAGTTCAACCTGTCCGAAGTCAGCAGGTACAGACAACGCTACCCAGGCACGCGTGTCGTACTCGACTATCACGCAGACTTCAGCAACTCGGCACGCAACTGGCTATCCCTTGCGGTTCTGCATAAGGGCTTACGGAGGCCGCTGCTACACCGATACCTCTCGATGCTCGACGCGATCTATCCGGTCACCCCGGCCAGCCAGCGCTTTCTGAACGAGGTATACGGCGTCTCCAATGACCGCATGACGTTGCTACCGCTTGGTTGTGACATGGATGCGTGCCGCCGGATTCGCAACGAACGGCGCGGGCGCCAACTGCGTCAACAATATGGCATTGACGCCAAAGCTTTGGTCATCTTCGGCGGTGGCAAATTAGCCCGTCCCAAACGCGTGGAACGCCTGCTCCGTGCCTTCCTGACCCTGCCTGGAGATTCGACATGGCTCATCATTGCCGGAGATGCCAGCAAGGATGACGCAGCGTACCTTGAAGAATTGCGCGGACTTGCCGGCAGTCATCCACGCATCCGCTTCACCGGCTGGCTCGATCAAGAAGCCATCCTCGCCCACCTGGATCTGGCCGACCTCGCGGTCTTCCCTGGCAGCCAATCAATCCTTTGGCAACAAGCGATCGGAATGGGCAAGCCTTTGCTGATTGGAGAACCCAAGGCAGTCATTGGCGGCGATCAGGAAGTTGGCTACCTGAACCGCCACGCCAATCTGGAGTTGTGCATAGAACCAGAGGGTGCGCATGCACTCCTGAGCGCCCGCTTGTCGGCCCTGGCAGCGGACCGCACGCAAGTAGAGGATATGGCCGCTGGGGCGTTGCGCACGGCCGATGAGTTGCTCGACTGGAACGTCATCGCTACGCAGACGCTTGGAACTTGAGCATGAAGGTCTTGTTCATTGCGCCACTGCCCGACCCGGTCACCGGCCAATCGCTGGCCTGYCGGGTATTTCTCGACGAACTCGAGAAGCAATACGAGATCGACGTCATCAACATCAACAAGACCAGCCTGAAGAGCGGTGTGATGGGTGGCGCACTGGGGCGCGTGCGCGAGGTGCTGGGATTTGTCTGGCAGGCTTGGCGCCGGGCCCGGCACTGCGACCTTGTCTATTTCACGATCTCGGAGTCGGTGGCCGGCAATTTGAAAGATCTGTTGATCTACGCCGTTTGCGCCAGCCGGCTGTCGCGCATGGCCATTCACCTGCACGGCGGCGCCGGCATGAAGGCTCTGCTGCGCGACCACCCTCTGCTTGCGGCCCTCAACCGCTTCTTCTGGCGACGCATGGGTGCTGTCATCCTGCTCGGCGAGCGGCACCTGCCACTACTGGAGGGCCTGCCGCAACGTTGGCGCGAGCGGCACGCCCATCTCATACCCAACTTCGCGCAGGACTATCTATTCCGCGATGTCGCCCAGATCGAGACCAAGTTCGCCGCGTCCGGGCCGCTGCGCCTGCTCTACCTGAGCAACCTGATTCCCGGAAAAGGCCACGAGGAACTGCTGGGCGCCTACCAAAGCCTGAGCCCCGCGGAACAGGCGCGAATCCGGCTGGATTTTGCCGGCGCCTTCGAAAGCGAAGCCGCCCGCGGCGAGTTCCTGGCGCGGGCCGCCGGGTTGCCCAACGTCAGCTATCACGGCATCGTCGGTGGCACAGCGAAGGCTGGGCTGCTGGGCGACGCACATGTCTTCTGCCTGCCCACCTACTACCCTTACGAGGGCCAGCCAATCTCCATCCTGGAGGCCTACGCTTCCGGCTGCGCCGTCATCACGACGGACCACAGCGGCATCTTCGACGTTTTCGCGCCGGGCGAATGCGGGCTGGCGGTACAGCCACGCTCAGCGGAGTCGATCACTGCTGCGCTGCGGCAATGCCTTGCTGATCGCCAGGCGCTACTGAGGCAAGCACTTCATAACCGTCAACTGGCGGACGAGCGCTACAGGGTTGCTACCTACAATCGCCGTCTTCTCTCGGTGCTCTCCACGCTGGACGCAGCCGCCTGACCCCCATTTGCCAGAACCATGCCCTTGCGCCCTTACCAGATCTGCTCCAACTGCATCATGGACACGTCCGACTCCGGCATCGTGTTCGACGAGCGCGGCTGGTGCGACTACTGCAACAACTACCACCGCAACATCCTGCCCAACTGGCACACCGACGAGCGCGGTGAGCGCGAGATCATGGCGCAGGTCGAGCAGATCAAGCGCGACGGCAAGGGCAAGGACCACGACTGCCTGATCGGCCTGTCCGGTGGCGTTGACAGCTCCTATGTGACCTACCTGGCCAAGGAAAAGTTCGGTCTGCGCCCGCTGCTGTATCACGTCGACGCCGGCTGGAACTCGCAGCAGGCGGTCAACAACATCGAGAAGCTGGTCGATGGCCTGGGGCTGGATCTGTTCACCGAGGTCATCGACTGGCCCGAGATGCGCGATCTGCAGCTGGCCTTCTTCAAGGCCCAGGTGCCGCACCTGGACACGCCGCAGGACCACGCCTTCTTCGCGGGCCTCTACAACTTCGCGGCCAAGAACAACGCGAAATACATCCTGACCGGCGCCAACTACTCCACCGAGTGCGTTCGGGAGCCGCTGGAGTGGCACTACCACGCGTCCGACGTGCGCCAGCTCAAGGACATCCACCGCCGCTTCGGCACGCGGCCGCTGAAGAAGTTCCCGCTCGCGGGCATCTTTCGCTTCAAGATCTACTACCGCTTCTTCAAGGGCGTGCAGGTCGTCAAGCCGCTGAACTGCGTGCCCTTCTACAAGGAAGCGGCCATGGACGAACTGGTGGACAAGTTCGGCTGGCAGAAGTACGCGCACAAGCACTACGAATCGCGCTTCACGCGCTTCTACGAGGGCTATTGGCTGCCCAGCAAGTTCGGCTACGACAAGCGCCGCGCGCACTTCTCCAGCCTGATCCTGACCGGCCAGCTCAAGCGCGAGGACGCGCTCGCCAAGATCGCCATCCCCGCCTATGACGAGGAAACGCTGGCGCACGACTTCGAATACATCGCCACCAAGCTCGGCCTGACCGTCGCCGAGTTGCAGGCGCTGCACCGCGGCGAGCCCAAGACGTACAAGGACTACGCCAACGATATGGCCATCATCGATCTCGGCACCCGCGTGCTGCGCGCGCTCGGCGTGCAAAGGGCCATCATTCGATGATCACCATCGTCAGCTACGGCGTCGGCAATATCGGTGCGCTGGCCACCATGTACAAGCGCATGAGCATCCCCACGCGCTTCGCGACGACGGCCGCCGAGATCGAGGACGCCACGCATGTCATCCTGCCGGGCGTCGGCGGTTTCGACGATGCGATGAACCGTCTCAACGCCTCCGGGCTGCGCGAGCCGCTGGATGCGATGGTCGCCCGTGGCGGCGTGCCGGTGCTGGGCATCTGCGTGGGCATGCAGATGCTCGGTGAGTCCAGCGACGAGGGCCAATGCCGCGGCCTGGGCTGGGTTCCCGGCCAGGTCAAGCATTTCGACAGCACCGGCAGAACAGCCGGCCTGCCGCTGCCGCACATGGGCTGGAACGACGTGAACCCGGTTGCCGGCACGCCGCTGTTCAAGGGCCTTGAGACCGACGCGCGCTTTTACTTTCTGCACTCCTATTACTTCGAGTGCAGCGACCCGACCCATGTCGCTGCTCGCGCCGAGTACGGCTCGACGTTCGCGGCTTCGGTGCGCAATGGCTGCATCTACGGCATGCAGGGCCACCCCGAGAAGAGCCACCATTGGGGCGCGGCCATGCTGAAGAACTTCGCCGAACTGGAGTCTTCGACATGCTGAGGCCGCGCATCACCCCCTGCCTGCTCGTGCACGAGGGCGGCCTCGTGAAGACCGTCGGCTTCAAGGACCCGAAGTACGTCGGCGACCCGATCAACGCGGTCAAGATCTTCAACGAGAAGGAAGCCGACGAGCTCGTCGTCCTCGACATCGACGCGACGCGCAACGGCGTCGAGCCCGACTACAAGCTGATCCAGGACCTGGCCGCCGAATGCCGCATGCCGCTGGCCTATGGCGGCGGCGTGCGCACGCCGGAGCAGGCCAAGCGCATCATCGAGCTCGGCGTCGAGAAGGTCTGCATCAGCAGTGCCGCCGTCGAGGACCCGACCTGCATCCGCCGCATCGCTGACGCCGTCGGCGGCCAGAGCGTCGTCGTCGTGCTCGACGTGCGCAAGAAGTCGGGCCTGTTTGCAAGCGGCTACGAGCTGTGCACGCACAACGCGACCAAGGCTCACAAGCTCGACCCGATCGCCTTCGCGCGCGAATGCCAGGCCCAGGGCGCCGGCGAGATTGTGCTGAATTCGGTTGATCGCGATGGCGTCATGAAGGGCTATGACCTCGACCTCGCCAAGCAGATGCGCGCCGCGCTGCGAATCCCGATGAGCGTGCTTGGTGGCGCGGGGTCGCTCGCCGACATCGAGGCGCTGATCAAGGCCTGCGGTGTCATCGGCGCCGCGGCCGGCAGCCTCTTCGTCTTCAAGGGTCAGTACCGCGCGGTGCTGATCAATTACCCGCAGCCGGCCCAGAAGGACGCCCTCTTCGCCGCTGCCCTCCCCCGCTGAACATGTTTGACGACAAGACCCTGCTCATCACCGGTGGCACCGGCAGCTTCGGCAATGCCGTGCTGCGCCGCTTCCTCGACTCCGGCCTGCGCGAGATCCGCATCCTGAGCCGCGACGAGAAGAAGCAGGACGATATGCGCAAGAAGTACGCATCGCCCAAGCTGAAGTTCTACATCGGCGATGTGCGTGACCCACGCGCGGTCGCGGGCGCCATGCGCGGCGTGGACTACTGCTTCCACGCTGCCGCGCTCAAGCAGGTGCCGTCCTGCGAGTTCCATCCGATGGAGGCTGTGCGCACCAATGTGCTGGGCACCGAGAACGTGCTCGACGCCGCCATCACGGCCGGCGTGAAGCGCGTCATCTGCCTGTCCACAGACAAGGCCGTCTACCCGATCAACGCGATGGGCATCTCCAAGGCCATGATGGAGAAGGTCATGGTCGCCGCGTCGCGCAATCTCGAGGGCACGAGCACCGTCATCTGCGGTACGCGCTACGGCAATGTGATGGCCTCGCGCGGCTCGGTCATCCCGCTGTTCGTGGAGCAGGTCCGCGCCGGCAAGCCAATCACGCTCACCGATCCAGCGATGACGCGCTTCATGATGACGCTGGACGATGCCGTCGAGCTCGTGCTCTATGCCTTCGAGCATGGCCGCAACGGCGACATCTTTGTACAGAAGGCGCCCGCGGCGACGATCCGCGTGCTGGCCGAGGCCGTGCTCGGTGTCATCGGCGCGCCCGACCATGCCATCCGCGAGATCGGCACGCGCCACGGCGAGAAGCTCTACGAGGCACTGCTGAGCCGCGAGGAGCGCGCCGGCGCCGAAGACCTGGGCGGCTACTACCGCATCCCGCCCGATGGCCGCGACCTCAACTACACCAAGTTCGTCGAGCAGGGCGAGACACGCATCCAGGACGCCGAGGACTACACCTCGCACAACACCGAGCGCCTGGATGTGGCCGGCATGACGGCGCTGCTGATGAAGCTCGACTTCATGCGCCGCCTCGCCGCTGGCGAGGCCAACGTGACGGCGGAGGATTGACGTCGTGAAGATCGGCATCACCGGTGCGTCGGGCTTCGTCGGCCGAAACCTGCAATGGCGGCTGCGCGAGGCCGGCCATGCCGACGTGCGCCTGATTTCCCATCGGGCGGGCGACGCCGAGCTCATCGAGCAGCTGAGCGGCCTGGACTTTGTCTATCACCTGGCCGGCGTGAACCGGCCGCAGGACCCGGCCGAGTTCGATGACGGCAATGCAGACTTCAGCCTGCGCCTGATCGCCATCCTGGGCAGCCTGCCCGACTCGCCACCGATCGCCTTCGCGTCGTCTACGCAGGCCTCGCTCGACAACGTCTATGGCCGCAGCAAGCGTGCCGCCGAAGACGCGCTGCTGCACTACCAGCGCCAATGCCGCGTGCCGGTCTACATCTTCCGGCTGACCAACGTGTTCGGCAAATGGTGCCGGCCCAACTACAACTCGGTCGTCGCGACCTTCTGCCACAACATCGCACGCGGCCTGACYGTCACGATCAACGACCCGGCCGCGCCGCTGCGGCTGGTCTACATCKACGACGTCATCGACCAGATGCTGGCACTGCTTGGGGCCACGCCGCCGGCCGCCGGCTTCGTCGATGTCGAGCCGACGTACGAGACGACCGTCGGCGAGCTGGCCCAGACCCTGAACGGCTTTCGCGCCACGCGCGAGGGCCTGCTGATCGACCGCGTGGGCACCGGTCTGACGCGGGCGCTGTACGCCACCTACGTCAGCTACCTGCCGAGCGAGGCCTTCGCCTACCAGGTGCCCCGCCACGCCGACCCGCGTGGTGTCTTCGTCGAGATGCTGAAGACGCCGGACTGCGGGCAGTTCAGCTATTTCACGGCCGGCCCCGGCATCACGCGCGGCGAGCATTACCACCACACCAAGACCGAGAAATTCCTCGTCATCAAGGGCACGGCGCATTTTGGCTTTCGCCATATCGACAGTGGCGAGACGCATGAACTCGTCACGCGCGGTGGCGAGGCGCAGATCGTCGAGACCATCCCCGGCTGGACCCACAACATCACCAACATCGGCGAGGACGAGCTCATCGTCATGCTCTGGGCCAACGAGATCTTCGACCGCGCACGCCCCGACACGACCGCCATGAAAGTCAAGCCATGAAGAAGCTCAAGGTGTTGACCGTCGTTGGCACGCGCCCCGAGATCATCCGGCTGTCGCGCGTCATGGCCGCGCTGGACGAACACTGCGACCACATCCTCGTCCACACGGGCCAGAACTACGACTACGAGYTCAACCAGGTCTTCTTCGACGACCTCGGCGTGCGCAAGCCCGCACACTTCCTGAACGCGGCCCAGGGCGGCGCGGCGCAGACCATCGGCAACATCATCGGGGGCATCGACACGGTGCTGGAGGCCGAGCAACCCGAGGCCATGCTGGTGCTAGGCGACACCAACTCCTGCCTGGCAGTCATTGCGGCCAAGCGCCGCAAGATCCCGATCTTCCACATGGAAGCCGGCAACCGCTGCTTCGACATGCGCGTGCCCGAGGAAACCAACCGCCGCATCGTCGACCACACGGCCGACATCAACCTCACCTACAGCACGATCGCCCGCGACTACCTGCTGCGCGAGGGCCTGCCGCCCGACCAGATCATCAAGACCGGCAGCCCGATGTTCGAGGTGCTGAACCACTACCGCGACGGCATCGCAGCGTCGGACGTGCTGAGCCGCCTCAGCCTCGATGAGCAGCGCTATTTCGTCGTCAGCGCCCACCGCGAAGAGAACATCGAATCGCCGCGCACCTTCGGCAAGCTCGTCGGCATCTTGAACGCGGTCGCCGAGGACCATGGCCTGCCCGTCATCGTGTCCACCCACCCGCGGACGCAAAAGCGCATCGATGCAGAGGGCGTCAAGTTCCACGCCGGCGTGCGGTTGATGAAGCCGCTGGGCTTCCTTGACTACGTGCGGCTGCAATCCTCGGCCATGGCCGTGCTGTCCGACAGCGGCACGATCAACGAGGAGTCGTCGATCCTCAACTTCCCCGCGCTGAACCTGCGCGAGGCCCACGAGCGCCCCGAAGGCATGGAGGAAGGCGCCGTCATGATGACCGGGCTGTCGGTGGAGCGAGTACGCCAGGGCCTGGCCGTGCTGGCATCCCAGGCTCGCGGCGAACAGCGCAGCCTGCGCCTGGTGGCCGACTACAGCATGCCCAACGTCTCCGCCAAGGTCGTGCGCATCATTCACAGCTACACCGACTATGTGAAGCGCGTGGTCTGGCGCCAGTACGACTGAGGATGCGCGTTCTCGTCGTCAGCCAGTACTTCTGGCCCGAAGCCTTTCGCGTCAACGAAATCGTCTCCGAGCTGCGTGCACGCGGCCATGAAGTGACCGTGCTGACCGGCCGGCCCAACTACCCCGGCGGCCAGGTCTTCGACGATTACGCGGCGGACCCGGCGGCGTTTGCCGAGTACCACGGCGCCGAAGTCATTCGCCTGCCCCTGCGGCCCCGCGGCAAGGGCTCGATCCGCCTGTTGCTGAATTACTGGAGCTTCGTCTTCTGGGGCTGCCTGCTGGGGCCGTGGAGGTTGCGTGGGCGTCACTTCGACGCCATCTTCTGCTTCGAGACCTCGCCCATCACCTCGGCCCTGCCGGCCGTGCTGCTGCGCCGCATCAAGCGGGCACCCCTGCTGCTGTGGGTGCTGGACCTGTGGCCCGACACCTTGTCGGCCGTCGGCATGGTGCGCTCGCCGCGGATGCTGGACTGGGTGGGTGGGCTGGTCGCCTTCATCTACAAGCGCTGTGACCTGATCCTGGGCCAGTCGCGCTCCTTCTTCGCACCCATCGAGCGTTGGTCGCGCGCACCTGAGAAGACGCGCTACTTCCCCCAGTGGGCGGAGGAAGCCTTCGACCGTGACCTGGCCGAAGTGGAGACCGCCACCGAACTGGCGCCGCACCGCGGCGCATTCAAGGTCATGTTCGCCGGCAATATCGGCGACGCGCAGGATTTCCCGGCCATCCTCGCGGCCGCCGAGACGATGCGGGAGCGCAGGGATGTCCACTGGCTGGTCGTTGGCGACGGCCGTGCGGCCGAGTGGGTGCGGGACGAGATCGCAAGGCGCCAGCTGGGCGACACCGTCTTCATGCTCGGCCGGCATCCGCTTGAGCGCATGCCCTCGTTCTTCAAGGGTGCCGATGCGCTGCTCGTGTCGCTCAAGGCCGAGCCCATCTTCGCCATGACCATTCCTGGCAAGGTCTCCGCCTACCTGTCGGCCGGCAAGCCGCTGCTGGCGATGCTCGATGGCGAGGGCGCCAAGGTGGTGGAGGAAGCAGGCGCTGGGCTGACCTGCCCTGCCAGCGACAGCGCCGCACTGGCCCATCAGGTGAGCCTGCTGGCCAGCATGTCCGAGCAGGAGCGTCTCGCCATGGGCTTGAAGGCGCGGGCGTATTGCCGCTCCCAGTTCCACCGCGACACGCTGATTGGCCAGCTCGAACAATGGCTGCAGGAGGCGAGCCAGGGCTTTCGCAAACAGCGATGAGCAGACCGCGCGTCCTGGTGCTCAACCCTCACTTCCTGCCCGGCAGCAAGGGGGGCGGTTCGGTGACGGCGGTGGTGAGCCTCGTCGCGCACCTGAAGGACGACTTCGACTTCGTCGTTGCCGCCAGCGCGCACGACCTGCACACCGCCGAGCCCTATTCCGCCGCGGCCTGCCTTGAGGCACAGAAAAAAGCCGGCGTCGCGTTGCACCATCTGCCGCGCGGCCTTGCCGGCCTCAGGTCGATGCAAAAGCTGCTGAGCCAGCCGTGGGATCTGGTCTACCTGAACAGCTTCCTGTCGCCGGTATTCACGGCCCTGCCGCTGCTGCTGCGGCGGCTGCGCCGGCTCGACCTGCCCGTGCTTCTTGCGCCCCGAGGCGAGCTCATGAGTGGCGCGCTGATGCAGCGCCGAGCAAAGAAGCTGCTCTACCTGCGGCTGCTGCGAGGGCTGGGCATGTTCCGAGGGCTGCAGTTCCATGCCACCAGCGAGACAGAGCGGCAAGGACTGCGCGACTTCGGCTTCGCTGCTGTCCACCTCGTCGCCGACCTCCCGCCGCGGGCGCAGGCATTGCCGACACCACTCTGTGCTGACGAATCAGCGCCCTTGAAGGTCGTTTTTCTCTCGCGCATCGAGACCAAGAAGAACCTGTTGTTCGCGCTGGAAGCGCTGGCCAAGGTCACGGCGCCCGTGTCCCTGGACATCGTCGGGCCTATCGGCAATGAAGCCTATTGGGACGCCTGTCGCGAGGCGACGACGCGCCTGCCCGACTGGGTGCACACCCGCTATCTCGGCCCGGTCGACCCCGAACAGGTCGTCGCCACGTTGGCGGACTACGAGTTGTTCCTGTTTCCGACCCGGGCAGAGAACAACGGCTATGTGATCCACGAGGCGCTGCTGGCGGGCTGCTCCCTGCTGATCAGCGATCAAACCCCATGGCGACATCTTGCTGCGGCCGGTGTTGGCGCCGATCTGCCGCTGCAGGTCTCGCAATTCGCACAAGCCGTGGACGCGTTTGCCGCCCTGCCTGCTGGTGAACGGCTTGCGCAGCGCCAGCGCGCTCAAGGCTACGGCGCAGCCAGGCTCAATGCCGAGGCCGACATTGCCGCGATGCGCACGCTGCTCACGCAGGCGGCGTCAGTGCATCGCTAGTGCCCGCCTTGTTCAACCTGCCCAGCAAGGGTTTCTCGACCCCTAGGTGCAGCCAGACCCCCGCCAGCACGGCGCCCGACAGCATCACGGGGTAGAGCACCCAACCCCAGGTTTGGCCGCGAAGGCCAACCCACATGGCGGCCTTGCATGCCGCGCTGATGAAGGGGTAGTGAACCAGGTAGATGCAGTAGGAAGCGTCGCCCAGAAGTTGCAGCGCGCGGTGTCGGCCGAACACGTGGCCGGCGCGCTCCGCGCTGACGAGGCCCAGCACCAGAATCGCCGCGCCGATGCCGAGCCAGAGCGTGGGCTTCAGGCCCGTGGTGACGTCGTACACACAGGCGCCCACGAATACCGCCGCACCCAGCAGCGCCACCATCCGCCCAGGCRGGGCCAGCCGACGCTGATCGAGGACGGCGCACAGCGCACCGGCCAGAAAGAGTGCCAGATAGACGGTGCCGTCAGGCCAGCACAACAGCGCCGCGGCGAGCGCGGCCACGCCCAAGGCCGGATGAAGAATCAGCGCCGCGAACAGCCCGTAGAACACCACCTCCCACTGCAGCGACCAGGCTACCGAAATGACCGGCGCTGATTCCGCCGGCACCAGCAGCAGGGCCCGCACGAGTTCAACCGGCGTCAGTTTGACGATGCCATGGGCACCGGCATAAGCCGCCAGAAAAACGATCCAGTAGATCGGGTAGATCCTGGCGAAGCGCTTCCAGAGAAATCGCCCGATCTGCCGCGGCCGATGGACGTCGCTGCGATGCGCCGAGGTGATGATGAAGCCGCTCAGCACGAAGAAGAACTCGACGCCGGCATGCCCGAACGGCGCCAGGAACGCGCTCACGCCGAAGTAGTGCTGGATGGCCAGGCCGAGGTGAAAGCACAGCACCATCAGTGCCGCAATGGCCCGGCCAGCCTGCAGGGACTGCAGCATCTGGCCGTCAGCCGAACATGTGCATTCGGGTCACCATCTCGTGCCAGTCGGGCGAGCGGTAGCCGGTGGCGGCCTCGAAACGACCGGCGTTCAAGGACCTGTCCAGGACGGGAAGCGGTTCGGCGTTGATCGTGTTGCCGCGGTCGTAGACGCGAGCCACCATCTGCAGCAGCTCGTACTTGCTGATGGCCGGCCCGGCCACATGGTAGATACCGCGCAGCTCCGGGTTGGGCAGCACGAACTCCTGGATGACGCGGGCGAGTTCGACCGTCGGCAGCGCCGAGAAGATGGCGTTGCTGAAGCCAGACACCGTACCGGACTGGGCCAGAAACCACCCCAGCAGCGCATGCGAGGTGTGGAGCTCATGGCCAATGATGGACGTCCGCAGCGTGACGGCGTTCTCATAGTCCACCTCGCCCATGAGCTTGCTGCGACCGTAGAGGTCGGCGGCGTCCGGGACGTCCGACTCGGCGTAGTTGCCGGCGGCGCCCGAGAACACGCAGTCCGTGCTGATGTGGACGAGTCGTGCGCCGTGATCCTGCGCGAGCCGGGTGAGGCGATGAGGAAGCAATGCGTTGATCGGAATCGTCAGCGCGGGCGCATCGGCGCCGGCCAACTGCTTGACGATGCCGATGCAGTTGATGATGACGTCCGGACGCGCTTCGGCCAACAGCCGCCGCATCGCGGACAGGTCGCCGGCATCTTCGCAAGCAATGAACGATGCGGACGGCGCGCGCGCCCTCAGGCCCTCGACCGTTTCGACACGCCGCACAGCGCCGACGACGGCATAGGACGGGTCTTGCGAGAACCAGCGCAGCACGGCGTTGCCCAGCATGCCATTGGCGCCGAGAACCAGGAGTCGCTTGGGGGAATGCGTCATGAGCAGGATGCCTTCAAACCACCAGACCGCGCACAGCCGTTTCCCAGTCGAGCTTCATCTCGACGAGGCGGGCAGCCAGGCGGGGTGGGGCCTCGGCCACGGTCGCGAGGCCATCGACGAACGGGCGCCCACCGGCGGCCGTCGGGCGCATGGCCCGAGCCAGGACATAGCGGATGCGCGCCTGTCTCAGCGTCCTTCGCTCGCGAGCGACCGCGGCCTGCAAACCCGGCAACGGCGTGCCCAGCATTTCGGCAGCTTCTGACGTCGCCTGCGCGATCTCCGATTTGAACTCCGGGTGACGCAGGCTGCACGTGCCCAGCAATCGCACGAAGTTGAACTCGGTCAGGGTCGAGGGTGCCAGGTGCTTCAAGGTTTCGAGGGCGGCGTGCGCCCAGACGGTTTCCACCGAAAAGAACTTGGGCACCCCCGGGCTCCAGCCCGAGGCGACAAAGCTGCTGGTCTGCGACTCGGCGCTGAGTTGGCCCTTGTGGGTGTTCATCGCACTGCGCCCGGTATTGCTGCCACCGGAGGCGCCCGGGATGGACAAGGGGAAGTCAACGACCAGGAATCGATCGGCACAGGCCGCCAGGCCCACGGCGCCGGAGACGTCGGGGCTCGAACCATGGAAGTACTGCCCTGAACGCTCGCGAATGCGTTCCATCAGCGTGCGGCGAACGACGCCGTGATAGATCTTGGGCAGGCCGTCCGTGCCCTGCGCGGCTTCGCGCAAAGCCAGGGCCAGCGCCTCGGAAGCCAGGCAAACCTTGCCACCGCCCATCTGCTTGGCGAAATACAGCCTGGAGGCGTGGCTGGCGCCGAAATGGCGTGAGCGGAAGTCCGGCCAGACATAGTTGGCCACCACATTGGGAGCGATCAGGTCGACGCGCTTTTGATGCGCCCACTGCGTCGCATCAAGCAGCGCACCGGAAATGGTGTCGTCATCCCCGATCAGGCACAGGTATTCGCCCTTGCTGGCTGCGACGGCGGCGTTGTGGTTGCCGGTCATGTCCAGCTTCTGCGCAGGCCTGAAATAGTTCAGGCGCGGGTCACGGCCGAGCGGGTGTTCCGCCACCCAGCGCGCCAGTTCGCCGTCGGTGCTGGTGTCGCTGACCACCAGTTCCAGTCTCTCGTCGCCCTGGCTGAGCACCGACTCGATCGCATGCATTGCGTAGCGGGCACGATTGTGCGTGGGTATCACAACAGACAAAAGCGGCGGCATGGGGTCGTCAGAGCGGATCAAGGCTGGGCATTGTCTTAGATCGCTGCCGCAGGGCATGCACAGCGCCGATCACGCAAAGCACGCTCACCAGCAGCCAGGCAGATATCCGCAACGCCGAGTTGGGTAGCAGCAGCCCCACGAAACCGAAGGGGGTCAGCATCAGCAGGGCGAGCGCCCGCCTGTCGAACAGCCGCCCGCCTCCGTGCAATGGCAGGCGCTGCGCCGCCACGACCAGCAACACGGCATCGAGCACCACGCGCGCCAGCCAGACCCAGGCCGCGGCCTCAATGCCCAGATGAGACGCAGCCCAGGCCAGCGCCACGAGGAACAAAGGCAGTTCGAGGAGATGAAGCTTGGCCGTCGTCGCGGCCTGCCCGGCGCTTTGCAAGGCGGTGTAGGGCAGTTGGGCCAACCCGGTCACGAACATGCCGAGCGAGAAGATCAGCAGGCAGCCCTGGGCCTCGGTCGCAAACGCGGCACCAAGCCAGATCGACAGCAACGGGCCGGCAAAGGTGGCCAGACCCAAGGTGATGGGCAGCAGGACCAGACTCAAGCCGAGCACTGCCTGCCTGCACAGGCGCGCGGCGTCGTGCTCCCGCTGCGCGATCTGCGCCGCCAGCGCCGGGAAAAGCACCGCCGTCAGTGCGCCTGGCAGGATCCAGAGCTTCATCACCAGCTCCTGCGGCGTGGCGTAGTAGGCCAGGGTCGCAACCGGCACGAACAGGCCGACGATGAAGCGGTCCGCATAGCCCATCAGGGGGCCCAGCAGGTTGCTGACCAGCAGCCATTGGCTGGAGCGCCACAGCGAGCCCAGCAGATCGCGCCGCCATGCGATTCGACCCCGCAGTTGAGGCAACGCCTGCCAGGCGGCGGCGCCGTGGGCCACGGCGCCCAGCAACCGCCCGATCGTGAGCACGGCGGCAATCGCTGTCAGGTCAGGGCCGCACACGTACAGAGCAACGACGGGAGCGGCAAAGGTCCAGACACCCATGGGCAATCGAATGCCATTGACAAGGCCGAAAGCGCCGCGGGCCTCCAGCATGCCGCGCAATCCGGCCGTCAGGATCACCAGAGGCAGGGCCAAGGCCATCCATCGCAGGCTGGACTGCGCCTCGCCGATGTCGGGCAAATCGTGCAGGCTGCCCACGAGCCAGGGCGCCAACAGGTAGAGCGCCAATCCGGCCGCCAGGCCGACGCCGCCCATCAGGATCAGCGCCGTGCCGCACAGCGGCCCCACCAGCGCGTCCTCGCCCTTCTCCAGCACGACGGCCAGGCGCAGCGTCAGCGCACGCGCCAAGCCGAGATCGAACAGGCCGAAATAGCTGACCAGAGCCCAGATCAGCGTCAGCAACCCAAAACGCGCCGTGCCCAGCCCCGCCAGCAGGACGGGAATCGCAAACAACGCCACCAGGAGCGGGGCACCCAGTCCGATCAGGTTCAGCAGGGAATGTCGGACGATTCTCAAGGCGGGCCTCAGGGCGCGCGATTGTAGGTGGCGGGTCGGTGCCAGCCGGCTCGGCGGGCGTCGCCTGATAACATGAGTGCCCTGCTCCAGGCCCGGGCAACTCCCCCGATCCCGCCATGTATTTCTGCCGCCAAGTGCTTCTGGTTGTGCTGCTACTGCTAGCAAGCATGGCACCGGCCTATGCCTATATC
>NZ_JBFUMN010000063.1:0-28325 GCF_054049335.1 Roseateles sp. P5_E1
GCCACCACCGGCGCGACGGCTTGCGGCACGGGCGCGACCTTGGGCACCTCGATCACCGGGAGTTCGGGCATGGGCGGCATGCTCGGGGGCGGCAGATCGGGCATCTTGGGGGCGGGCGGCGGGGGCTCGGGAGGCTTTGGCGGGGTCTTGAGCTCAACGATGCTCACATCCGTGATGCGGGGCTTCTCTGGGGGCGGCACGCGGGTGCGCCACATCAGCACCGCCGCCAGCAGGATGAGATGGACGATCACCGCAATGGTCAGCGCATAGCCGTTGACCCCCCGCCGCCATTGCTGCTGCTGTCCGGTTTCGGTGGTGGGCTTGCCGGCCTCGGGTGGAATCGGGTTCATGGTCTTCTACTTCAGCAACTTAAAACGGGTTCATGGGCATAGATGGGAGCCTGCCACCGCCAGCGCCAGGCGGCACGGCGGCGGGGCGGGGCGCCGTTCATGCACCGCCCCTGGCCAACCCCTGGCCAAGGAAGGCCTCATGCGAGGGGAGCCGGGCAACCGACTCGGCGATGGCGTGGCGGCGCTGCTGCAGGGCCTGTCGCGCCTCGTCGGGCGGCATTTCCTGCAGAACCGGGTCGGTGCGTTCGGGCCAGTGCTGCATGCCGGCATGGATGGCCAGCCAGCTGTGCTCGTCAAAGCCCTCGTCGCCCTGCAGGTGCAGCAGGCCCAGGCGGCGCCAGGCGTCGATCTTGAAGGCCAGCGTCTCGGGCAGTTCCATCGCCGCCATGTCGCGCCACAGCGCGCTGTCGCGGCGTGCCGTGAGGCAGTAGTGAAGGATGATGAAGTCGCGGATGCGGCTGAACTCGCGCACGGCCCGCGCGTTGTAGTCGGCCACCACGCCCTCGCTGATCGGCTGACCGGACGTTAACAAGCCCATCAGGTGGCCCAGGCCACTCTGGATCAGGAAGATGCTGGTCGATTCCAGCGGCTCGAGGAAGCCCGAAGACAGGCCGAGGGCCACGACGTTGTGGACCCAGAAGCGCTCGCGGTGGCCGGTGGTGAAGCGCAGCAGCCGCGGTTCGGCCAGGGGCTTGCCGTCCAGCTGCTGCAGCAGCTGATCGCGGGCGCGGTCGGCGTCGATATGGCGGCTGCTGAAGACATGGCCATGCCCGGTGCGGCTTTGCAGTGGGATGCGCCAGGCCCAGCCGCCTTCGAGCGCGGTCGCGCGGGTGTAGGGCGTCAGCGCCGTGCCGGTGCGCTCGCAGGGGCACGCCCAGGCGCTGTCCACCGGCAGCCAGCGGCTGAAGTCGACGAAGGGTTCTCCCAGCGTTTTGCCCAACAGCAGCGAGCCGAAGCCGGAGCAGTCGATGAAGAGGTCGCCTTCGATCTCGCGGCCATCGGCCAGCCTGAGGCTGTGAACGCCGCCGTCGGCGCGCCGCGTGACGCCGACGATGCGCCCGTCGGTGCGGCGCGCGCCACGGCCGAAGGCCAGGCGGCGCAGGAAGCCGGCATAGAGGGTGGCGTCGAAGTGATAGGCGTACTTGTAGGGTGCGCGGCCCTCGTCGTCGGGCGGCACGAAGCGGCCCTGCATGGCCATGACGGTGGGCAGGCATTGCTCGCCAAGCCCGCCGAGCGCCGGGTCGGCCAGGCGCCGGTACTGGCCCCACAGCGCGTGCGGCCCCTGCATCTCGCCGAAGTCGCCGAAGGTGTGGAAGTAGCGTTCGCCTTGCACCCGCCAGTCGCGGAACTCGATGCCCAGCTTGTAGGTGCCGTGCGTGGCACGCAGGAATTCGGCCTCGTCGATGCCGATCAGCCGGTTGTAGTTGCGGATGGACGGGAAGGTCGCCTCGCCGACGCCGATGATGCCGATCTCCTCGGACTCCACCACCTCCACCGTGCAGCGCCCCTTCAGGCCGGTAGCGATGGCGGCGGCGGTCATCCAGCCTGCGGTGCCCCCGCCCACGATGACGATGCGATTGAAGGTCTGGGTCATGAGGGGCTCTTTGGGTTCAGCTTGCCGGTTCCAGATGGGCGGTGGGATCGCAGATGGCGCGGCTCAGAAGGCGTCGAGGGTCAGGCTGCCCAGGTCCAGGCCGTCGCCGCGGGCGCGCAGCGTGGCGCGGCCCGGGCCGCCGGTGGATTGCAGGATCACCTGCGCTTGGCCGTTGAACACGCTGCGCTGCCATGGCCCGGCGGCGGTGGACGTGCGCAGCGTCGCCCAGCGACGGCCGCCCTGGGCGTCGTCGAAGAGCTTGCGCGTGCCACCGGCTGGCGTGGCGAAGACCAGGCTGAGCGTGTTGCTATCGTTCAACTGTGCCGGGTCGAGGTCGATCACGCCCATGCCTTCCTCGGGCCGCGGCGTCACCGGGCGGCCATTCAGGTAGACCTGCACACCGGGTGCGATGTCGCCCACGAACAGCGATGCGCGTCTTGCCGTCGCAGGCGGGCGCGCAAAGCTGGCATGCACCACGTTCCAGGCGCTGTCGGCCGGTTGCGCGTCGGCGGGCACCCAGGCGAAGGGGTCACGCCCCTTGGCCTCGCCGGCACCGGCCAGCAATGCCGCGGCGTCTTCCGAACGTGCCACGCCTTGCAGGCGCCAGTGGCCGAGCGCGGCGTAGCGATGGAACTCGGCCGGCTTGTCGGCCTCGTGAGAACCCGGGTCGCCGTTGCCCATGCCGATCAACCGCGCGGGGCCTGAAACCTCGAAGCTGAGGCGCTGGTTGGCGGTGGGAACGACGCGGCCTTCACGGTCGACGACGCTGACACGCACCACCGCCACGTCGTCGCCATCGGCGCGGATGCGTGCGCGGTCCGCCGTCAGCCGCACGGCGCTGCCGTCGCCGGTGGTGGCCACGGTCTCGGTCACGACCAGCTTGCCGGCCTGGTAGCCGCGCGCCGTCAGGCTGCCCGGCGCGTAGGGCACGCTCCACTGCAGGTGGGCGTAGCGCGCCAGCGGCTTGCGGCCGAGCGAGCTGCCGTTCAGCAGCAGTTCCACTTCGTCGGTGTTGGCGTAGACGCGCACATCGACGGGCTGGCCTTCTCGGCCGGGCCAGTTCCAGTGGGGCAGCACATGCACCATCGGCTCAGACGTCCAGGCAGCTTTCAGGTAGTAGCCGCTGTCCTTCAACGCACCGGTCGTGTCCATCATGCCGAACTGCGAGGAGACGGCGGGCCAGCCGTAGGGCGTGGTCTCGCCGCGGTAGTCGAAACCGGTCCAGACGAACATGCCGGCCATGAAGGGGCGCTCGGCGTTGAAGCGCCAGGCCTCCTCGATGGACGCCGTCGAAGCGCCGCCGGAACGCTTGTCGTAGGCGGCGACGTGCACCCGCGCCGGGTCGTCGGCGTAGATGCCGCGCGTGGCATAGGTCAGGCCTTCCTCGGTGACGACGGACGCACGCTCGGGGAAGCGCTTGTGCATCGCGTCGATGTCGTGCTGCGCCTTGTAGTTGAAGCCCAGCACCTCGGAGCCTACTGCCGTGCCTTCGGGCCCGCCGGAGCTGGACGCAGCCAGCGTCGCAGGGCGCGTCGGGTCCATGCGCTTGACGATGGCCTGCATCTCGCGCGCCAGGCGGGTGCCGATCTCGCTGTTCTCGATGGCCCATTCCTCGTTGCCCACCGACCACAGGATGACGGACGGGTGGTTGCGGTCGCGCCGCACCATGCGTTCCATCTCGTCGCGCAACTGCGGCGCGGTGCCCATCATGCGGTGCTCGTCAATGACGAGGATGCCAAGGCGGTCGCAGGCGTCCAGCAGTTCGGGCGTGGCCGGGTGGTGGGCCGAGCGGATCGCGTTCACACCCATGTCTTTGAGCATCTTCAGCCGCGCGTCGTGCATGGCGTCAGGCAGCGCGACGCCAATGCCGGCATGGTCCTGGTGGTTGTTGGTGCCGTGCAGCTTGACGTGCTGGCCGTTCAGGAAGAAGCCTTTGTCCGCGTCGAAGCGGAGGGAGCGGATGCCGAACGGCGTGTCGTATTTGTCGACCACCTGCCCGCCGCGCTTGACCTGCGTCGTCAGCGTGTAGCGCTGCGGCGTCAGCAGCGACCACAGCTTCGGTGCGGTCACGCGCAGCGTGGCGCTGCCCTCTGCGGTGGCATCCACCGCCACGCGCCGGGCGGGCACGCTGCCCCGCGCGACGACCCGGCCCTCGGGGTCGCGCAGCTCGTGTTCCAGGCTGAACGACTCGGCGGCCTTGCCGTCGTTGCGCACCGTCACGTCAACGGCCACGTCGGCGCGGTTGCCGTTCACCGTGGCACGCACGAACGTGCCCCAGTGGTCGACGTGCAGTGGCTCGGTCTGGGTCAGCCAGACGTGGCGGTAGATGCCCGCACCTTCGTACCACCAGCCTTCCTGCGTGGTAGCGTCCACGCGCACGGCGACGATGTTGCGGCCACCGTAGTGCAGGTAGTCGCTGATGTCGACGCGAAAGCTCGAGTAGCCGCTGGCCTCGTGGCGCAGGTAGTGGCCGTTGACCCAGACCACGCTGTCGCGGAAGACGCCGTCGAACTCCAGCGCGATGCGCTTGCCCTTCGCGGACGCAGGAACAGCGAGCTCGCGCCGGTACCAGCCGACGCTGTTCTCCGGAAAGGCCCTGCCGATGGCCTTGGAGCCGTGCGTCGTGCTGCCGCGTGCGTCGAAGGGCAGTTCCACCGCCCAGTCGTGCGGCAGATCGACGCGGCGCCACGGCCGGTCGTCGAACTCGGCCGATGCGGGGCCGTCGCCAAAGCCGGCCTTGGCGAAGAAGAAGGCCCGCGTGCTGTGGTCGAAGTCCTGCGCCGGGTCATGCGCATGGCCGAGCGCGAAGCGCCAGCCATCGTCGATGCGAGTGCGCTGGCGCGGGTTGTCATTGGCTGCTGCAGGCCCTGCGCACAGCGTCAGCGCAAGCAGCCAGGTGAAGAAGGAGGAGAACTTGTTCATGGCTTCTTGGCGGTGTCGGCGGTGTTGGCGGCGTTGACGATGAGTTCAATGACGGCGTCCTTGCGCGCGCCAGTCTTGCGGTCGAACAGGCCGCCGGTGTCCCAGTAGACGGGCACCATGCCGTGGCGCACGGCCGAGCCGGTGATGTACTCGTTCCAGTACATGCGGTAGCGGTCCATGCCTGGGTAGGCGCGCTTCATGGCGACGGCGTATTCACCCAGCACCACCGGCACGCCCTTGTCGATGAAGGCGGCCTTCAGCGCCTGGAAGGCGGCATCGACCTGGGGCTCGTTGGCCCAGGTCACGGTGGCGGCGGGGTCGGTGGCGATCTTGCCCCACTGCCAGATCTTGCTCTTGTCGTCGATGGTGAAGGGGAAGGGGTCGTAGTAGTGCACTTCCATCATCAGCCGCGCGGGCAAGGTGTCGGCGGGCAGCTTGGCGTTGCATCCCAGTGCATCGATGTGACTCGTGTTGTAGGACTGCACGATGAGGTGGCGCTTGGCGTTGTTGCCGCCGGTGGCGCGCACGGTGTTGACGAAGGTCTGGTTGAAGCTGTTCTGCACCGTGCAGTTTTCGGGCGTGGGCCGGCCGTATTCCTTCTCGATGTGCACTTCGTTCGTGCCGGCGAACAGCAGGTGGTCGTCGTAGCCCTCAAAGTTCTTGGCGATCTGGGTCCAGAACTTCGTCAACCTGGCATTGACCTCGGCCTGCTTGGCGTAGGTGGGGTGGTCCGCCCAGCCGCCGTCCCAATGCGTGTTGAGCAGCACGTACAGCCCGGCCTTGCGGGCGTAGTCCACCACCTGCGTGACGCGGGCCATCCAGGCGGGGCTGATGTTGCCGTTGGCATCGGCGTACTGGTTCCAGGCCACCGGGATGCGCACGGTGTTGAAGCCGGCTGCTTTGAAGGCGTTCATCACCACCTGGTTGGCGGGTGGGTTGCCCCAGGCGGTTTCGCTCGGTACGGCATCGAGCGTATTGCCCAGGTTCAGGCCGGGCGACATCTCACGGGAGAGCTGCAGGCTGGTCAATTCGCGCATGCCGGTGCCGTCGGCGGCGCAAGCCGCAAACGTGCAGGCCAGCCCGAGGGGCAGCAGAAGCGTCGAAAGAATGGTCTTCATGGGTTTCTCAGTGAACATCGGCGACGGCGTATCCGTCTTCAGCGCAAGGGTTCCAGGATCACCGCGGCACCGCCGCGATGACCAGGTTCAGCTTCAAGCCAGGCCAGCGCCGCGGATCTTCAGCGCCACGGCCGGCGTGCCGGCGAGGCCCTCGGGCAGCTTCACCTCCAAGCCCTTGCGGCTGCGCGTGAAGGCCAGGCTGTCCGTCGAGCCCAGCACCTCGACGCGCTCGATGGCATCGGGCGCCAGCGCCGAGTCCTGCGCCAGCGCCTGGATGCGCAGCAGGCCGCCTTTGGGCCAGCCCAGTGCGATGGCGTAGAGGGCGCCGCCCTTGGTCGTGAAGCGGATGTCCTCGGCGCCGAAGTGCGCCTTGCCTTCGCTGAACATGCCGCCGCCCACGCGGGTCGGGCCTTCGCCGAAGCTGCGCCAGGGCCGTGTGCCGTGGATGGCCTCGCCATTGCGGCCCATCCACTCGGCCATCTGCTCGAGGAAGCGGCGCTCGTCGGCATCGATGCTGCCGTCACCGCGCACGGGGATGGACAGCAGCAGGTTGCCGTTCTTGGAGACGATGTCGCACAGGCTGTGGATCACGCTGGCGGCCGACTTGTAGCTGTGGTTGTTGAACACGCCACGGTTGTAGTGCCAGTCGCCGATGCAGGTGTCGGTCTGCCAGGGCAGCGGCTCGATGCCTTCGCGCTGGCCGCGCTCGACGTCCTCGACGACACCGGCACGGCGCTCGGGCGGCAGCACCTTGGCATTGACAACGGCCTCCAGCTTGCCGCCGTGCCAGGCCATGCTGGCGTTGTAGTAGTGCGCCGTGATGTCCAGCCCGGCCTGGCCCAGGGGCAGGCCGGAGTTGTCGAAATAGACGAGGTCGGGTCGGTAGCTGTCGATGAGGTCGCGGCAGCGCAGGAACCACTGGCGGGTGAACGCCGGGTTGTGCGGCGGCGCCTTCTCGTCCCAGACGCGGTCGTTCTGCTCATGCCACTCGTTGGCCGTGCGGATGGTGTTGATGCCGTCRGGCATSACCATGTTGCGGCCGGTGTAGAGGTCTTGCGGATCCAGGCCTTCCCACCAGGTGCCCTTGCCGTCAGCCTTGGTCAAGCGGTAGGCGTCGTAGCGCTGGCCGGCCAGCGGSCCYTCGGGGTCGTAGCCGTAGGCCGTCTGCAGCCAGTGCCAGGCATGCGCCGAATGGTTGCTGACGCCAAAGCGCAGGCCCTTGGCACGCGCCACCTTGGCCCATTCGCCGACGAGGTCGCGCTTGGGGCCGACGCGCACTGAGTTCCAGCCGTGGTACTTGGAATCGTAGGCGTCGAAGTTGTCGTGATGGTTGGCCAGCGCGACGAAATACTTGGCGCCGGCCTTGGCGTAGAGGTCCATCAGGGCCTCGGGCTCCCAGGCTTCGGCCTTCCAGCGGTTCTGCATCTCCATGAATCCGACCTTGGTCGGGTGGCCATAGGTGCGCACGTGGTGGTCGTACTGCCAGTTGCCCTGGGTGTACATCTGGCGGGCGTACCAGTCGCCCATCTCGGGCACGCACTGAGCGCTCCAGTGCGCCCAGATGCCGAACTTTGCGTCGCGGAACCAGTCCGGCGTGCGGTAGCCCTCGACGAGGGAGTCCCAGGTGGGCTTGAACGGGGCGGGCGCAGCCTGCGCCGCGGGCAGGCCGGTGGCGCCAGCGGCAGCGGTGGCGGCCTGAAGGAAGGAGCGGCGGGTCGGGAGATGTGCGGACATGGCGGTGTCAGATGTGGAGATGGGCATGGCGCGCCGAAGCACGCCATGCCCGTTTTGCGATGCCGGCCCTGTGGTTGCCGGTGGGGACGTTTACTTTGTAGCGTCGACGAGGGCATTGATCTGGTCAGGCAGGCGYGGCGCACCGGCGTCAGCCATGCCGCTGCCGCAGCCCTGGGCGTGAGCCAGCGCTGGCAGCGCCGACAACAGGCGCAGGGTCTTCAATAACTTGGACTTCATGGATCAACCTTTTCTCTTGCGGAAATGCTCGGCGCGAATGTCTCCGTCGCGCTCGGGCTTTGGGAGGGATCTCAGGGCTCGGGCCCGATGCAGTTGTAGCTGAAGCGGCGCAGGCGCACCTCGCCCTCGCCGGCGGCGAACAGCGCCGGCCGCAGGCTTGCAAGGCTGCCGGCGGCGGTCTGGTGCAGGGCTGAAACCTCAGTGAGCCACGGGTTGCAGGTCCAGGGACCGTCGCCGATCGCATGCTCGAAGGTCAGGAGGTGGCGGCGGTTCGTCACGCGCAGGCGGTGATGCTGCCCTTGCACGGCCTGCCGCATCCAGCCGTGGCGCTGGCCATAGCTGTAGGTGTGCATCTGGCCGTCGCCGATGCCCACGCCGACAAAGCCGCGCGCGTCATGGAAGAGAGCCAGCCCACCCTGGGCCGCACCTTCAAGCTCGAATTCGATCTCGGCGGTGTAGCTGCGATCGCCCGCGAGGCAGGTCAGCGGTGAGCAGTCGGACAACCCCGTGCCCTTGCCCCGCAGCGTCAGACCGGTGCCGTCATAGCGGGTGCGCTGCAGGTCCTCGGGCGTTGCGTCCTGGAAGGTCCACTGCAGGCCGAGGCGGTCATGCGTGAAGTCGTCGCTGAGCGAGAGACCCGCTGCCAACACCGATCCACCGCGCGGCTTGCGCTGGGCCCGGTCGAGCGGGTCGCCATTGCTGCGCGGCCAGCCGTCACGCGTCCATTCGATCGGCGCCAGCAGCACCTGCCGCCCGAGGGTGCGGTAGCCGCTTTCGTGGCCGTGGCACAGCATCCACCAGTCGCCTGCCGGGCCTTCCACCAGGCTGGCAGGGCCGCTGGTGCGCCACGGCCCGTCCGCTGCGCTATCGATCAGGCTGAACGGGCCGTCCTGCCAGGGCCCGGCGATGGAAGGCGCTCGCGCCACCTTGACCACATGGCCGTCAAGCGCGTTGGCGCACTGGGCCTGGACGCGGTAGAAGAAGTCGCCCCGGCGCAGCAGCTTGGCGCCGGCGGTCGCGGCCGGTGCGGCGCTGCGGGCCGTCTGGGCATGGACAAGCCCACCGATGGTGGCCAGTCCGTCGTCCGTGAGGCCGACGCGCCGGTCGCCGTTGACGAAGAGATGGCGCCTGCCGTCCTCGCCCACGACATGGGCCGGGTCCAGGCACCCCTGCAGCCCCAGGTCGACGGGATCGCTCCAGGGCCCGCGGATGCTGTCGGCGTGCATGACGTGGATGCCGACCCCCTGAGGCCGTAGCAAGGGGAGGTAGAGGAAGTAGCGGCCGTTGTGCCGGACAAGATCCGTCGGCGAGCCCGTGCCGAGCGGCTGGTTCAGCGCCGCGGCGATGGGCACCCAGTTCACCAGGTCGCGCGAATGCCAGACCACGGCACCCGGACAGGACTGCCGCGACGAGAAGGTCATGTAGTAGTCGGGGCCGTCCTTCAGGATGGCGGGGTTGGGATGATCGCCGGCCACGACGGGGTTGCGAAAGCTTCCGTCGCCCAGGTCCGCCAGCCGCTGGCCGTCGATGCCGCGGCCCCAGGACTGGGTAGGGCGGGTCGTGCCTGCGCTGCCGAGGGCTGCCACCACGGCTGGATGCCGCGGAACCAGGGGCAGCGTGGCCGGCGTGTTCATGCCTTGGACACGAAATGGTCGTGCGCCCACGCGCGGCACGGCAGGCCGCCCGGCATCCGGGTCGGCTCGGCAGCGGTGGCCGCCAGCGTCATGGCGTCGACCTCAGCAGCTTCTGCAGCGTCGGCGCCATGGACCGCTGCCAGATGTCGTAGCCCTTGGCGTTGGGATGCAGCAGGTCGGGCATGACGTCCTTGCCAAGCGTGCCGTCGGTATTGAGCAGCGCGGCATTGATATCCAGGAAGTGAACGCTGCGGCCGTCGGCCAGACCTTCGAGGAGCTTGTTGACGCGCTGGTTGATGCCACGCAGGAAGTCGTCGGGTTTGTCGCCGCGCGGGAAGATGGCCAACAGCAGCAGCTGGGTCCTGGGCAGGCGCTGACGCAGTTCGTCGAGCAGGCGCTTGACGCCGGCGGCCGTCCGCTCCGGCGCCTCCGCGCGGTGGCCGGTGTTGTTGGTGCCGATCATCAGCACGGCCACCTTGGGCGCGATGCCGTCGACCTCGCCGTGCTGCAGCCGCCACAGCGCGTTCTCGGTGCGGTCGCCGCCGAAGCCCAGGGCCAGTGCGTGCAGGGGCGCGTAGTGGCGCTGCCAGACCTCACTGCCGTCCTTCTCCCAACCCTGGGTGATGGAGTCGCCGATGAAGACGACTTCGGGCGGCGTGCCGGCGGCGATCAGCCGGGCCTTCTCCTGCAGCTTTTGCTCGTGGCGCGGCTGCCACCAATCGACGGCCCAGGACTCGTTGAGCATGGCCGGCGTGACGGACTCGGTGCGGTAGTCGGGGCAGGCCAGCCCGGCCTTGGCCGTGCGCGTGATGCGCACGTTGGCGACGCTGACGCGGCCCGTGCCGGTCGCGTCGATGGCGAACGGCAGCCTGACCTTGGAGAAGTCGGCGCCTTCGCGCGTGAAGCAGCTCATGGCCAGGGCGACGTGCTGCCAGCCCTTGCCGGCCCAGCTGCGCGCCGGCTCGATGAGGTTGACGCCGCGCTCGCAGCCGTCGCCGCAACTGAGCTTGGCACGCACACCGCCCTTGGCGAGTTCGGCCACATCGAGGTCGAACTCCAGCGTGCCGCCCAGGTAGGGGCGCAAGTCCAGCGGCTCGCGGCTTTCGATGCGCAGCGTGGCCTGCCAGAGATCCTTCCAGTCCAGCAACACGGCCTCGCGTTTGCCGCCGGTCGTGAGTGCGCTCGCGGCCAGCGTGCTGGCTCGTGCGTAGTCGGCGGTCGGCGCCGGGACGACGACGCCGTCGCCTGCCAGCTCGACCTGTTTCTCCCAGTGGCCGACGACAGTGCGCCAGGCGGCCGATGGCGCCGGCAGGAGGGTGATGTCGGGCGCTGCCTGCGCCAGGGCGCCCAGGGCCGCCGTGGTGAGCAGCGCGCCGAGGAATGACGTGCGAACGCCGCTCACTTGTAGCGCCCCATCTTGACCTTCAGCACGCGCGGGTTCGCGACGAAGTTCAGGCCCCAGTCGACCTGGTCGCCGTTCCAGCGGCGCTCCATCACCCACTTGCCGCTGGTGTCGAAGTGGCCTTCCTCGGCGTACTCGATCAGCACGCGGCCGCTGCCTTCGACGTCGTCGATGCGCACGCGCGCCTGCTGGCCCACCAGCAGGAACTCGTCGTCGCCGATCTGCGCGATGGACACGCCACCGACGAGCTTGGCGGCATGCGCCGGTGCCTCCTTCTGGTTGCCCGGCCATTCACGCTCGCCGAACTGCCACTGGCCGAAGGTGACGTGGGCCTTCCAGCCCTTCATCGTGACGAACTGGTCGGCATGGTCGTCGGGCTCGGACACGCCGTGCGTGCGGCCCTCGAAGGCCCATCGCGCCCACTGGCGCTGCATCGGCCGGAAGGCGGCGAAGATCTTGGCGAAAGGCTCCAGCGTGGCCTTGTCGTTGGTCTTGGCGCCGAGCGGGTAGTTGGCGTAATCGAAGTAGTCGATGCCGAAGGGCGAGACGCCGATGGAGCCGCTGCCCAGGATCTGATAGAGGTAGCGGGCATAGAGCTCGGCATTGCCGATCTCGGGCACGAACAAGGCGTTGTCGGGACGCTTGAACTTGGCCAGATTGGCGTTGAGCTTGGCCGACTCGGGGTTGTAGATATCGGGGCCGACGATGTCGATGGCGGGCGCGGCGGCCTTGTAGATGTCGATGACGTCGTAGGTCGGGCCGCCGCTGGCGAAGTTCTTGTTCCAGGGCTTGGGCGGCTGCTCCAGCGGGTCGCGCAGCGCGTTGTTGACATACATCGGCAGGTCGTAGACGGCGCGGCCGGCCTTGGCGATCTCGCCGATGTAGCGGGCCTTGGCCCAGGCGTGGAAGTACTCGTCGGCGTAGTCGCCGTAGACGGCGCGCCAGTTGCCCTTGGCCGCGCCCGGCACCGGCGCCTTCTTGCGCGCCAGCACGGCGGCTGGCACGTCGGCTTCGAAAGCGGCCTGTGCCGTCTTGCCGAAGTCGCGCACCAGGCCGAAGGTGCCGACCTCGTTTTCCACCTGCACCATCAGCACGGTGCGCTCGTTCTCGTCGATCTTCTTCAGGTGGGCCATCAGCGCCGTGAAGGCTCGTCTGTCGGCCTTGAGCGTTTCTTCGCCGAGAGGCGAGAGGCAGTAGCTGTTCTTGCCGTCCGGCTCGACCATGCGCGGGAAGCGCTGGTTGTCGAACTTGACCCAGGCGGGCGTGTACTGCGGGCTGGTGTTCTTCCAGGTGCCGAACCACAGCAGCACCACGCGCACCTTGTTCTCGCGCGCCTGCTTGACGAGGGTGTCGACGAAGGAGAAGTCGAAGCGCCCTTCGACGGGTTCGATCTGCTCCCAGGCCACCGGCACCTCCACGGTGTTGGCGTGGATGTCGGCAATGGCGGGCCAGACCTTCTTCAGCGCCTCTGGGTAGTTGCTGGAGTTGTGGACCTGGGCACCCAGGATGGTGAATGGCGCGCCATCAACGATCAGCGCGTGACGGCCGTCGCGCTGGGCGAGGCGGGGCATGTCGGCCGCGAGGGTGGCCGTGGCGGCGAGGGGCAGGGCAACCGCCAGCGCCACTTGGGCGAGACGGCGCGAAAGAAGATTCGGCATGGCGGCGGGAACGGGCCGGCCAGCACTTGCGCGCCGGCCGACAGAGGGATCAATAGGTGCAGCGAACCTGGAGGGTGTCGCGGCGGCCTGAAGCGAAGGCAGTTCGCGCTTTCAGGCCGATGGCCTGCGGCGTTCGGTCAAACCACTTTGGTATTGCCACTTTGCCACTGAGACTTTTTGGTAAGACCGGTGAATACCCGAATTGATCCCGCGCAGCAGGGATATTCATTGGGGTTTTCGTGACGTGGCTGTAAATTTCGCAATTTGGGGCGTTAGCATGTGGTCAGTCCAATTGCCACATCCAGGGAAACATGGCTCAACACCCTCGCGGTAGCGACACGCGCCGCCAGTACCAGTTGGTCGCGGACCGCATTCGAGCCTTGATCGAGACGGAAGGCCGAGAGGCCGGGTCGCGGCTGCCGGCGGAGCGTGACCTCGCCTTGCAGCTCGGCGTGTCACGGCCGTCGTTGCGCGAGGCACTCATTGCGCTGGAGATCGACGGCCGCGTCGAGATCCGCGGCGGCTCGGGCGTGTATGTCTGTGCCGGCCAGGACCAGGGCGATGTGGCAACGTCGGCCCTGGGAGACAGCCCCGGCGAACTCATGCAGGCGCGGGTCGTGCTCGAAAGCGCGGTCGTCACGCTGGCGGCAGCCCGCGTCACGCCGGCGGGATTGCAGCGTATCGAGGAGGCCTTGCAGGCGATGCGTGAAGACCATGCCTTTGGGCGCAAGCCGGTCGAGGCCGACCGGCGTTTTCACTTGGGCATTGCCGAGATGTGCGGCAATTCGGTGCTTGTCGGCATGGTGGGAACGCTGTTCGATGGCCGCCATAGCCCGATCTCCTCGCGCATGAGCGGGCGCTTCGAGCCAACGCATGCCTGGCACGTGGCGCTGGCGGAGCACCAGGCCATCCTCCATGCGCTGGAGGCGCGCAACCCGCAGGCTGCGGCTGCCGCGATGGGCAGCCACCTGCTGGCGTCGCACGGCCGATGGATCGGCGAACCGTCCGATCCGCCGGCCGGGGCGGCTGTCGCCGACTGAGGCAACGACCAGCCTCGCGCCGGCATGGCGCCTCAAACGGTCAGATCCTTGAGCGATTTCGCCAGGGTTTTCCTTGCGAAGCCGAATCTTTCGCGTGGCGCGCGATAGCATTTGGTCAGTCCAATTTTTTGATTCAAGTGAGCCATGGCCAGTCAACCTCGCGGCGGCGGCGACGCCCGCCGCCAATATCAGCTGGTCGCGGACCGGATTCGAGCGTTGATCGAGACCGAAGGCATCGCCGACGGATCACGCCTGCCGGCGGAGCGTGAGCTGGCGCTGCAGCTGGGTGTGTCTCGGCCATCGTTGCGCGAGGCGCTGATCGCGCTGGAGATTGACGGCCGCGTCGAGATCCGCGGCGGCTCGGGCGTGTACCTCTGCGCCGCCACCGAGCGCGGCAATGTGGCGACACCCGCGTTGGGCGAGAGCCCCGCCGAGCTCATGCAGGCGCGCGTCGTGCTCGAAAGTGCGGTCATCACGCTGGCCGCGGCCCGGGTCACCAAGGCCGGGCTGAGGCGCATCGAGGACGCGTTGGAAGCGATGCGCGAAGATCACGCCCATGACCGCAAGCCTGTCGAGGCGGACCGGCGCTTTCACCTCAGCATTGCCGAGATGTGCGGCAATTCGGTGCTTGTCGGCATGGTGGGAACGCTGTTCGACGGCCGCCACAGCCCGATCTCCTCGCGCATGAGCGGGCGTGTCGAGTCAACCCACACCTGGCAGGCGGCGATGGCTGAGCACGAAGCAGTCCTGCACGCGCTGGAGGCGCGCAACCCACAGGCCGCAGCGGCGGCCATGTGCAGCCATCTGCTGGCCTCGCACGGTCGCTGGATCGGCGAACCGTCCGAATCGGCTGTGCGGCGCGCCATCGCCGTCTAGCGCGGCGCTGGCACCACGCGCCTCACATGACGGCGCCCAGCTGCCAGGGCACGAACTCGTTGTCACCCAGGCCATGCTGCTCGCTCAGCGTGAGACGGCCCGACGCCGTCTCCACGATCAGCCGGAACAGCGCCTCGCCAGCCTCGGCCACCGTTTGCGAGCCCTCGACGATGCCGCCGGCATTGAAGTCCATGTCCAGGGGCATGCGCTCGAACAGGCGGCTGTTGGTGGCGAGCTTCAGCGAAGGCGTGGGCTTGCAGCCATAGGTCGAGCCACGCCCCGTTGTGAAGCAGATCAGGTTGGCGCCACCGGCCACCTGGCCCGTGGCTGACACGGGGTCGTAGCCCGGCGTGTCCATGAACACCAGGCCGTGCGCCTGAACGGGCTGCGCGTACTCGACCACGTCATTGAGCGTGCTGCTGCCGCCCTTGGCCACGGCGCCCAGCGACTTCTCGAGGATGGTGGTGATGCCACCCGCCTTGTTGCCGGGCGACGGGTTGTTGTTCAGCTGCGCGCCGTGCAGGGCGGCATACGTCTCCCACCACCGGATGCGGGCCAGCAGCCGCTCGGCCACTTCAGGTGATGCGGCGCGCGCGGTGAGCAGGTGTTCGGCGCCGTAGATCTCCGGCGTCTCCGACAGGATGGCCGTGCCGCCGTGGCGCACCAGCAGGTCCACCGCGGCGCCCAGTGCCGGGTTGGCGCTGATGCCGGAATAGCCGTCCGAGCCACCACATTGCAGGCCGATGACGAGATGGGACAGCGCGACCGTGCTGCGTCGCGCCGTGCTGGCCTGCGCGGCCAGTTCGCGGACCAGCTGCTTGCCTTGCTCGACGGCTTCGCGGGTACCGCCGGCCTGCTGGATCGTCAGCACATGGATGCGTTCACGCGCTGCGGCAGGCAGGCCCTGCACCAGCGGGTCGACCTGATTCACTTCGCAGCCCAGGCCGATCAGCACCACGCCGGCAAAGTTCGGGTGGGTCGCGTAGCCGCGCAGCGTGCGGCGCAGCAGTTCCAGGCCTTCGCCCTCGGCGCTCATTCCGCAGCCGCTGCCGTGCGTGATGGCGACCACGCCGTCCACGCCAGGGAAGGCAGCCAGCGCCTCGCCACTGAAAGCCTGGGCGATGGCCTTGCAGACGGTCGCCGAGCAGTTCACGCTGGAAAGCACGCCGATGTAGTTGCGCGTGCCGACGCGGCCGTCATTTCGCACGAATCCCTCGAAACTGGCCGCCTCGCCAGCGGCCAGTGGCGCTGCGGGCGAGCGGCTGGCCGCCTGGGGTGGCGCTTCCTTGGCCATGTCGACGTTGTGGACGTGCACATGGTCGCCGGCCTGGATGGCGGTGCTGGCCACGCCGATGGGCTGGCCGTACTTCAGTACCACCTCACCGGGCGCGATGGCGCGCAATGCGATCTTGTGGCCCGCGTCGATGGCAGCGCGAACACGCAAGGCAGCACCACCCGGCGCGGCGATTTCTGCGTTTTCCGCCAGCGCCACGCGCGCCACGGCGACGTTGTCGCTGGCGTGCAGCAGGATCAGCGGCGGCGCTTCGTCAGTCGACATGGAAGACGCACTCCATGGCTGCCCAGTGCTCGCCAGGCGCGCGGCTTTCCAGCGGACGCTGGCAGGGGCTGCAGAAGGTCCACCAGCGGCGGGTTTCGGCGTCGGCGGCGATGGCCGCCATGTCGGCCTCGTAGTCGCTGCCGTGGTATTCCCAGCAGCCGAACAGCAGGTTCTCCGGCTCGCGCAGGAAGATGCTGTAGTTGCGGATGTTGGAGGCGGCCAGGCGCGCCAGCACCGCGGGCCAGACGGCCGCGTGCAGGCGCTTGTATTCGGCGATACGGTCCGGCTCGATGCCGATCACCATGCCCATGCGTTGCATTGCGTGTTCCTTGTTCATTGCGCGGCCAGCGCGGCGTTCAGCCGGGGCTGCACCAGGCCGGGCACATGCAGCCGTGCTAATTCAACCACTGGACGCAGGCGCCGTGATTTTTTCTGTTCATGGTTCTGCGCGATGTCGGCCAGCCGATGGGCCAGGAAGGGGTTCAATAGCCGTTCGCGCAGGGCAACCAGGTAGTCCCGCGCCTGATCGCCCTGGCCCAGCGCGTCGAACACCGGCAGCACCTCCTGCTGCCAGGCGGCTTCGAGCGGCTCGCGCAGCGCCGGGTCCTGCATGGCCTGCAGCACTGTCATGTCGGCTGCAAGGCGGCCCTTCTGCCATTGCTCAGCGAGCAGTGTGTGGCCAAGATTGAGCAAGAAGAGCTTGAGCCGTTCGAAGCGCGCGAGATCGTCGGTGAGGACGACGTCGGGATGTCGACAAGGCAGCTGCAGCCGCGGCTGCGCCTCGACGGCCCACAGTGCATAGGGCTCGGCCACGGCGCCGACCGGCTCCAGGGCCTCGGACACGATGCGATCCACCAGCGAATTGGCCCACACCGGCCGGGCCTGCAGCCAGTCGATGAAGGCCGGCTTGCACTGCCATTGGCGCGCCAGCGCCACGACGAGGTCGCGCAGCGCGTCGCCGTTGCGCGACACCAGCTCGCAGGGCAGCAGCGTCAGCTCTGCGTCGGGCTGCGCCTGCCAGCGGTCGTGCAGCAGCACGAGCAGCTTGGCGGGGAAGGATGAGGGCGCCGCGGCGTCGTCGGACAGCAGGGCGACGGCGTCAGCAGCGTCCAGCACCCAGCCACCGTCGCCGGTGTTGGAAACGATCACCTGCACAGGCCCCCGCATGCGCCCGCGCACGGCGGGCCAGTCCGTCGCGGCATGGAAGGCTTCGCGCACGGAGCGGCAGGTTCTGCGCTCTTCCACGGGCTGGCCCTGCGCCAGGCCGCGCACGATGACGTCGAAGCCTTCGGCACGGGCCATGGCCTGGGTGCGCATCGTGCTTGCCGGGTTGCCGGTGCTCTGCACCACCGTGATGCCGCCCAGCGCCTCGCCGCGCTCGGTGGCTTCGCTGACGAAAAGGTCGACATGTGCCTGCAGGAAGCGGCTGGTGCCGAACTGCAGGATGGGCTGGCCTGGGTTCATGGGTGCCGAGCGGTTTCGAATTCAGGCATCGCGGGCCGAGCGCCGGGCCGCTCCCAAGCCGGCCCGCCAGGGCGATGTGCTTGCCGGTCGAACCGGCAAGCATCGCCGTCCCCTCGGGGGACCGGCCAAGGTACTCCTTGGACGAGGGGCTTCATGCTCAGCATTCGACGATGGCTTTGATGACGCCCTCGGCAGGGTCCAGCAGGCGCGGGAAGCCGGCGGGTACGTCGGCCAGCGTCAGCCGGTGCGTGGCCAGCGCCACGTCGGGCACCAGACCCTCGCGCATCGCCTTCATGACGGTCTCGAAGTCTTCCGTCGTGGCGTTGCGGCTGCTGAGCAGCGTCGCCTCGCGCTTGTGGAACTCCGGGTCGGAGAAGCGGATATCGCCCTGCACGATGGACACCAGCACATAGCGCCCGCCATGGGCGATGAAGCGAAAGCCGCGCTCCATGGCGCCTGGGTTGCCGGTGGCGTCGAACACCACGTCGAAGAACTCACCCTCGGTGAGCCGCGACAGTTGCTCCTCGTCGCCTTCACCCAGGGCCACGGCCGCAGTGGCGCCGGCATGGCGCAGCGCGAAGTCGAGGCGGTCCTGGCGGCTGTCGAGGGCGGTGACGATGGCGCCACGCAGGCGGGCGAACAGCATTGCACCGATGCCGATGGGGCCTGCGCCCACCACCAGCACGCGCTGGCCGGCCGCAACCTCGCCGCGGCGGACCGCGTGTGCGCCGATGGCCAGGAACTCCACCATCGCGGCCTGGTCCAGCGTGATGCCATCGGCCTTGCCGACGAAGCGCTGCGGCACGCTGACATATTCGGCAAAGGCGCCGTCGCGATGCACGCCCAGCACCTGGATGCGAACGCAGCAGTTGGTCTTGCCCTGGCGGCAGGCGATGCAGTGGCCGCAGGACAGGTAGGGCATCACGTAGACCGCGTCGCCCGGCTTCAGGCCGCTGTCGGCGTCGGCGTCCTCCACGRTGCCSGAGARCTCGTGSCCCATSACGCGCGGGTAGYYGAGGTAGGGYTGGTGGCCGGTGAAGATGTGCAGGTCTGTGCCGCACACGCCCACGCGCTTCACGCGCAGCAACACCTCCGCGGGGCCGCGCTCGGGGCGAGGGCGTTGGTGAGCGACGAGAACGCCGGGGGATTCGCAGGAAACAGTCAACATGGTTCTAGGTGGTGGAGGCGAGGCGGTAGAGGCGAGCGGCATTGCCCCCGAAAAGCGCCTGCAGGTCGTCAGGTTGGGGAACCGGGTGGAATTGGCGGGCCAACTGGTGGGCGAGCTGCCACCAGTCGGCGTAGTCGGCAGCCAGGCGCAGCACGGGCCAGTCGCTGCCCCACAGCAGGCGGCGCGGGCCGAACAGCGTCCAGAGCGCTTGGGCGTAAGGGTGCAGGGCCGCCGCATCGCGGCGCTCGCCTGCCTCGGTCAGCAGGCCCGAGAGCTTGCAGTGCACCTGCGGGAGGGCGGCCAATGCGGCGATGTCATTGCGCCAGGGCTCGAGCTCGCCGCGCGCGATCAGGGGTTTGGCAGCGTGGTCGATGACGAGGTTCAACCGCGGGTGGCGTGCGGCGAAACGGCACAGCGCCGGCAACTGGCGCGGCAGCACCAGCGCGTCGAACACCAGGCCATGGCGCTGCATGGCCTCGGCGGCCGGGCTGCAGGCCGGGTCGGCGATCCAGTCGTCTTCGGGCAGGTCCTGCAGCATCGGGCGCAGGCCCTTGAGCAGCGGGTGGCGGGCCAGCGCGGCGATCTGCGCTGCCGCATCGGCGGCCTTGAAGTCCACCCAGCCGACGACCCCGCGCACCCAGGGCGTGCGTTCGGCAAGTGCCAGCATCCAACGGGTGTCGTCGATGCTCGGCAAGGACTGCACGAGCACGGTGGCGTCAATGCCGGCGGCCTGCAGGTGAGGTGCGAGATCCTCGGGGCCGAAGTCGCGGTGGATGGCCTGCAGCGAAGCGGGCGGCCATTGGCCCTCGCGATCGGCCAGGCGCCAGAAGTGCTGATGTGAGTCGACCTTCATCAGTCGTCCTGGAGGTCGCGCTCGGGCAGAGGCGCATTGCCGGCAATGAGGCCACGGCCGCGCAACCGATGCCAGAGCTCGCGCGGGATGGCGCGCTCCAGCCAGGCGGCGTTGGCTGCGACCTGTTCAGGCGAGCGCATGCCCGCCAGCACGCTGACCACGGCCGGATGCGCCAGCGGAAACTGCAGCGCCGCGGCCTGCAGCGGCACGCCGAACTCGGCGCAGGTTCCGTCCAGGGCCTGAGCCTGGCGCATCACCTGCGGCGGCACGCCGCCATAGTTGTACTTGGCCTGTCCGGCCAGCAGCCCCGAATTGAAGGGGCCGCCAATGACGACGCGCACGCCTGCAGTTGCGCATTGKTCCAGGAAGCCCAGGCTGCCTTGCTCCAGCAGCGTGTAGCGGCCGGCGAGCAGCACGCAGTCCAGGGGGGCGGCGGCGATGGCGTCCTGCGCCACTTCCCATTCGTTCACGCCCAGGCCGATGGCCCGCACGACGCCCTGGCTGCGCAGTTCCTCCAGTGCCCGGAAACCACCGGTGGTCAGCGCGTGCCAATGAAGGTCGTGCTGGTCGCCGTGGGTCAAGCGGCCGATGTCGTGGACGAGCAGCATGTCGATGCGCGCCAATCCCAGTCGCTGCAGGCTGTCCTCGAAGGAGCGCATCACGCCGCTGTAGCTGTAGTCATACACCGGGCGGAAGGGCAGGGGATTGGCCCAGCCGTCGCTGCCGGCCGCCACTTTCGGGTCGGAATGCATGAGGCGCCCAACCTTGGTGGACAGCACGAAGCTGTCCCGCGGCTGGCGCGACAGGAACTCGCCGACGCGGCGTTCACTGCGCGTGTAGCCGTAGAAAGGGGCCGTGTCGAAATAGCGCACGCCGGCGCCCCAGGCGGCCTGCAGCGTCGCGATGGCCGTGGCGTCATCCACGGCCTCGTAAAGGCCGGCCAGGGCCGCGGCGCCCAGGCCCAGCGTCGTCAGCTGCAGGCCGGCGCCGGTGAGAGGGCGGCTGGGAAGGTGATTCAAGCGCGGCATTGAAGTTCGTCGCTTGTCGACTCAATACAGGACGGCCTTGGCCTCGGGCGACTGCAGGTTGGCCTTGTTGACCCACACGACGCCGGTGTCGCGGAACTTGGGCACGGGCTTTTTCTGCAACACGTCGGAGATGGTCTTGACGCCCAGGTAGCCCATCTGGAAGGAGCTTTGCACCGCGATGCCCGTGAGCGTGCCGTCCTGGACGAACTTCTGCAGGTCCTGGTTGCCGTCAAAGCCGATGGCGACCAGCTTGCCTGCGCGGCCGCTCTGCACCAGCGCGCGGCCCATGCCGACGGCGGTGGGCTCGTTGGCGCCGAAGATGGCCTTGAGGTCGCGGTGGGCGGCCAGCACGTCGGTGGTCTGGTTCATCGCGGTGGCCATCTGCGACTGCGAATAGAAGGGCCCGACGATCTCCAGCTTGGAGTTGGCCTTCAGGTAGCTTGTGAAGGCTCCGACGCGGCCGACCTCGGAACCGGCCCCGGCAACGAAGGACATGACGGCCACCTTGCCGGTGGTGCCGACCTTCTCGATCAGCTGCTTGGCGCAGAGCTCACCGGCGGCGCGGTTGTCCGTCGTCAGAAAGGACTGGTAGTAGGGCTTGCCGGCCTCGGACACGTGCGAGTCGATCAACACGACGGGGATGCGCGCTTCCCAGGCCTTCTTGATGACCGGCACCAGCGCGTCGGGGTCCGACGGGCCGAGCACGATGCCGGCCACCTTGCGGTTGATGGCGTTCTCGACGAGGTTGACCTGGTCGGCGATGGCTGATTCGCTGGCCGGGCCGGAGAAGGTCAGCGTGTGGCCGGCGATCTCCTTGATGGCGGTCTCGGCGCCCTTGTTGACGTTCTGCCAATAGGTCGAGTTCGTGGTCTTGACGATGACGGCGATTTCGCCGGCTTGGGATGCGGTGCCGAGCAGGGCCAGGCAAGCGCTCACGAGCGCGCGAATCAAAGGACGGGGCATGGGATGTCTCCTGAGGAATGGAACCGGTCTTCAGCGCCGGTTGCGGAGTTGGTCGATCCAGACGGTGACGAGGATGACCAGACCGATGATGATCTGTTGTGTGAAGGACGAGACGCCGTTCATGTTCAACCCGTTGCGCAGGATGCCGATGACGAAGGCGCCGATGAGCGTGCCGGAGATGGTGCCGACACCGCCCAGCAGCGAGGTGCCGCCGATGACGGCTGCCGCGATCGCATCGAGCTCGTACATCACGCCCTCGTTGGGCTGCGCGGTGACGAGGCGGGACATCAGCACGCAGCCGCACAGGCCCGCCAGCGCGCCCGAGGCGATGTAGGCAAACATCGCGACGCGACCGACGTTGACGCCCGACAGCCGCGCTGCCTCGCCGTTGGAGCCGACAGCGTGCAGATGCCGCCCCAGCGTCGTGCGCCGCAGCAGGATGCCGGCGACGATGGCCAGCACGACCATCAGCAGCACCGGATAGGGGATGCCGGGGAAGACGATGTCGGGGAAGCCCTGCTCGTCGATCTTCTCGATGCGCCACAGCGCGCCGTTGCCCAGTTCGCCAAAGGCTTCGCCCAGACCGGAGATGGCCCGCGCGTCGGTGAGCTGCAGCGCAACGCCGCGCGCCACCAGCATCATGCCCAGCGTGGCGATGAAAGGCGGCAGGCGCAGGCGGGTCACACACAGGCCGTTGATGGCACCGCACAGCGCGCCGACGACGACGCCGATGGCCATGGCCGGCGGCACCGGCATGCCGTTCTTGACCAGCATGCCCGCCACCACGCCCGATAGCGCCAGCACCGAGCCCACCGACAGGTCGATGCCGCCGGTCAGGATGACCAGGGTCGCACCGATGCCCAGGTAGACGATGGTGCTCACCTGCAGCGACACCGTCATCGCGTTGCCGACCGAGAAGAAGGCGTTGCTCGTCAGCGAGAACACCAGCACCAGGATGAGCAGGCCCGCCAGCGCGGCAAATTTTTGGATCAGGTCTTTCTGGCGGTCGTTCATGTCGTCGGTTCGAGGGATGCCATGGAGGGCTTGGCCGGCTCGGATGAGCCGACGGAGGCATGGTGCATGATGTCGTGCTGGCTGCACGTGCGGGTGTTCAGCAGCGTGGCGAGCTGGCCCTGGCGGAACACCGCCACGCGGTCGCTCAAGCCCAGGATCTCCGGCAGCTCGGAGCTGATCAGCACGACGCCCACGCCTTCGGCCGCGAGCCGGTCCATCAGCTCGTAGATGGCGTACTTGGCGCCCACGTCGATGCCTCGGGTGGGTTCATCGAACAGGATCACGCGCGCTTCACGGAACAGCCATTTGGCAATCACCACCTTTTGCTGATTGCCGCCCGACAGCAGCCGGGCGATCTGGTCCGGCGACGGCGTGCGGATGCCGAGCTGGCTGATGAAGCGCTCGGCCGTGCTGCGCTCGCGCGCCGCGTCGATGAAGCCCAGGCCGCTGGCCAGCGCGCCCAGGTTGGCCAGCGTGATGTTGTGGGCCACGCTCATCTTCACCGCCAGGCCGTGGGCCTTGCGGTCTTCGGAGACGTAGGCGATGCCGGCAGCGATGGCATCGCGCGGCGAGCGGATCTGCAGGCGTTGGCCATCCAGTTCGATCTCACCGCCATCGACAGCATCGGCACCGAAGATGGCCCGTGCGACCTCGGTGCGGCCGGCGCCGACCAGGCCGGCCAAGCCGAGGATCTCGCCGCGCCGCAGCTCGAAATCCAGCGGCCCGAAGACACCCTCACGCCGCAGGCCGCGCACCCGCAGCAGCACTTCGGTGGAAGGTTGGCGCGTGGCCGGCGGGAACTGCTGGTTCAGCTCGCGGCCCACCATCAGGCTGACGATCTCGTCGATCGACGTCTCGGCCCAGTGACGGGTGGTGATGTAGTGGCCGTCGCGCAGCACGGTGACGCGGTCGACGATGTGGTCCAGTTCGTCGAGCCGGTGCGAGATGTAGACGATGCCCACGCCGGAGCGCTTGAGTTCCTGCACCACCGCCAGCAGGCGGGAAGCGTCCGCCTCGCCGAGCGATGACGTGGGTTCGTCCATGATCAGCAGCCGCGCATCCATCGACAGGGCCTTGGCGATCTCGACCATTTGCTGCTGCGCGATCGACAGGGCCGAAACCTCGGTATCCGGGTCGATGTCCATGCCCAGCCGCTGCAGGCAGGCGAGCGCGCCTTTGCGCTGCTGAGCCCTGTCCACAAACCAGCCCCGCCGCGGCTCGCGACCCAGCCAGATGTTCTCGGCCACGGTCAGGTGGGGCACCAGGTTCAGCTCCTGGTGAATCATGACGATGCCGAGTTCCTGCGCGTGATGCAGGCCGCCGATGCGGACGGGCTGGCCGTCGATGCGGATCTCGCCTTCGTCGGGTGTATAGACGCCGCTCAGGATCTTCATCAGCGTCGACTTGCYGGCGCCGTTCTCACCGCAGATCGCGTGGACCTCGCCGCGACGAACGTCCAGCTCGACGCCCGACAACGCGGTGACGCTGTCGAAACGCTTGCAGACGCCGCGCATGCTCAGCAACGATGAAGTGGAGGACTCGGCCTGGAGCGAGGTCATCGCGACAAGGTTTCCTTAATAGTCAAAATATTGGTCATGCCACTTTGCCATATGGAAAATTTGGTAAGACCAGTAAATACCCGGGCCGGATTGCCAATCAGCGGTAGCGATTCAACAGCTTCTCCAACGTGCCGTCGACGCGCATGCGATCGATGACGCGGTTCAGAGGCTGAAGGAGGTCGGCCTTGGCCGGTGACAGCGCGCAGCCCAGCCGGTAGGGCTCGACCTCGAGCACTTCGCGCAGGTTTGACGTTGGATGGCTCTTGACGTAGTGCGCCAACGCGGCGCGGTCCGTCACGGCGTAGCGGACTCTGCCCAGGGCCAGACGACGCAGATTCGTCTCTGCGTCGGCGACGTCCTCTCGGGCGATCGGCCGCGCCAGCACCTGATCGATTGCCGGGTAGCGGTAGCCCAGCACGGTGCCAAGTGGTTCGTCGCGCAGATCCTGCAACTGCGACACGGCGGGCGAGTCCGGACCGGCCGCGATGATGCCCGTGCCCGACAGGAAAAGCTGCGTCCAGAGCACATCGGCCTCCAGCCATTCCGGCTTGGCGTAGCACAGCAGATCGGCGGCACCAGACTCCACGGCCAGGGCCGCGCGTTTGCTCGGGAGCGGCAGGAAAACTGGGCTCAGCCCCAGTTGCCGGGCGAACACCTCGCCCAGGTCCTTGAGCAAACCTGCGACGGGTCGCTGCTCAGCCATCCTGAGCACCGGCATCGACTGGCTGGTCGGCGCCACGATGCGCAAGACCGCCGGTTCAGCGGGACATGGGCACACCCACGCGAGCAAGGTCAAGGCGAGCAGATGCCGTCGAGCCCAGGAAGGGCGTGGGCTCTTCTTGCATTCCTGCATCATCGTTTTGGGGTGCTTTGCGTCGACCTGGGTGGCGAAATCAACGCGCTCCGGTGGCTGTCATACCTGCCCCCGCGTGGCTTCCAGCTGCACGCGGATCTCGGCCATGCGCTTCTCGGTCARCTCAAAGCGCAGCAGCGACACCAGCGCCAGCACCAGGCCGATGACGGGGATGGTGGACAGCAGGATGCGCATCATAAAAATGGCGTGCGGCGTCTGCAGGGCCTCCAGCTTGGCGTCAAAGCCGGTGAACTGCAGGATCCAGCCCGAGGCGCCCGTGCCCAGCGCGATGCCGACCTTGGAGATCCACGACTGGCAGGCCGAGAACGAGCCCTCGCGGCGCTGGCCGGTCTGCATCTCGTCGTAGTCCACCACGTCGCCCAGCGTGGCGTTGTATAGCGTCCAGAACCCTGCACCTGTGAAAGCCACGAAGCCGCAGGCCAGCAGCTGCAGATAAGGCCGCGCCGGGTCGTACAGCCACCAGTCGCCGATGAAGGCGCAAATGGCCAGGAACAGCACTGCCGCCAGGCCGACCCGCTTGCCCTGGCGGCGCGCGATCCACGCGAAGAAGGGGATGCCCGCGAAGCCGAAGGCCATGCCCGACAGGCCCATGGCCGTGTTCCACTTCGCGCCCTCCACGACGTTGCCGCCGCAGACGTAGTAGACCGTCGCGTAGTAGCCGAGCGTGCCCACCATGGCCGTGCCGGTGCCGTAGGCCAGCATCATGCCCAGCACATGGCGGAAGGGCCTGCAGCGCAGCGTGCGCCACAGCGTGTCGGCAAACGGGATGTGGGTCTGTGTGCGCGACACCAGCTTCTCGTAGTAGCGCTCGCGCACCAGCAGGAAGATGGCGATGGAAGCAGCCACCATGATGGCGCCGAGGATGGCGCAATAGGTCTGCGCGCCGCGCAGGATGTCGGGCTTGCCGTTGGCCTGGTTGAAGATGGCCAGCGTCGTGAACTGGGCGGCGAAGAACATCGCCAGCTCGGGCCCCTTCTGGATGGCGTTGCGGATCGCCATCACCATCGTGCGCTCGTGGTAGTCCGGCGTCATCTCCGCACCAAGGCTGCTCCAGGGCATGTTGAAGCAGCTCATGATGGGCACGTAGATCACCGTGCTGACCAGCATGAAGATGAAGTACTCGGATTGGGTCCAGCCCTTGCCGACGGCGAACATCAGTGGCAGGCCGATGCCGGCAAGCACGCCGCCCACCAGGATGAAGGGACGGCGGCGCCCGTAGCGCGTGCGCGTGTTGTCCGACAGCCAGCCGAAGACGGCGTCCGAGCCGGCGTCGACGAAGATCTTGATCATCTGCACCGTCGAAATCAGGCCGGGGGCCACGCCGAGGAAGATGTTGAAGACCTGGTAGGCCAGCGACGGATAGAGCCAGTGGCCCCACATGTCCAGGATGGACCCGAGGCCAAAGCCGATCTTCTGGCGCATCGGCAGGCGATCCGCCGCGGGCGGCACGACGCGCTCCAGGTGAAGGGTGCTCGCGTTCACAGGATGCACCGCTCGCGCATGACTTCGGCGTAGTAGCGCGCCGACAGCTTCGGGGTGCGCACCTGCGTGGCGTAGTCGCAGTGCACGATGCCAAAGCGCCGCTGGTAGCCGTCTTCCCACTCGTAGTTGTCGATGAAGCTCCACAGGAAGTAGCCGTGCAGCGGCACGCCGTCGGCAATCGCGCGGTGGGCCTCGCGCAGGTGGTTGCGCAGGAAGTCGCGGCGGTGCAGGTCCAGCACCTCGCCGTTCACGACTGGCTCGTCGTTGTAGCCGCAGCCGTTCTCGGTGATGTACAGCGAAGCGTGGCCGTACAGCTCATGGCAGAAACGGGTGGCCCAATAGATGGCCTGGGGCACCAGGTTGAGCCAGAGGCTGTCGGCGCGCGGGTAGTTGGCCGGCAGCGGCACGGCCTCCCAGGCGGCGCCATCCTTGCCGGCGCGCACGTACGTGGCGGTGTAGATGTTCAGGCCCAGGTGGTCGGTGGGCAGGCTGATGAGCTCGAAGTCACCGGGCAGCACCTGCGGGGCATCGCTGCCCACGCGGGCCAGATAGTCGGCCGGGTAGTGGCCGGCGTGCATGGCGCCCAGCACGTGCGCGTTCTTCTCCAGGAACCAGGCCTTGGCCGCGGCGATGTCGGCCGGCGTCTCGGTGACGGGCACGCAGACATCGCAGTTGTCGGTCAGGCCGACCACGGCGCCTGCGCCGCCGAACTCGCGCACCGCGCGCACGCCGTGGCCGTGGCACAGCAGCGCGTGGTGGAAGGTCTGGTTGACGACGGCCGCGCTCTCCTTGCGCCCCGGTGCCTTGGTGCCATAGCCGTAGGCCAGTTGCGTGAAGCAGCGGATCTCGTTCATCGTGATCCAGTGCTTCACTTCACCAGCGAAGGCCTTGACGACCGTGTCGGCGTAGCGGCCGAAGGCGTCGACCGTGACGCGCGACGTCCAGCCGCCGCGGTCTTCCAGCGACTGCGGCAGGTCCCAGTGGAAGAGCGTCACCCAGGGCTCGATGCCGTGTTTCTTCATGCTGGCGAAGAGGCGGTGATAGAAGTCCAGGCCGGCCTGGTTCAGCTCACCGTCGCCGTTCGGATAGATGCGCGGCCAGGCCAGCGACAGGCGGTAGTTCTTGACGCCCAACGACGCCATCAGCGCGAAGTCGTCGTCGAAGCGGTTGTAGTGATCGCAGGCGACGTCCAGGGTGTCGTCGTCATGCACCTTGCCGGGCGTGCGGCAGAAGCGGTCCCAGATGGACTCGCCCTTGCCATCGGTGAAGGCGGCGCCCTCGATCTGGGGTGCGGCGGCGGCAACACCGAAGACGAAGTCGGCGGGGAAGGGGCTGGAGTAGGTCAGCATCGCGCTGTTGCGCGCCTCGCTGCTCAAGGCACTTCCGGGTGTCGCGGCGGTACCTTTGATGAAGGGGGCGTTCCCGGTGTGGCGGGCAGTCGCGGGCGCGACCGGAACGAAGTCGGGCAGCAATGGGAGAGCGTGGGTCATGGCAGGGCGTCGGCCTGTTGTTTTAACGAGGCCGTTCAGCCGCAGAAGCGATTGACCAGGTTCTCGAAGACTTCCTGGCGGCCGGACACGGGCGCCACGTCGGTGTTGGCGGCGAGCACCTGGTCGGCGAGTTCGGTCAGCGAACGCCGGCCGTTGAGGATGTCCTGCCCGGCAGGTGCGTCCCAGCCGGCGTAGCGGCTGTCCACGGCGGCCTTCAGGCGGCCGTCGTTGACCATCTTCTCGGCGATCAGCAGCGCCTGGGCGCACACGTCCATGCCGCCGATGTGGCCGTGGAACAGGTCCTCGG
>NZ_JBFUMN010000064.1:0-27893 GCF_054049335.1 Roseateles sp. P5_E1
TGGCCAGCCTCGCCGGAGTCGCACCAGGCAGCGCGGCCGCCGTCGTGCCGCCGGGGGTGGGCTTCATCCCGCTGCTGCGCGGCATCAGGACCCCCGGCGGGCGGCCGGCCCTGCTCGCCGCCCTGCTCAACCCCGACGCACTGGCCAACTTCCAGGAACTGACGCTGAACGACGCTCGCGCCGCGGCGGCACTCGTCGACCTGGACGGTCGGCTGCTCGCCGTGACCGCCGGTGCCGACCACCTGGCAGGTGAACGCCTGGCCTCGCTGCAACTCCCCACCGGCCCGCTGGCGCGCGTGCGCACGGGCAGCGAATACGGCCGCTGGGACGGCCCGGGCCTGCGCGATGCCGACCAGCTCGGCGCCTTTCGCGCACTGCGCACCCGCCCCCTCGTCGTCGTCGTTGAACTGCCCCAGGACGAGTTGCGCACCCAGTGGCTGTCCACCGCATGGGACCTCGGCCTGCCCGCCATCGGCATCGCCGCAGCGTTGCTCGTGCTGTCGGCCGTGGGCGCGGCGGCCCTGCACGCGCGCGAGCGCTCCATGCTGGATCTCGACGAGGCCCAGCGGCAGGTCGCCGAGCGTGAGCGCGAGCTCAGCGCCATCTTCGGCAGCGTGCAGGACCTGCTGTTCCGCACCAACGCAGCCGGCCAGGTGACCTTCATCAACGAGGGCTATGCCCGCCTCAGCGGCCATCCCGTCGCCCAGGTGCTGGGCCGGCCGCTGCAGGAGCTGTTCGGCGGCTCGCCGGCCGTGGCCACGCTGTTCGCGGCCGGCGACGTTCACGAAGCCCGGCCGCACGAACTGCGCGCCGACTGGATCGCGGCCGACGGCAAGGCGCGCAGCTTCGAGATCCACCTGGTGCCGCTGCGCCGCCAGGCCGGTGTCCTCGAATGGGTGGGCAGCGCGGCCGACGTCAGCGGCCTGATGCGCGCCCAGGCCGAACTGCGCGCCCAGCTCGGCCTGGCGCGCTCGCTGCTGTCCAGCAGCCCGCTGCCAACGTCGGTGCTGGACAGCGACAACCGCTACCTCGACGTCAACCGCGCCTGGGAGCAGTTCACCGGCCGGCGCCGCAGCGAGGTGCTGGGCCGCAAGGCCGCCAGCTATCTGCGCCCCGAGGAGGCCGCCCTGCACGACAGCCGCGACGCCGAGCTGCTGGCGCGCGGCGGCGAAATGAACTATGAGGCCGTCTGGCAAGGCGGCGATGGCCGCCGGCGCGACCTCTACATCAGCAAGTCCACCTTTCCCGACGCCCACGGCCGACCCATGGGCATCGTCGTCTGCTTCATGGACATCAGCGAATTCCGCGAGGCCGAGCGCGCCACGCGCGCCGCCCGCGACGCCGCCCTGCACGCTTCGCGGGCCAAGTCCGACTTCATCGCCAACGTCAGCCACGAGCTGCGCACACCGCTGCAGTCCATCCTGGGCTTCTCCGAGATCGGCGCGCGGCGCGCGCGTGCCGAGCCCCGCCTGGCCGAGCTCTTCGGCGACGTGCACCACGCCGGCCAGCGCATGCTCAGCCTCGTCAACGACCTGCTCGACCTCAGCAAGATCGAGCGCGGCGCAGAACCGCTGCATCCCGAGCGCCTGGACCTGAGGCCACTGGCCGTCGAGGTCGGCCGCGAACTCGAGCCCCTGCTGGCCGCACGTCAGCTCAGCCTGGCCATGGCCCTGGGCGACGAGGACCTCGTCGTGCTGGCCGACCCGCGACGCCTGCAGCAACTGATGCGCAACCTGCTCGCCAATGCCATCCGCTTCTCGCCCGTGGGCGGCCACATCGAGGTGACCGCCTGGCAGGACGATGCGGCCGACGAAGTGCGCGTCGACGTCGCCGACCGCGGCCCCGGCATTCCGCCGGACGAGCTGGAGAGCATCTTCGAGGCCTTCGTGCAGTCCAGCGCGACGAAGAACGCCGCCGGCGGCACGGGCCTGGGCCTGGCGATCTGCCGGCGCATCGCCGAGGCTCACGATGGCCGCGTCTGGGCGGCCAACCGCGCCGGTGGGGGCGCCGTCATCAGTCTGGCACTTCCCGCCACGCGCTTTGGCGACACCACGCCGGCGGCGCTTTGACGGCAACATCGAAGGGAACCTCATGGCTGACAGCGACAAGACGAGCGACAAGCTGTTCGCGGGCTCGATCCCGAGGCTCTACGACACCTTGATGGTCCCGCTGATCTTCGACGGCTATGCCGCCGACACGGCGGCGCTGGTCGCGGCCGGCTCGCCGCGCACCGTGCTCGAAACRGCCGCCGGCAGCGGYGCGGTCACCCGCGCGCTGGCGCCRAGACTSGSCGCCGCCGCGCGCTACGTGGTGACCGACCTSAACCAGCCCATGCTCGACTACGCCGCCAGCCAGCAAGGCGCCGACAGCCGCATCGAATGGCGGCAGGCGGATGCACTGGCCCTGCCCTTCGACGACGGCGCCTTCGACGYCGTCTGCTGCCAGTTCGGTGCGATGTTCTTTCCTGATCGCGCCGCCGGCTACGCGGAGGCACGGCGCGTGCTCAGCCCCGGCGGGCGCTTTGTCTTCACCGTCTGGGACCGCATCGAGGAGAACGCCTTTGCCGACGAGGTCACTCACGCCGTCGCCACGGTGTTCGCGCACGACCCGCCGCGCTTTCTCGCCCGCACACCGCACGGCTATCACGACGTTGCGCTGATCCGCGCGGACCTGAGTCGCGCGGGCTTCACCGAGATCACGATCGACACGCGCGCGAAGCTGAGTCACGCATCCTCGGCTCGCGCCGCCGCCACGGCCTATTGCCGGGGAACACCGCTGCGCAACGAGATCGAGGCACGCGACGCCGGCCTGCTCCAGCTCGCCATCGACCGTGCCACCGAGGCGATCGCCAGCCGCCACGGCGACTGCGTGGTGGCGGGCAAGATCCAGGCCCATGTGATCGTGGCGGCGGGATAGCGGTTGCCGCACAGTGCCGCAGGTGACAGCCCCTCACCGCGCCGGCCGCGCAGAATCGCCGCACCGCTTGGAGCCGTCATGACCGCACGCGCCACCTTCACACGCATGGACGAAAGCAGCCGCGAAGACTGGGGTCTCATCGTGCCCGAGGCGATGAAGATGGCCCGCAGCCTGCCTGACCGCGTGCTCGAGCATCTGCGCCTGCTGGACGGCGACTTCGGCGGCTTCCCGGTCGACCGGCTGACGCACTGCCTGCAGACCGCCACGCTGGCCCATCGCGACGGGCGCGACGAGGAGTACGTTTGCTGCGCGCTGCTGCACGACATCGGCGACACGCTGGGCTCGTTCAACCACCCCGACATCGCCGCCGCCATCCTCAAGCCCTTCGTGACGGAAGAGAACCTGTGGATGGTGCAGCAGCACGGCATCTTCCAGGGCCACAACTTCTTCCACCACATCGGCCTGGATCGCGACATGCGCGAGCAGTTCCGCGGCCATCCGCATTTCGGGCGCACGGCCGAGTTCGTCGAGCGCTACGACAACCCGGCTTTCGACCCGCACGCCCAGGCGCTGCCGCTGGCGTTCTTCGAGCCCATGCTCAGAAGGCTGATGGCCCAGCCGCGCCAGTCGGTCTACAAGGCGGCGATGAAGGCTTAGGCCTTTTGGTTGGCTTTCACAGCCGCCTTGATCAAGGCTTTCAGCGCCGCCTTGTCGATCTTGTCGCCTTCCTTGAAGTCGATGGCGCGACGCACATTGCCTTCCAGGCTGGAGTTGAAGAGACCTTTGGGGTCGGCCAGCGAAGCGCCCTTGGGAAAGGTCATCTTCACGGCGCTCTTGTAGGCCTCGCCGGTGCAGACGATGCCGTCATGCGACCACACCGGATTGCTCCATTTCCACTCCTCGACGATGTCGGGGTCAGCCTCGTGGATCAGCGCCCGCAGCGCGGCCAGCATCTCGCTGCGCCAGCCGCCCAGGCTCTCGATGCGTTCGTCGATCAATGCCGCGGCCGGCGGCGTGGATTTCGATGTGCTCATGGACCGCAAGCTTAGCCAGCTTCTCTGAAGGTGATGCCGGCATGCTTCTCGTCATAGAAGGCCATGCGGCCCTTCAGTGCGGCGTGCTCGTCATAGGGCGCCTCGTAGGACCAGATCGCGTCCTTGAGGCTGCGACCGTTCTGGGTGACGCTGTAGTAGGTGGCATCGCCCTTGAAGGGGCAGTGGGTCTGGGTTTCGCTTCGTTCCAGCTTGTCGACCTTGACGCTGTCGCGCGGGAAGTACAAGCGCGGCGGCGCGCCGGTCTCGTCGACACGGATGACGTCATCCGATTCGGCGACGACCTGGCCGTCGATGCGTGCCGTGACCCGGTGAGCGAGACGGGTTTCGGCAACCGTGTGTTCGGGATGGTCCCGATGCCCAGGGGATTTGCTCATGGGGGTCCTTTCATGCGTCAACGGCGACGGCCCGTCCCGCGGCAATCGCCGTTCCTAGCGCCGCAACATCAGCAAGCCCAGCAGCAGGAAGATGGCGTACAGCGCCCTCTGGAACATCAGGGTCGGCAGGCGCTCGCGCAGGCGCGCGCCGAGCGCCATGCCGGCAAACGCCGCGCCCAACGCCACGCCGCTGGCCCAGGGGTCGGGCGGCGCTGCCGCATCCAGGCCGCCCAGCCGTGCAGCCAGGGCGAGGGAGGCCAGCATGAAACTGATGCCCAGAGCCTGGATCAAGGCGCCCCGCCGCAACTGCAAGGATTGCAGAAAAGGCACCATGGGCAGCACGAAGACGCCGGTGGCCGCGCTGACCGCACCGCCGAGCAAACCGGCCAGCGCACCTAGCCAGCCGGCATGCCGACCCAGGTCCGGCAGCCGCGGCCGGCACAGACCAAACACGCCATAGGCCACCAGCACTGCGCCCAGCGCCAGCCGCGCGCCGCCATGGCCCGTGCTGAGGCTGGGCACCGGGGCGAACAACGTGCCCAGCACCAGGCCGGTCCACAGCGGCCAGAGCCGCCGCCACAGCCCGGCCGCGTGCGAGCCCAGGCACTGGGCGACATTGGTCAACAGCGCCGGCAGCAGCATCAGCGCGGCGGCCGGTGCCGCCGGCAGGTGCAGGCTCAGCAATGCCATCGCCAGCGTGGGCAGGCCCATGCCCGACACGCCCTTGACGAGGCCGGCGAGCAGAAAAGTCAATGCCACCCAGCCCAGCAGGCCGGCGGAAAGCCAGTCGATGTCATCCATGCCGGCATGGTCCGGGCGGCGGTGGCCTGCGTCCATCGCGCAATGCCGCGCCTATCCTCAGGCATTGCCGAAGGATGAGCCATGACCGCACGCAACCCCCACTACCGCATCGACCCCTTCGACCTGCGCCTGTTCGCTGCCGTGGCTGAAGGCCACACCATCACGGCCGGTGCACGGGCCGTGCACCTGTCCCTGGCGGCCGCGAGCACGCGGCTGCAGGCGCTGGAGCGGGTCGTGGGCGCCGTGCTGATGCAGCGCGCCAAGACCGGCGTCACGCTGACCGACGCCGGCCGCACGCTGCTGCGCCATGCGGGTCGGCTGCAGCGCGAGATGGAGGCCTTGCACGCCGGCATGGCCGCGCATGCCCACGGCGTGCGCAGCACAGTGCGGCTGCTGTGCAATACCGCCGCGATCAGCGAGCATCTGCCGCCGCTGCTCGGCCCCTTTCTCGCGGCCCACGCGGACATCGACGTGGAACTGCGCGAACTGGACAGCCAGGACGTGCTGTTCGCCATGCGCCAGGAGCGCGCGGACCTCGGCATCGTGGCCGACTACGTCAATACCGAAGGATTGGCGACGCGCCCCTTTCGTCGGGACGAGCTCGTCGCCGTGCTGCCCGCCGCATGGGTGAAGGGCCGGGCACGGGCCATCGCCTTCACCGAGTTGCTGGCCCAACCTTTCGTCGGGCTGCCGGCAGAGGCGGGCCTGAGCCGCTTCCTGCAGGCCCGCGCGCTGCAGCATGGCCGTGGCCTGCACCACCGCGTGCAGGTGCAGGGCTTCGACGCCATGCTGCGCCTCGTCGCCGATGGCGTCGGTGTGGCTGTCGTGCCGGCACTGACCGCGGCGCGGCTGGCTGGTCCACGTGTCCGTGTCCGCCGGCTGAGTGATGCCTGGGCCGTGCGCCAGTTACTGCTGTGCTTCGGCGAACTCACGCCCGGCGCCGCCGCGCTGCTCGATGCTCTAGTCGTGCAATGAGGACAGGAACTGCTTGAGCTCCGGCGTCTGCGGCGCCCCGAAGAGCGCGGCCGGCGGGCCGATCTCGTGCACGCGGCCCTGGTGCATGAAGATGACGCGGTCCGCCACCTTGCGGGCGAAACTCATCTCGTGCGTGACCATCAGCAGCGTCATGCCTTCGTCGGCCAGGGTCTCGACGACGCGCAGCACCTCACCCACCAGCTCCGGGTCCAGCGCCGAGGTGATCTCGTCGCACAGCAAAACCGCCGGCTCCATCGCCAGCGCGCGGGCGATGGCCACGCGCTGCTGCTGGCCGCCGGAGAGCTGGTCGGGCATGGCGTCGAACTTTTCAGCCAAGCCGACACGGCTGAGCAGCTTCGACGCCTGCTCGGCCGCCTCGTGCGCGCTGCGCTTCTTCACCAGCGTCGGCGCCAGCATCACGTTGCGGCCCACGCTCAGGTGCGGGAACAGGTTGAAGCCCTGGAAGATCATGCCCACCTGCTGGCGCAGCGCGCGCATGGCCATCGCGCTCTCGTAGAGCAGCGGCTTGCCGTTGACGGTCAGCGAGCCGTCCTGGAACTGCTCCAGCCCGTTGATGCAGCGCAGCAGCGTGCTCTTGCCGGAGCCGCTCTTGCCGATGATGGCAATGACCTCGCCGCGCAGCACGTCGAGGTCGATGCCCTTGAGCACCTCGTTGGCGCCATAGGACTTGCGCAGCGCGGTGATGCGCACGATGGGCGCGCCAGGCACGACGGGCGCGGCCTGCAGGTCTTCAAGTTGGGCGGCCATGGGCTTTGCCTTCCAGATGTTGTGCCAAGAGGCTGACGGGGAAGCACAGCGCGAAGTACAGCAGCGCCACGCAACCGAAGACGAGGAAGGGCTTGAAGCTGGCGTTGGCGATCATGCTGCCGGCCTTGGTCAGCTCGATGAAGCCGATGACCGACGCCAGCGCCGTGCCCTTGATGACCTGCACCAGGAAGCCCACCGTCGGCGCGATGGCCAGGCGGCCGGCCTGCGGCAGGATGACGTGGCGCAGCTGCTCGCCGAAGCTCAGTGCCAGGCTGCGCGCCGCCTCCCACTGGCCGCGCGGCACGGCGTCCACGCAGCCGCGCCAGATCTCGACGAGGTAGGCGCTGGTGTAGAGGGTCAGCGCCAGTGCCGCGGCCGTCCAGGCCGACACCTCCAGGCCCAGCAGGGCCAGGCCGAAGTAGGCGAGGAAAAGCTGCATCAGCAGCGGCGTGCCCTGGAAGAGCTGCACGTAGAGCGCGATGGCGCGCCGGGTGCGGGCGCCCATGCCGATGCGCAGCGTCAGCAGCAGGCCGCCGACCAGGCCGCCGCCGATGAAGGCGATGACCGACAGGGCCACCGTCCAGCGCAGCGCCAGCAGCAGGTTGCGCACGATGTCCCACAGGGTGAACTCGATCATGCCGACCGCCTTCCGAAGATGAAGCGCGGGCCGGCCCAGCTCAGCAGCTTGCGCGCTGCGATGGCCAGGGCCAGATAGGCCAGCGTCGCGATGATGAAAGCCTCGAAGGCGCGGAAGTTGCGGCTCTGGATGAGGTTGGCCGCATAGCTCAGCTCCTCGGTGGAGATCTGCCCGCASACSGCCGAGCCCAGCATSACGATSAYGATCTGGCTSRYCAKCGCCGGCCACACSCGCTKCARSGCCGGCGGCAGCACGACGCGCGTGAACACCTGCAYKKSGCTGAGCGCCAGGCTCTGCGCCGCCTCCCACTGCCCACGCGGCGTGGCCTGGATGCCGGCGCGCAGGATCTCGGTGCCATAGGCGCCGAGGTTGAGCGTCATCGCGATCAGCGAGGCGGCCTCGGGCGACAGTTTCACGCCCGCGGCGGGCAGGCCGAAGAAGATGAAGAAGAGCTGCACGATGAAGGGCGTGTTGCGCAGCAGCTCGACGTAGGCACCGAGCAGGCGGCGCAGCCACACCGGGCCGCTGGCGCGCGACCAGGCGCCCAGCGTGGCGATGAGCAGGCCCAGCGGCGTCGCGATGAGGGTGAGCCCCAGCGTCCATGCCAGGCCCTTGAGCAGCAGTGGCCATTCGGCCAGCACCGCGAGGAAATCGAAGCTGATCATGGCTTCGCTCGCTTCGCGTCAGAGCGGCAGGTCGCCGGTGCCGCGACCCAGCCACTTCTTGGACAGCGCCTCCAGCTCACCGGCCGCCTTGGCTGCCGCGATGATGTCGTTGACCTTGGCCAGCAGCGCGTCCTCGCCCTTGGCCACGCCGACGTAGCAAGGGCTGTCCTTGAGCAGCAGCTTGTATTCGGTGTTCAGGCCCGGGTTGCGCTGCATCAGGTTGCCGGCCAYGGCGGCGCTGGTCGCCAGCAGCTGGGTCTGGCCGGCGGCGAAGGCGGCGATGGTGGCGTTGTTGTCCTCGAAGCGCTTGTATTCCAGCGTGGCCGGTGCGACCTTGGCCAGCTCCTGGTCCTCCATCGCACCGCGCGTGACGGCCACGCTCTTGCCGCCGAGGTCGGCCCAGCTCTTGATGGGCAGGCTCTTGGCCGCGAACACCGCCTGGAAGAAGGGTGCGTAAGCCGCGCTGAAGTTGATGACCTTCTCGCGGTCCGGGTTCTTGCCCAGCGTCGAGATGACCAGGTCGGCCTTCTTGGTCTGCAGGTAGGCAATGCGGTTGGCGCTGGTCACCGGCACCAGCTCCACCTTGACGCCCAGCTTGGCGGCGATGAGCTGGGCAACCGCTACATCCAGGCCCTGCGGCGCCATGTCGGGGCCGACGAAGCCGTAGGGCGGGTAGTCGGTCGGGATGGCGATCTTGATCGTCTTGCTCTTGGTGATGGTGTCGAGCGCGGTCTGCGCCTGGGCACCTGCGGCCAGCAGGGCGGTGGCCAGCGTCAGCAACAGGCGGCGGGAAAGCATCGGGGTCATAGCAAGGCTCCTAGGTAGGCGGCGGGCGGGTCGGCGGATTCGCTGGCCGGCTGCGGCAGCGGCGCAAGCGCGCTGCGCAGCTGGTCCAGCGGGTCATTGAGGGCAGGCAGGCGCAGGGCGGCCTGCACATTGGCAAGGTGTTCGGCCATCAGCGCCTCGGCGCGGGCGCGGTCGCCCTGCTCAAGCGCGGCCACGATGGCGACGTGCTCCTGGCAGGACGCGGCCGCGTCATGCGAGGACTGGTAGAGCATGGCGATCAGCGTCGTGCGCGCCGTGTAGTCGCGCAGCGTGTCGGCCAGCAGGCCGTTGCCCAGGCATTCGGCCAGGCAGACGTGGAAGTCGCCGAGCAGGAAGCTGCGCGTGCCGACGTCGTCGCCCCGCAGCGCCGCCTTCTCCTGCTGCAGATGCTTCTTCAACCGCGCCAGCCCCGGCTTGCCCAGCGGCGCGCCGCCGCGCAGCAGCCCCAGCTCGATGACGCGCCGCGCCTCGAAGGCTTCGCGCGCTTCGTCCTGTGACGGCGCAATGAGATACCAGCCACGCCGCGCGCTGACCGTGACGATGCCGCGCGCGGCCAACCGGGTGAGCGCCTCGCGCACGATGGTGCGGCTGCAGTCGAACAGCATCGCCAGTTGCTGCTCGCCCAGCCGCGCGCCGGGCGCGAGCTTTTGCGCGAGCACCGCTTCGACGATGCGCTGGCTGATGTCGGTGGCCGAGATGCCCATGGCGGGGGCTTTGCAGCCTCCATGCCAGCGCTCATCTGGCTTGTATGCAAGTCATGCGCACAAAACTGGGCCGGCTGAGCGCCCTGTCGCACCGACGCGGTGCGGAACAGCCCCAATGCGGATCGGGTCGTTCCGCATCGGCTAGCTTCATTCCTTTTGGAAGGCTTGCCATGGACCTGCAACTGAAGAACCGCCTCGCCCTCGTGTCGGGCAGCACGGCCGGCATCGGCCATGCCATCGCACAGTCCCTGGCCGCCGAGGGCGCGCGCGTCATCGTCAATGGCCGCATGCAGCCCGCGGTCGACGCCGCCGTCACCTCCATCCTGGCCACCACCGGCCAGGAGGTGTTCGGCTTTGCGGGCGACCTCAGCCAGCCTGACGTGGCCGAGGCGTTGGTGCGCGCGCACCCCGGCATCGAGATCCTGGTCAACAACCTGGGCATCTTCGAAGCCAAGCCTTTCGAGGACATCCCCGACGCCGATTGGCAGCGCTTCTTCGACGTCAACGTGCTCAGCGGCGTGCGCCTGGCGCGGCTGGTGCTGCCGGCGATGAAGGCGGCCAACTGGGGCCGCATCATCTTCATCTCCAGCGAAAGCGCCGTACAGATCCCGGCGGAGATGATTCACTACGGCATGACCAAGACGGCCCAGCTCGCCGTCTCGCGTGGCCTGGCCGAGTCCCTTGCCGGCACCGGCATCACCGTCAACAGCGTGCTGCCCGGCCCGACGCGCTCGCGCGGCGTCAATGAATTCGTCGAGCAAGTCTCCCAGGGCAAATCCTTTGCCGAGTTCGAGACCGAGTTCTTCGAGAAGGTCAGGCCGACCTCGCTGATCAAGCGCTTCGGAACGCCCGAGGAAGTGGCGTCCCTGGTGGCCTATGTCGCCAGCCCCCTGGCCTCGGCCACGACGGGGGCGGCGCTGCGGGTGGATGGGGGGACGACGAAGAGTGCGTTTTAGGGAGGCCAGTCCGGCGCTATAGGCTGCTTCAAGCTGGAAGGGGACATGGGACATGCAGGAAACGGAGGCGCATTGAGCGCGGCGCCGAAACCCAACGCCTGAAACGAGCGTGCATGTAGAGCTGCCATCTCGCACCTACTTCGCCTCACGTGGGGCCGCCTGCAACAGCTCCATCAGCTCCTTCTTCCAAAACTTTGCCTGGAAGACCGTGCCGTGGCCCGCGGTCTGGTCGGACGCGGGTATCAGCAGGGCACGGCCGTTCTTCACGCGCTTGATGTCGCGCTCCATCACGCCCAGTTCGGGTGGATTGCGCTCGTCATCGGCTGAATTGATGGCCAACAACGTGGCCGTGATGCGCTCAAGCCCGGCGGCCGGGTTGTAGTCACGTGACGACTCCCATTGGTAGAGCACGTCGTTGGCGTCGGCACTGTAGGCGGCGGCCAAGCGGCTATTGACGAGCTCATCCGCCTTGGCCCGCACCGGTGCGATCTTGTTGAGTGCCTGGTTGCCGCCACTGGTAGCCAGGCCATAGAAAACCGAGGCGAACTGCGCGCTGCGTGGTTGTTTGGTGTAGCCGCCGTTGAGCCAATCGGGGTCGTTGCGGATGGAGTCGATGATGAGGCGCCTGAGCATCCAGTTGCGGCCGGACATCTCCACCGGCAACGAGGCCATGGGGACTGCGGCGTCCATCATGTCGGGGTACTTCTGGGCCAGGAGCCACGTCTCCATACCGCCCATCGAGAACCCCAGCACCAGCCGCAGGCGGCGTATGCCCAAATGCTCGGTCAGCAACCGATGCTGGGCCTCGACCAGATCGTCATAGTTGTACTTGGGGAAAGCCATCCGAAGCCCATCGGACGGCTTGCTCGATTTGCCGTGCCCGATGGCGTCGGGCAGCACGATGAAGTAGCGGCGGGCATCCAGCGGCTGACCCGCACCGAACAGCTCACCGGCAAAGGCGGCAGCGAGCATGCTGGTGCCCGACTGCGTGGTGCCATGCAGCACCAGGACCGGCTCGCCCGTCGGCGCGCCGACGGTCGTGTAGTGAATGCGAAGCTCGGAAAGCACCTCGCCCGTATGGAAGCGAAAGTCCCGCACCACCCAGTCGCCCTCCTTGACTGCGGGAGCGTCCGCGGCGTCGGCGGACAGAACGGTGAATGCGGTCAGGGCGAGCGTGGCAACACTGATCACCCACTTCAAGCCGACATCGGGAATCATGTTGGGCTCCTCTTGGCATGCGGCACTTGCACCTTGGATTGGGCCCGACTGCGTCCCGGCCAAGGATGCCCCAGCCCTTACTTTGGCCTGCCAGTGGAGCGTGTCTGAAGCGGCAACACGAGCTGGAAAACCCTCCTTGCCGGGCAACCGTGGCGAGGCGCTATCTCAATCGACTCGCATGAAGTCTTCAGCGGCGACCCGTCGCACGAAGTGCGCGGCTTTCGAGATCGTCACGTCTCGCCCGTCGCCGAACTGCCGCGCCGAAATCCCGGGATTGGCGTGCCGGTCGAATGCCCGCTACAGGCGGCGGATTCAACCGGTCAACGCAACACATTCGCTGAATCTCTCAGCGGGCGTTTGGAAGCCGAGCGTTTTGCGCGGCCTCTCGTTCAATTGTCTGGCGATCGAGTTGAGCTGTAGTTGGGTTAGCCAGAGATGTCGATGCCCTTTGGCAGGTATTCTTTCCATCAACACCCCTGCTGCGCACAAAGACACTTGAGCCCCATGCTCGACTACCAGCTCGTTTGCGAAGTTCGCTACGAACTTGACCCCCATCGACTGGACGAGTTCGCGGACTACGCCCGCACCTGGGTCCGCCTCATCCGCCGCCATGGCGGCATCCACCACGGCTTCTTCATGCCACGCGAGGCGCCGGCTGGGTCAGCCATGAGCTTCGCGAGCCTGGGCGCCACCGGCCCCGCAAACGAAGCCGTCGCCCTGTTCGCCTTCCCTGACGACGACGCCTACCGCCGCTACCGTGAAAGCGTGGCGGCCGACCCTGAAGGGATAGAGGCCAATACGCGGTTCGCGGACCCGCCCTTCAGGAGCTATAGACGATGCTTCCTTGAGCCGGCGAGAGAGTAGGTCTCCCAATCGAAAATGGCCGGGCAGGTCTCAAACCTTGAATCGAGAGAAGAGTCGGCTTCAAGGACCTGCGTGGACACGGCGCAAGCGCCACAACGCGACGCCGAATACGACCAGGCCAACTGCCAGCGCTGGCACCAGGGTCACAACGAGGTTGCCGTCCGGCGTGGCCCACGACACGGCACCCGCAGTGACCAAGGCCGCGACAGTCCCGAGCACGATGGCCGGCCATCTGGCTTTCCGACGCTCGCCCTGATTTGCGCTGTTCATGGCTGAGCGAGCGCCTTGGCCAGAATCGGCAGGCTGACGTCCATCCGATAGTCGACCGCCGTATGGTCGTCGCTGAATTCCTCATACACATGCGGCACGTCCATGGCGAGAAGCCGCTTGTGCATTCGCCTGGCGCCATAGACCAGGTTGTATTGGTCGACATCGCCGCAGTCGATGTACAGGGCCTTGAGCGCGACCAGTCCGCGCCCATGCTCTTCGACAAGGCTCAACGGGTCCCAGGCCATCCAGTTCGCCCAGCGCTCGGGAATCAGCTCGCAGGTATCCAGCGTCACCGGCAAGCGAACGCCATACGGCACCGAAGGATCCGGGTCGAAGCTCGCCGCCTGAGCCAGCATCATGAGGATGTGCACGTCGCTGTCCTTGACCTTCTTGGCCTGCCAGAAGGCGTCGACCCACGCGCCGATCTCGGGTTTCTTGGCGAGCGCCCGAAGCACTGGCACGAATTCGTGCCGATAGAGAAGCTCGAATCCCATGTCGCCGGAATGCACGGCTGCCGCACTCCAGAAGTCCGGATGCAGCAGCGCATGGATCATCGCGCCGTAGCCTCCGCTGGACTTGCCGAAGATGCCGCGGCGGCCCGGCCCGCCGCAGCCAAAGCGGGCTTCGACGAACGGCACTGCCTCCGCCCGCAGGAAATCGTCCCAGCGTCCTACCGCGGCCGAGTTCACGTATTGATTGCCGCCGAGCCGGGTGAAGCAGTCCGGGAAGGCCACGACGACGGGCGGCATGGCGCCGGTCGCAATCAAGCGGTCGAGCCGCTCAGGCAGGTTCTCGCCAAAATTCTTCCAGTTGGTGTGCGCCGGCCCGCCCGCGGTGAACCCCACGATATCGACCAGCAGCGGCAGGCCGCGGCCGTCATGCCCCGCCGGAACGTAGACGTCGATGGCGCGCAGCGTGGGGTCGCCGAGCAGATTGCCAGCGAGCACCTGGCTGTCAATCGCCAGGCGATGGACCGCACCGGCGGCCATGTTCGAGGTTGTGCGCATCCTGATCTTCCTACCCAAAGCCGAATTGTTCGCCCGCTGCTGACGTTAGCTGCTCGCCGCCCGAGGATAGTCGCGCGTCGGCAGTCGGCCCACCCCAAAGCCGACACCGGCCAGTGACCCGCAGCGCGGAATCAATCCGTGCTCTTCGCAAGGCGAGCTGCGAGCTTCATGAGCGTGGGCACGCGCTTCCTGCCGTGCATGGCACGCAGTCGCGCCTTGGCTGCGCCAATGTCGATGCCCGCGCACGTCACGAACAGCGGCTGCGTTTCCTCTTCTCGCATGACCTCGAACTGCGCCGACAGGCCCGGCAGGCGCTTCTTCGAAACACCCACGATAGGCACCTTGCCACCCAGCGCGTGATACAGGTGCTGGCCAAGGCCCGGCGTTTCGTCAGCATCCAGATGGACAAAGCCGTCAACCAGGATGAGCTCCGGTTCGAGGCTGTGCTCGCGCAGCAGTTGCATCACACAGGGCAGCTCTCGCAGGTCGAGTTCTCCTCGCACGGCCTTCTCGACATGGGTGATGCGCGAGATGTAAGTCTGCGTCGCTTCCGCGGCATCCCAGGCGTCGAAAGCCGCAGCGGCAGCATTCGCCTGCGCGCCATCGAAATGAACAGCCACTACGAGTTTCATGCAGGAGTATGAGCCGCTCTGCGAGTGCCGCCGGCTGAAGCCTCCTGCGTTCGCCCTACGATGCACGGCGTCAGCGTGGCGACGCTGGTAAACGCACGGCCGCAGCCGTCCCTGTGAGGGGTGCAGGCTTCGACACCTGCCACTGACACCTTGCCTTCTTTTATCCCATGCCGCTTCTTCTCATCATCGACATGCAGGTCGGCATGACCTGGCCCCAGTCCGGCGTGCGCAACAACCCGCAGGCCGAGGTGCAGATCGCCCGCCTGCTGGACGCCTGGCGCCGCGCCGGCGCACCCATCGTGCACGTTCGCCACATCTCCCGCACACTCGGATCGCCGTTCTGGCCGGGCCAGCCCGGCGCGGAGTTCCAGCCTGCCCTGGCGCCGCGCGACGACGAGCACGTCGTCGAGAAGAACGTGCCCGATGCCTTCACCCACAGTGGCCTGGAGCGCTGGCTGCATGCGCGCGGCCACCGCTCGCTGGTCATCGTCGGCGTCAGCACCAACAACTCGGTCGAGGCCACCGCACGCAGCGCCGGCAACCTGGGTTTTCAGACCCATGTGGTGGCCGACGCCTGCTTCGCTTTCGACCTGACCGACCTGCGCGGCGTGCGCCATGCGGCCGAGGAGGTGCACCAGATGGCGCTGGCCAATCTGCAAAGCGATTACGCCACCGTCATCGACACCGAGGCGGCCGCCGCGCTGCTGGCCCGCTGAACCATGCGCCTCCTGCTTGTCGAAGACGACCTCATGATCGGCGAGAGCCTGCGCGAAGCCCTGCGCCGCCAGGGCTTCGCGGCTGACTGGGTGCGCGATGGCCAGGCCGCCGACGCCGTGCTGTCCAGCGGAGAGCGCTTCGATGCCGTGCTGCTGGACCTGGGCCTGCCCAAGCGCAGCGGCATCGACGTGCTGCGCTCGATGCGCGCCCGCGAGGACGCGACGCCGGTCATCGTGCTGACCGCCCGCGACGCGCTGACCGACAAGGTGGCCGGCCTGGACGCCGGTGCCGACGACTACCTCGTCAAACCCTTCGAGCTGGACGAACTGCTCGCCCGATTGCGCGCCGTCACGCGTCGCCATGGCGGCCGCACCGACACGGGCTTGCAGGTCGCCGATCTGCGCCTGGACCCCGCCACCCGCGAGGTCACGCGCGCCGGCAAACCCATCCTGCTGTCGGCCCGCGAGTTCGCGCTGCTGGAGGCGCTGCTGGAGCGGCCCGGCGCCATCGTGTCGCGCGCCCAGCTCGAGGACCGCCTCTACGGCTGGGGCGAGGAGCTGGAGAGCAACGCCATCAGCGTCTACATGCACCAGCTGCGCAAGAAGCTCGGCGCCGACCTGCTCCATACCGTGCGCGGGCTGGGCTACTACGCCGGCCCTGAAAAAGGTGGCGCGCCATGAAGTGGCTGGGCACGCTGCGCGGCCGCCTCTTCGCGCTGTTGGCGGCACTTGGCGCGGTGACGGCCCTGGCCGTAGCCGGCGCCACCTATGTCAGCGTGCGCGCCGAGGCCGACGAGTTGTTCGATTACCAGTTGCGCCAGACGGCGCTGTCGCTGCGCGACCAGGGCCGCATCGCCGGCGACGAGGCCGCGGCGCTGGCCGACCCCAGCCTGGACTACCTGGTGCAGATCTGGTCCGTGCAGGGGCTGGAGATCTATTCCAGCCGGCCGCAGGGCATGACCGAGGCGCTGCCGGCGCGCGCGGTGCTGGGCTTTTCAAACCTGCACCTCGCCGGGCAGGACTGGCGCGTGTTCAGCGCGGCCACGCCGCAGCGCGTCGTGCAGGTCGCCCAGCCGCTGGCCGTGCGCCAGAAGCTCGCCGCACTGGCGGCCCTGCGCAGTGTCGTACCGCTGGCCGTGGCCCTGCCGCTGGTGGCGGCGGCCGTCTGGTGGCTGCTCGGCGTGTCACTCGCGCCACTGGCGCGCGTCACCCGCGCGGCCCAGGCCGGCGGTGCCAACGCGTTGCACCCGCTGCCCACCGCCGGCCTGCCCGGTGAAGTGGCGCCGCTGGTCGACGCCTTCAACGACCTGCTCGGGCGGCTCTCGTCCGCCTTCGACGCCCAGCGCAGCTTTGTCGCTGACGCCGCCCATGAGCTGCGCTCGCCGCTGACCGCGCTGAAGCTGCAACTCGGCCTGCTGCGCGATGCGGCGCCGGGCGAGGAGCAGGACGCTGCAATAGCCCGCCTGCGCGGCGGCATCGACCGCGCGGTCCATCTCGTCGAGCAGCTGCTGGCCCTGGCCCGCGCCGAGCCCGGTGCCGCGGCGGCCGAGTTGCCGCTGGACCTCGCCGACCTGRCCCGCCAGGCCGTGGCCGATGTGCAGCCGCTGGCCGACAAGGCCGACGTGACGCTGGCCCTGACCGCCCCCGACCCGCTGCCGCTGACCGGCGACCCCCAGGCCCTGCGCGGCGCCCTGCGCAACCTCATCGACAACGCCGTGAAGTACGGCGCCCGAACGGTGCAGGTGAGCGCGCTGCGCGGCTCGCGTGGCGCACCGCTGCTGCGTGTGGACGACGACGGCCCCGGCATCCCGGCCGACCAGCGCGAGCGCGTCTTCGATCGCTTCCAGCGCGGCGAAGGCGCGACGGTTGAAGGCAGCGGGCTGGGTTTGGCAATCGTGCAGGCGGCGGCGCGGCAGCAGGGCGCCAGCATCAGCCTGGACGCATCACCACTCGGCGGGCTGCGTGCGGAGCTGGCCTGGCCGGCCACGTCATGACAACAGCCTGCCGCTGAGCGCCAGCCACACGGTGCGCACCGTGAGGACCGCGAGCGCCATGCTCAGCAGGCCCAGCAGCACGATGGCGATGACCCAGAGCGGCGCGCTGTCGCGGAACTGCGCGTACTTCAACGCTGCGTTGACCAGCGCGGCCAACGGGAAGCCGATCACCCACCAGCCCAACGAGAAGCTGGCGCCGCGGCGGAACACCTTGGGCACGATGACAACGAACATGAACAGCGCGAAGTAGAAGAGCAGCGCGGCGAAACGGTCGACGCCGCCCACGAGGTTGACGTACGCCAGAAAGCCCACGGCAAAAGGCGCCATCAGGATCATCAGCGACGGCGTCATGGCGGGCGCCAGCGGGTCGCGGTGCACGAGGCGGCTGAAGATCAGCAGGTAGAGCAGCACCGCCAGCACGGCGCCCACGGCACCGGCCATCAGGTTGACCTCCGGCGCCCAGGCCATGGGCATGTGGCTGCCGGTCAGGGGGATGTCCAGCGTGGCCACGCCCGGCATCAGCGAGGCCGGCAGCGCGTGAGACGCGTCCACGCTGCCCTTGAGCAGGCGGGAGGTCGACACCCCTGCGAGGGCGAGCGTTGCCAGCACTCCGACCGTCCAGATAACGCTGGCGGCAGGCGTGCTGTACGGCTCGACAACCGCCGCCACCAGCAGCACCGCGATGACGACGGTGCCGAAGAAGTTGCCGGACACGGGGTGATGGAACTCCGCGTGCACGGCTTGGCGGTGCCAGGCCAGCTTGGCCAGATAGCCCAGCGACAACAACACGAACACGCCCACGGCAAAGGCCGCTATGGCCTCACCCACCCACGCCGGCACGCCCAGGCTGATGTGCGCCAGCCGCCATGCAAGTGCCAGCCCCGACAGGCCCATGACCGAACCGAACAGGCTGACGGGCAGGTCGCGCACGGAGCTTGCCGGGCGCGTTTCAAAAGTGGGTGAGGCTGGGCCGATGGGTTGGGTTTGCATGATGAGCCTTCTGGCGCAATTTGCCGGTGTCGACATTTTCTGCCAGACTCGTTTGGCCGCCTTCGCCAACGTGCGACGTTTTCTGCCAGTCATCGGACCTTCTCTGCCATCCCCGCCATGCGCGTCGCCATCCTTGCCTTCCCCCGCTTCCAGCTGCTCGACGTCGCCGGGCCTGCCGACGTCTTCGTCGAAGCCTCGCGCCAGCTCAAGGACCCCAGGGCCTACCAGGTACAGCTGATCTCCAGCGAGGCCGGCCTGCTCACCAGCAGCAGCGGCCTGCGCCTGGCCGTGGATGCGACGGTGGCGACGCATCGCGGGCGCATCGACACCCTGCTCGTGGCTGGCAGCCCCACCATCGAAGACATGGCGAGCGACGGGCCATTGCAGGACTGGCTGCGGCGCCAGTCGCGCACGGTGCGGCGCTACGGCTCAGTCTGCACCGGCGCCTTCGTGCTGGCGGCCACGGGTCTGCTCGACGGCAAGCGCGTCGCGACCCACTGGAACGCCGCGGCACGCCTGGCGGCCGCCTACCCCGAGGCCTGCGTCGAGGCGGACGCCATCTACGTGAAGGACGGCAAGCTGTTCACTTCCGCCGGCGTGACCGCGGGCATGGACCTCGCGCTCGCGATGGTGGAGGAAGACCACGGCCGCGACCTCGCGCTGCGCGTGGCGCGCGAGCTGGTGATGTTCCTCAAGCGGCCCGGCGGCCAGAGCCAGTTCAGCGCCCACCTGGCCGCGCAGACGTCCGAGCGATCCAGCGTGCGCGACGTGCAGGACTATGTGCTGGCCCACCTGAAGGCCGACCTTTCAGTGCCCGCGCTGGCCGCGCGCGCCGGCATGAGCGAGCGCAGCTTTGCACGCACCTTCCGCAGCGAGGCCGGCACCACACCCGCGGCCTTTGTCGACCATGCCCGCATCGACGCCGCCCGCCGCCTGGCCGAGGAGTCGGACCTGCCGGCCAAGCGGCTGGCGGATGCGGTGGGGTATGCGAATGCGGACGGCTTCAGGCGGGCGTTTGCGCGGCGGTTGGGGGTCAGCCTGGCGGAGTACCGCAGGCGGTTTGCGAAGTCCTGACCGACGCCAAGGGCGTGCGGCTCAGGACTAAGGAGCTGGCGCCCGCTTTGCAGCGAGTGCCGTCATCCGCGGCAGGTCGCCGGGTTCACGGTCTTGGACAGGAAGCAGTCGTCGAGTCACCTGTCGACATGGCAGCAACGACTGCTTTCGCAGCGGCGAGGGTGCGCCACACGCACCTCACCCCGACATCTCTGCAGCGGAAGCTGCAAGCAACCGTCCGATCGCTCAAGCGTCATCTGGGTATCCCTGAAAGAGCCTTCCTGCCGAAGGCATCAGGGCAGTTCCCGCAAGGACTCCCAGGACTGTTTCAAGTGGTCAATGAACCACCTGCCCGCGGGCCCGGGCGGTTCGGAAGCCGGGTGATACGCGGACATGGTCAACATGAAGCCCGTCCGCGGCATGTCGTCCACATCGAGGACAACCAGGGTGCCGTCAGCGATGTCCTTCTCGACCATGTGCAGTGGCATGCCGCCCCAGCCGACGCAGTCCTTCAGGAAGGCGTACTTGGTCGACAGATCGGCTAGGCGCCAGGTCGACGGCGACACCACGCCGTAGTCGCGTCCTGCCATCAGGTCTGATCGGTCGGTGAGCACCAGCTGGACGTGCTTCGCCAGCTCGCTTCGGGGAATCCGATCTGCCCATGCCGCGAGCGGATGGTTCGCCGCGGCGACCGATACCAGGGGCAATTCGCCCAAGCGCTCGCTCACCAGCGACGGGAACGTCACAGCCGGCAAGGTCGAGAGAATGCCCAAACTGCACCGCCCATCCAGCACGGGCTGGTAAGCCGCTCCCAGGCCCTCCACGAACAGGCGCAACGGCGTAAGAGGGAATTGGCTCGCAAATGCCTTTGCGGCAGCGCTGACGAGCGCAGTGGGGAAGAACACGTCAACCACCACCGAGAGCTCGGTCTCCTGGCCTGCCGCCATCAGCTTGGCTCGGGCCTTCAGCGTGTCCACACCAGACACGATGTTGCGGGCGTCGGCCAGCAGAAGCACACCCTCCGCGGTGAGCTTCGGAAACCGGCCTGAGCGGTCGAAGAGCACCACGCCGATTTGCTGCTCCAACCCGCTGACCCAGCCGCTCACCGCTGACTGCACGCGGTTGAGCTTGCGTGCGGCGGCGGAAAAGCTGCCCTCGTCCACCGCGGCGATGAACGTCCTGAGCTGGTCCAAGGAAACGCCGTCGAGCAATTGAGACTCCTTCCATCTCTTAAACAGATGGATCGAATCTCAATATACCGGCTTCTCAGAATGGAAGCCGGTCTCCATCATTCGTTCCCATGCAGTCATCGCTGCAAAGGATAGGAGGCAGCAGGGACCCATCTCTGTTTTAGCCCCAGTTCCTGCAAGCCACCCTCAAAGGACCCGTCCCATGCGCAAGACCCTCATCGCGACCGCACTGGCCGCCGCCACCGCACTCGTCGGCACTGCTCACGCGGAAGTCGCAACCTACAGCATCGACCCCACGCACACCTTCGTGACCTTCGAGGTCACTCACTTCGGAACGTCGACCAACCGCGGTCGGTTCGACAAGAAGGAAGGCACCGTTCAACTCGACAAGGCGGCCAAGACCGGCAAGGTCGAACTGACGCTCGAGACCGGCTCCATCGACACCGGCACCGCCGCGTTCGACAAGCACCTGCAAAGCGACAACTTCCTCAACACCGCCGCGTTCCCGACGGCCAAGTTCGTCGCCAACACGTTCAGCTTCAACGGGGACAAGGTCAGCGAGGTGGCGGGCCAACTCACGCTGTTGGGCAAGACCCTCCCCGTGGTGCTGAAGGCCTCCAACTTCAACTGCTACACGAATCCCATGCTCAAGCGCGAGGTGTGCGGCGGCGACTTCGAGACCACGATTCAGCGCAGCCAATGGGGCATGGGCTGGGGCATCAACTTCGGCATCCCCGACACCGTGAAGCTCGCCGTGCAGGTCGAAGCCGTCAAGCAGTAAGCCCGCTGCGAACCACCCCCACCCACTTCGAGACCCAACATGCAACTCCTTCATCTTAACTCCAGCGCCCTCGGCGCCGCGTCCGTCAGCCGCCAGCTGACTGCTGAAATCGTCGCCCGCCAAAAGGCGCTTCACCTGGACATCCGGGTGACCTATCGGGACCTTGCAGCCGACCCCGCCTTGCACCTCACCGGCGCTCATATGGCCGCACGCATGGGTGCTACCAGCGACGACGCCACCATCAACGCCGACCTGGTCAAGGGCAACGCCTACATGGACGAACTGCTCGCCGCAGACGTCCTCGTCATCGGCGCACCCATGTACAACCTGTCGATTCCGACGCCGCTCAAGGCCTGGATCGACCGCGTCGCCGTGGCCGGCAAGACCTTCCAGTACACCGCGACCGGGCCGCAAGGGCTGCTCAAGGGCAAGAAGGCCTTCATCGCATCGGCGCGGGGCGGCGTCTACTCGGCCGGCAGCCCGGCTGCTGCGCTCGAGCACCAGGAAAGCTACCTCATTGGCCTGCTGGCCTTCCTCGGTGTGACCGACGTGAAGGTCGTGCGCGCCGAAGGCATCGCGTTCGGGCCGCAAGCCAAGGACGCCGCTATTGCCAAGGCCTTGCAAGACATCGAGGCGATTGCGGCCTAAAGGGCACGCGCTTCGCAAATCTCAAACCCCCATCGAAAGAATCATCATGACCTCCTACTCCATCATCGGTTCCGGCAACGTCGGCACCGCCCTGGCCCGTCACTTCGCCCGCAGCGGCATTTCCGTTCGGATCGCCAACACGCGCGGCCCCGAGTCCATTGCATCGCTTGCCGCTGAACTTGGCTACAAGGTGGTTCCCGTCGCGTTGCAGGACGCTCTTGCGGCCGACGTCGTCATCCTGGCTGTTCCGTTCCGTGCTCACGCAGCGGTCGGCGGAGCCCTCTCGAACTGGTCTGGCAAGGTCGTTGTAGACGCGATGAACACCTACGGCATCTCGCCGGAAGAGTTGAAGGGGCAGGCTTCCACGGACGTGGTGGCTGCCGCTTTCCCAGGCGCGAAGGTGGTCAAGACGCTGAACCAGCTGCCGGCCAAGCTGCTCGCGCAAGACCCTGCGGTCAACGGTGGTCGGCGTGTCATGTTCGTGTCGAGCAACGACGCCGGCGCTGAGGCGGCGATGGCCAAGCTGGTCGCGGACCTGGGCTTCGCGCCGGTCCCTCTGGGCAAGGCGAACGAGGGCGGGCTGCTGATCGGTATGGGCGGGCCGCTGATCCTGCAGAACCTCATCAAGCTGAGCTGACTGCCGCCCACGGGTGGCTCACCCACTGCTCTCTTCGGATTGTTCATGCCCCGTTCCATCATCAGCGTCGCCCGGCTCGGCACCCCCTGGGAAACCATCGACCCGTTTCTCGTCTGCGCCTATCACCTCGACCACTATCCACCTGGGAACGCCGACTTGGGACCGGTTGAGCCACCACCTGCCGATACAGGTGCCGGAAAGCCCTGGCGCATGTACTTCGGGCAGACGGTGCCAGGCTTCCCTGCCCACCCGCATCGCGGCTTCGAGACCATCACCATCGTCCGCCAGGGCGTGGTCGACCACTCGGACTCACTGGGCGCCACAGCCCGGTATGGCGCGGGCGATGTGCAGTGGCTGACTGCGGGGCGTGGTGTCGTGCATGCGGAGATGTTCCCTTTGCTGGACCCCCTCGAGCCGAACACGCTGGAGCTGTTTCAGATATGGCTGAACCTGCCGGCGCGCGACAAGATGGCTGAGCCCAGCTTCAAGATGTTCTGGGCCGAGGACATCCCGAGGCATGTGGAAGCCGGCGTCGACGTCACATGCATCGTCGGCGCCTTGCACGGAGTGCACATGCAACAGCCGCCGTCACCGCCTTCAAGGTCATGGGCGTCAGACCCTAGTTCGGACTTGGCCGTGTGGACGTTGAAGATGGCGCCGGGTGCGAGGTGGCAGCTACCGCCTGCCTTGGGTAGTGGCACGCGCAGGCAGCTCCTCTTCTTCAAGGGCTCCACGCTGACCATCGACGGTGAGTGCGTCGACGCGCGTTCTGCTATCGAGGTCGACTGCTCCGCCGTGGTCGAGCTTGTAAATGGGTCCAAGGAAGCTGATGTACTGATGCTCCAAGGCCGCCCGATTGAAGAACCCGTCGTGCAGCACGGGCCGTTCGTGATGACCACGCTAGACGAAATCCGACGTGCCTACGAAGACTACCGACACACCCGGTTTGGAGATTGGGCTTGGGGCGTCTACGACCCGAACCATGGCTCGAAGCGGGGAAGGTTCGCTTCAACCGATTGACTTTCGAGGACCGTGGTCAAGCGACTGCTGCTATGGGCGAAGCTGCCGGTCGGTGCCAGCAGCGCTCAACGACCGGTCCGGACGGCTGCTGTCGCTGCTGCATTGGCATGTGAATGACTCAGCTCAGCCTGATGCCGAAGTTCGGCGGACTACTGCTTCGCAGCGACTGCTGTCTCTCAATTGCCGCGCTTGGATGGCGGCGTTGTGCCCAAAGCTGAAGCTCGAGACCGACGGCGGACGGCGGCACCGCAGCGGTTGCAGTAATTCGATCAGGACAATCGAGTGGCAACATTCGGCCATTGCTGTCGTTCGCTGCCGACTTTTCTTGAGTAGGCATCCCATCGGAGAAAGAGTGTGACGAAGAAGATGGTCGAGTTCCGAGGCATCGAGGTCGTAGAAGGGTGGCCGGAGAGAATTCAAGAGGCTCAACTTCTTCTCACTTGTCACCCGAACGGCAAGGAGATGGGGCGCGTTCGGTATGGCGCGGAGGAGGACGACTGGGGCGCGAACGACCGGGCATGCCACGACTGTGGCGTCATCAAAGGCGAACTCCATGTTCCTGGGTGCGATGTTGAACGCTGCCCTTCGTGTGGAGGTCAGATATTCGGATGTGACTGCGATTGGTCGACAGATGGAGTCGAGCCGCCTGCTGCCAAACCGTCGAAGCCTTTCACCGACAAGCAGCTGAAGATCGTCGCTGCACGGAAGAAGTTCGTATGGCGTCATACCGGCTTTGCTTCAAACGGAGACGCCATATTTGAAGTGCACAACGGATCGGACATGCGATTGCCATACCTCTCCGTTGGAGTTCAGGGCCGAGGAGGGACCAAGTTGATCGGCGCCGTATGGCTCAATGTGGCTGGTATCGAGCCAGGCTCCAGCGGAAGGGTGCAACATGACTGCTATTCAGACCAACTCCGTCAAGACGAGGTTGAGTGCTTCAGCACGGCGGACCCTACGCCCGAGACCAGAGATCGCTTCTGGGAGTTCAACAGGCTCCCAAAGAAACGGGCGCCGGATGTGTGACCGGGTGGCCGAGCAAGTGTTCTTCGGCAAGCCTCAGGCCGCGGCTCAACTTCAACGTGAGCTTCTGCTAACGAGTGACGAATTTCGCGCTTGAGGTGACCGCTCAGCTTGGATAGCTGCCTGCCGTCTGGCCTGCCGTGAACGGCAGCAACCAGCCTGGAGCCGACGGCGGCTTGAGGGCTGCACCGCGCGCAGCGAGGAATGCAGGCTTGTCGCGAAGTCGCGGGCACCTTGTCGGCCAGCTCTTGTCGGCGGCCACCCCGACCCGGTCCCTTAACGACGACTGGCCGAGCCCCCAGGCAAAATCCAGATGATCGGGGCGACCCTGGCGTCAGGCCTGCCGGGAAGCCCACCTTTAAGAATGGAGCAGCGTCAATGGCACTGACGAAGAAGGGCGAGTTCTGGTACGGGACGACGTCCGGCGACACCCAGGCCGAGCTGCGCAGCTACAGCGTTGCGAATCGCCATGAGGCCGTCCGGTTTGCCGCGTCCAAATGCGATTGCGGGTGCCGGACCTTCGCGCTACAGACCGATGAAGAAGCCGGCGTGGCGATCCGCACCTGCACCGACTGCGGGCAGGAACACCTGATGGGCAACAGCGCGGACTACGTTGAAGAATCCGTGCCCGAGGCGCACGAGTGCGTGTGCGAGAACGAGGTGTTCGAGCTGATGTCCGGCGTCTCCGTGTACGCGGGCACACATGACGTGCGCTGGTACTACATCGCTTGCCGCTGCGTGGAATGCAATCTGGTCGGGGTCTTCGCAGACTGGAAGTGTGAAGCGGGTGATGCTGCGGCCTTCCTCGCCAAGGTATGAGCGGCCGAACCCCGCAGAGATCAGGCTCGCACGCTCGGGGTCACGCAAGGCTCAGAGTCGGGGCTCAAGTTTCAAGCCCTAGCACGAGCAACGCCTGACCCTCTCGCGCTGGAATGCCAAGCCTCGGCACATCGACGGCGCCATGATCGCACTTACCGCGCGAGCGGCCGAGGGGTGTCATGAAGTGGGCGGCGGACTTGGCTGTATCAATGACAGCTAGCTGCGGTCCCGTCCTCGGTCGTCGATCATGACCTTCCGCTTTGGGCACATTGCTGCCCCACGACTGATGAATCCGAGCGGCAGCAGCCAGCCTGAAGCCGCCACCGCAGACTCCACGTCCCACGTCGCCTTAACTTTCACCTCACCTTCCCCTCATCGAGCCCTCACCTCCCCTCCCTAGAGTCCACGGCAACGGCTGCGCCGCAGCCCGCCCCTAGAGGAGAGTTCTCGATGACCCAGACCGCCAAGATGACGGTGACTGCCGCGGCCGCTGCGCTGCTGGCTGCCGGTGTGACGCTGACCACCACGGCTTCGGGGTGGACCTTGCCCGGGTTTCACAAGGCGCCCGCCGCAGCGGCCACCGACGCGACGCCCGGCGGCGCCGCCCCGACCACCGTGGCCCTCGCTGCGGCCACCACACCGGCACCCGCCGTGGCCCTTCCCCCCGCCCAGTTGCCCAACTACCGCGCCATCGTGCAGACCCAGGGCCCTGCCGTGGTCGGCATCACCGTGGCCGGCCTGCACAAGGTGGGCAATGACKACGGCGACGAAGGCCCCGTCGCGCGGGGTGACGATGACCCCTTCTTCCGCTTCTTCCGCGGCATCCCCGGGCTGCGCATGCCGCAGCAGGGGCCGCAGCCCTTCCGCGGCCAGGGCTCCGGTTTCATCATCAGCAGCGACGGTGTCGTGCTGACCAACGCCCACGTCGTGCGCGACGCCAAGCAGGTCACCGTCAAGCTCAGCGACCGCCGCGAGTTCTCGGCCAAGGTGCTGGGCAGCGACCCGGCCACCGACATCGCCGTGCTCAAGCTCGACGCCAAGGGCCTGCCCACCGTGCAGCTCGGCGACCCCAAGCAGGTGCAGGTCGGCGACTACGTGCTGGCCATCGGCGCGCCCTATGGCTTCGAGCAGACGGCCACGCAGGGCATCGTCAGCGCCAAGGGTCGCTCGCTGCCCGGCGACAGCGTCGTGCCCTTCATCCAGACCGACGCGGCCGTGAACCCGGGCAACTCGGGCGGCCCGCTGTTCGACGCGGCCGGCCGTGTCGTCGGCGTCAACGCGCAGATCTTCTCGCAGAGCGGCGGCTTCCAGGGCCTGGCCTTCTCCATCCCGGTGGACGTGGCGCTGAAGGTCAAGGACCAGATCGTTGCCCACGGCAAGGTCGAGCATGCGCGACTGGGCGTCACGCTGCAGGACCTGTCGGCGCCGCTGGCCTCGTCCTTCGGCCTGGGTGCGCCCGATGGCGCCCTGGTGTCCAGCGTGCAGCCTGAAAGCGCCGCCGCCAAGGCCGGGCTGAAGGCGGGTGACGTCATCACGGCCATTGACGGCGAGCCGGTGCGCGTGGCGGGCGACGTGTCCAGCCGCGTCGGCCTGGCCCGCCCTGGCGACAAGCTCAAGCTGGAGCTGTGGCGCGACAAGTCCCGCGTCAGCGAGACCGTCAGCCTGGGCCGCGCCGACAAGGACGCACAGGAAGCCAGCGCCACGCCCCAGGGCGGCTCGCTGGGCCTGGCGCTGCGTCCGCTGGAGCGCCAGGAGCTGCGCGGCTCGGGGCTGGACCATGGCCTGCTGATCGAAGGCGTGACCGGCCCGGCCCAGCTGGCAGGCGTGCAGCCCGGCGACGTGCTGCTGGCGCTGAACGGCAAGCCGGTGCAGAGCGTGGAGCAGGTGCGCGACGCGCTGAAGGGCAAGCCGGCCTCGGTGGCCTTGCTGGTGGCGCGTGACGGCCAGCAGATCTTTGTGCCGGTGCGACTCGGCTGACACAGCCGGCGACGGCCCCTCCTGGGGCTTGCCCACCGGGCGGTGAAGATTTCCGCGCGCTGAATGGCGAGCAGTCGACTGCCGCATCACCAGGCTGCGCTAGGCTGCGCGCCGTCGCAACAAGCCTGTCTCGCCCCTGATGGAAACCCTATTCGAACCGCTGCCTGAACTGCGTCTGCGGACCGCTGGCGACCTGCTTGCGGCGGCATGGGCATGAGGGCCACGCGCTGGGCGTTGATCCTGCTCGCGATGCTGGCCGGCGGCGCCCTTCTGACCTTCGTCGTGAGCAGGCCGGCCGAGGTGCCCTCGGCGTCAGCGCCGGAGCCGGTGGCCGCGCTGTCGCTGGCTGCCGCCACACCGGCCTCCGAAGCCACGGCC
>NZ_JBFUMN010000065.1:0-27723 GCF_054049335.1 Roseateles sp. P5_E1
GGCGTCGCCGGGCTCGCGCAGCAAGCGCGCCCGGCTTGCTAGAGTTACGTGTTGCGCGCCGCCGCCTGGCGCTGTGTGCAACACGGATTGCCATCTACCGGAACACGCTCATGACCGCCGAAAAGACCCAGATTGTTTACACGTTGACCGACGAAGCCCCCCGCTTGGCCACTGCCTCGCTGCTGCCGGTCGTCAAGGCCTTCGCGGCGTCGGCTGGGATCGACGTCGTCAGCAGCGACATCTCGGTGGCCAGCCGCATCCTGGGCCAGTTCCCGGAACTGCTGACCGAAGAGCAGCGCGTGCCCGACAACCTGGCCGCCCTGGGCAAGCTGACGTTGAAGTCGGAAGCCAACATCATCAAATTGCCCAATATCAGCGCCTCGGTGTCGCAGTTGAAGGCCGCCATCAAGGARCTGCAGGACAAGGGCTACAAGATCCCGGACTACCCCGAAAAGCCCGAGACGGATGAGCAGAAGGACATCCGCGCGCGCTACAACAAGTGCATCGGCTCGGCCGTGAACCCGGTGCTGCGCGAAGGCAACTCSGACCGCCGCGCGCCCAAGGCGGTGAAGGAATACGCCCGCAAGAACCCGCACCGCATGGACGACTGGAGCCAGGCCTCGCGCTCGCACGTCTCGCACATGCACGACGGCGACTTCTATCACGGTGAAAAGTCGATCACGCTGGACCGCGCACGCGACGTGAAGATGGAGCTCATCACCAAGAGCGGCAAGGCCATCGTGCTCAAGGCCAAGGTCTCGCTGCTGGACCGCGAAGTGGTCGACTCGATGTACATGAGCAAGAAGGCCCTGCTGGCCTTCTATGAAAAGGAGATCGAGGACGCGCGCAAGACCGGCGTGATGTTCTCGCTGCACGTCAAGGCCACCATGATGAAGGTGTCCCATCCCATCGTGTTCGGCCACTGCGTGCGCATCTTCTACCGCGACGCGTTCGAGAAGCACGCCAAGCTGTTCGACGAACTGGGCATCAACGTCAACAACGGCATGGTGGACCTGTACACCAAGATCGCCACGCTGCCCAGCGCCAAGCAGGACGAGATCAAGCGCGACCTGCACGCCTGCCACGAACACCGCCCCGAACTGGCGATGGTGGACTCGGCCAAGGGCATCACCAACTTCCATTCGCCCAACGACGTCATCGTGGACGCCTCCATGCCCGCGATGATCCGCAGCGGCGGCAAGATGTACGGCGCCGATGGCCGCCTGAAGGACGTCAAGGCCGTGATGCCGGAGTCGACCTTTGCCCGCATCTACCAGGAGATCATCAACTTCTGCAAATGGCATGGCGCCTTCGACCCGCGCACCATGGGCACGGTGCCCAACGTGGGCCTGATGGCTCAGCAGGCCGAGGAATACGGCTCGCACGACAAGACCTTCGAGATCCCGGAGGACGGCGTGGCCAACATCACCGACCTCGCCACCGGCGAGGTGCTGATGAGCCAGGACGTCGAGCAGGGCGACATCTGGCGCATGTGCCAGTGCAAGGACGCCGCCGTCCGCGACTGGGTCAAGCTGGCCGTCACGCGCGCCCGCAACTCCGGCATGCCGGTGGTGTTCTGGCTGGACTCCTACCGCCCCCACGAGGCGCAGCTCATCACCAAGGTCAAGATGTACCTGCATGAGCACAACACGACCGGCCTGGACATCCAGATCATGAGCCAGGTGCGCGCGATGCGTTACACGCTGGAGCGCGTCATCCGCGGCCAGGACACCATCAGCGCCACCGGCAACATCCTGCGCGACTACCTGACCGACCTSTTCCCSATCATGGARCTGGGCACCWSSGCCAAGATGCTGTCSATCGTGCCGYTGATGRCYGGYGGSGGCMTGTWCGARACCGGYGCCGGTGGYTSKGCGCCCAAGCACGTGCAGCAGTTGGTSGAGGARRACYACCTGCGCTGGGATTCGCTSGGCGAGTTCCTSGCGCTGGCGGTCAGCCTGGAAGACGTGGGCATCAAGACCAAGAACGCCAAGGCCAAGGTGCTGGCCAAGGCCCTGGACGCCGCCACCGGCAAGTTGCTGGACAACGGCAAGGGCCCCAGCCCCAAAACCGGCGAGCTCGACAACCGCGGCAGCCACTTCTACCTGACGCTGTACTGGGCCCAGGCCCTGGCCGAGCAGACCGAGGACGCCGAACTGGCGGCCCGCTTCAAGCCACTGGCCCAGACGCTGACCGCCAACGAGGCCAAGATCGCCGAGGAACTGAAGGCCGTCCAAGGCAAGCCGACCGACATCGGCGGCTATTTCCTGCCGGACGTTGCCAAGCTCGACAAGGTCATGCGTCCCAGCGCCACGTTCAATGCGGCGCTGCAATCGCTGGCCAGCTGATCGACTGCTGAATGAAGAAACGGGGCGCCATCGGTGCCCCGTTTTGCTTGCAACGCCTCATGACGCGTTGCGATTTCACGTTGGCGGGTATTCCGCAATGAAACAGCAAGCCCAACGACCAAAATATTTACTACAGTCTGATACCAGGCGTTTGCTCCTGCAAAGCCTTCTGACAGGCGACACGTGAAGCACCACGGGTCGCCCCAAACCCCGGCCTGAGCGCCGGGGTTTCTTTTTGCACCATTGCGAACTCAATGCTGCACGGGCTTGCGAAACGGATCCGGCACAGGATTCGGCTTCAACGCGCCACGGACCCGCTCCACGGCGGCAGCGGAATCCTTGTCATCGACCGACACGATCAGCCGCAGCCAGCTGGCCTTGTTGAGGTCCGTCTCACGACGGGTCCAACACCACACCTGCGCACCGCGTTCACCCGAACGGTCAGCCAGATACACCTCGTCGAAGTCCGCCCCCTCGTAGATGAGGAGCTGATCTTCGTCAACGTAGGTGTTGATGTAGTCCGGCATGCCCAAAGTCTAGGCGTTCGGGGCGAAACCGTGTCACTCCATCTGGTCAATCATCACCTGCCCGAACCCGGAGCACGACACCTGCGTCGCGCCGTCCATCAGGCGCGCGAAGTCGTAGGTCACCTTCTTGCTCAGGACGGCCTTTTCCATCGCGCTGATGATGAGGTCTGCGGCGGCTATCCAGCCCATGTGGCGCAGCATCATTTCGGCCGACAGGATCTCGGAGCCGGGGTTCACATAGTCCTTGCCGGCGTACTTGGGCGCCGTGCCATGGGTGGCTTCGAACATCGCGATGGAGTCGCTCATGTTGGCGCCCGGGGCGATGCCGATGCCGCCCACCTGCGCGGCCAGTGCGTCGGAGATGTAGTCGCCGTTCAGGTTCAACGTGGCGATGACGCTGTACTCGGCCGGGCGCAGGATGATCTGCTGCAGGAAGGCGTCAGCGATGCTGTCCTTGATGGTGATGTCCTTGCCCGTCTTGGGGTTCTTGAACTTGCACCACGGGCCGCCATCGATGGGCTGGGCGCCGAACTCCTTCTGAGCCAGCGCATAGGCCCAATCTCGGAAACCGCCCTCCGTGAACTTCATGATGTTGCCCTTGTGCACGATGGTGACGCTGGGCTTGTTGTTGTCGATGGCGTACTGGATGGCCTTGCGCACCAGGCGCTCGGTGCCCTCCCGGCTGACAGGCTTGATGCCGATGCCCGAGGTGTTTGGGAAGCGGATCTTCTTGACGCCCATTTCGTCCTGCAGGAACTTGATGAGCTTCTTGGCCTTGTCGCTCTCGGCCTCGTATTCGATGCCGGCGTAGATGTCCTCCGAGTTCTCGCGGAAGATGACCATGTCGACCTTGTGCGGCTCCTTCACCGGGCTGGGCACGCCGTCGAAATACTGCACGGGGCGCAGGCAGACATACAGGTCCAGCTCCTGGCGCAGGGCGACGTTCAGCGAGCGGATGCCACCGCCGACGGGCGTGGTCAGCGGCCCCTTGATGGAGACAACGTATTCCTTCACGGCCTGCAGCGTCTCTTCGGGCAGCCACACATCGGGGCCGTATACGCGAGTGCTCTTCTCGCCGGCGTAGACCTCCATCCAGTGGATCTTCTTCGCACCACCGTAGGCCTTGGCCACCGCCGCGTCCACCACCTTGAGCATGACGGGCGTGATGTCCAGGCCGGTGCCGTCGCCTTCGATGTAGGGAATGATGGGCTGGTCGGGCACGTTCAGCGTGAAGTCGGCGTTGACGGTGATCTTCTGGCCGCCTTCAGGCACCTTGATGTGTTGGGACATGACGTGTGGGCTCCGCGCAAGAGACGAGACTAGGAAACGAAACCCGGCGAGTTTATGGCCGGCTCAGCAGGCCAGCAGGAGCCGCTGCCACACGCCGTGCACCAGCCCCCACGCCGCCCCCGCGGCCAGCATGAGCCCGGCCAGGCGCAGCGCCAGCACCTCACCACCCGTACCCTGCTTGAGCAGCCGCGCCCGCCACAGCGGCGCGATGACGAGGCCCGGTGTGCTGGCCAGCGCAAAGCCAGCCATCGCTGCGGCACCGCTCAAGGGCGAGCCTGACAAGCCGGCCAGCAGCAGCGCCGCATGCAGCAGCCCACAGGGCATGGCCACCCAGGCGATGCCGGTAGCGAAGGCATGGCGCGGCTGAGGGCGCCAGCGCATGGCGCCCAGCCACGCCGGCACGCGGCCACGCACCAACAGCGTCAGGCCGAACAGCAGCAGTGCCGCCTGCAGCAAGGCCCAGGCGGGCTGCAGCAGCGTCACGCTCTGCGAGACACGTGCGAGCGCCTGGACGGACGCTGCCGCCACCGCACCCCCGGCGGCATAACCTAACAGTCGGCCGGCCAGCAGCCGCACGGGCCGGTGCCCCGCGGCGAGGGCGCAAGGCGCACTGCACATGGCCGCGCAGTGCGGCATGCCTGCCAGCCCCATCAGCGTGGCGGACAGGACCAGGGCCGCATCCATCAGATGATCTTGGAGAAGCGCTCGCGGCTGGCGTCGGCCTGCAGGTAGCGATCAAAAACCGACGCGACGGCGCGCACGAAATACCAGCCCAGCGGCGTGACCTGCAAAGCGTCGGGTTGCCGCTCGACCAGGCCTTGGTCGGCCAGCCGGGACAAGCGCTCCAGCTCCGGCGCGAAGTAGGTGGCAACGTCGACGAGATAGGACGCCGCGATGGACTCGAACTCCAGCCGGCCCTGGCACATCAACGCCATGATGACGGCGCGGCGCAACAGGTCGTCGCGCGTCAATGCCAGGCCGCGCTGCACGGGCAGCTGGCGCTGGTTCAGCGCATCCTCATACTCGGCCAGGGTCTTGGCGTTCTGCGCATACGTTGCGCCGACGCGGCTGATGGCCGAAACGCCCAGGCCGATGAGATCGCAATCAGGCTGCGTCGAATAGCCCTGGAAGTTGCGGTGCAGCAGGCCCTGGCGCTTGGCCACGGCCAGCGGGTCGTCGGGCAGCGCGAAATGGTCCATGCCGATGTAGGCATAGCCCTCGCCCAGCAGCGCGCTGATCGCGCCTGACAGCATGGCCAGCTTGTCACCCGCCGGCGGCAGCAACTCGGCGACGATGCGGCGCTGCGGCTTGAAGCGCTGCGGCAGGTGGGCATAGGCATACATCGCGATGCGGTCGGGCCGGAGCTCGGCGACCTGGGCGATGGTGCGCGCGAAGGACGCCGGCGTCTGCAGCGGCAGGCCATAGATCAGGTCGACGCTGATGGAGGCGAAACCCAGCTCGCGCGCCCCGCGCATCAGGGCCGCGACAGAGGCCAGCGGCTGCACGCGGTGCACGGCCTTCTGCACGGCCGGGTCGAAGTCCTGCACGCCGAAGGACAGGCGGTTGAACCCGAGCCGGCGCAGGTGCGCCAGGCGCGCCAGATCCACCGTGCGCGGGTCCACCTCGATGGACAGCTCGGCACCAGGCAGCAGCTTGAAGCGCCGGCGCAGCGCGTCCATCAGCACGCTCAGTTCAGGGTCCGACAGAAAGGTCGGCGAGCCACCGCCCAGATGCAGTTGCGAAACGGGCGCGTGGCCGCCCAGGGCCTCGGCCACCAGGTCCATCTCCAGGTTCAACGCGGCCAGATAGGGCTGGGCGCGCTCGTGGTGCTTGGTGATGATCTTGTTGCAGGCGCAGTAGTAGCAGAGCTGCTCACAGAACGGGATGTGCACATAGACCGACAGCGGCTGGGCCGCGCCGCGCTGTGACAGCGCCTGCAGGTGCTGGGGTGCCTGGTAGGCCTCGACGAAGCGGTCGGCCGTCGGGTAGGAGGTGTAGCGCGGGCCGGCCACGTCGTGGCGCCTGATATTGGCGTCAAGGAGGTCGGGGTCCAGCGGTCTTTCGGTCACAGCAGCCATGCGGCAACTGTGCCGATACCGCGGCTCGCCGGCCTTGATCCAGGTCAAGCGCGCAGTGCTGGCCCGGTCCAAGAATGCCAACCCATGAGTCTCCCCTGCCCCACCGCCGCCCTCGAGCCGCTCAAGGTCGCCTGCGCCAGCTGCAATCTGCGCGAACTCTGCCTGCCTGTGGGCTTGCGGGCCGCCGACCTGACCCGCCTGGATGGCCTCGTCGCGATGCGACGCAGCGTGCCGCGCGGCGGGTATCTGTTTCGCAACGGCGAGAGCTTTGAAGCGTTGTACGCCGTGCGCACCGGCTTCTTCAAGACCCGCGTCGGCAGCGAGGATGGCCGCGACCAGGTCACCGGCTTCCAGATGGCCGGCGAGCTGCTCGGCCTGGACGGCATCAGCAGCGACCGCCACCACTGCGACGCCGTCGCGCTGGAGGACTCGTCCGTCTGCGTCATCCACTATTCCCAGCTGGAGGAGCTGTCACGCGAATTCAGCGTGCTGCAGCACTCCTTTCACAAGATCATGAGCCGGGAGATCGTGCGCGACCACGGCGTCATGCTGCTGCTCGGCAATATGCGGGCCGAGGAGCGCCTGGCGGCCTTCCTGCTGAACCTGACCCAGCGCCTGCAGGCACGCGGCTTCTCGGCATCCAGCCTCGTGCTGCGCATGACGCGCGAAGAGATCGGCAGCTACCTCGGCCTGAAACTGGAAACCGTCAGCCGCACCTTCTCCAAATTCCAGGAGGACGGGCTGCTGGAGGTCAAGCAGCGCCAGCTGCGCATTCTCGACCAGGCCGGGCTTCAGGTCTTGGTGAACAACAGCCGCTGCTGAAGCCAGACGAAAAAAGGCCCTGCGGGGGCGCGCAGGGCCTCGAGATCGAGGAAACGGCGGTCAGCCGACCTTGATCTCGTTGCGCACTTCCTTCACGCCGGGCACGGCCTGAACCAGCTTGATGGCCTTCTGGGCCAGGTCGGCGCTGGGTGCCGCGCCCTTGAGCACGACCACGCCAGCAGCGCTGCTGCTCACGGTCAGCGGCAGGACTGCCAGATCCTTGTCCTGCTGCAATACGGCCTGGGCCTGGCTGGCAATCGTCGTGTCGCCGGCGGTTTGCGCCTGAGCAACCTGTTCGGCCGGGGCCGGCGTCGCCGGTGCTTGGTCAGCGGCAAAGGTTGCAGTGGCACTACCAGCCATCAAGGCGGCAGACAGCAGTCGGGCGAAGGTGGATGTTTGTCGCATGCAGATCTCCTGAGGATGCGTGAATCGAAAGCGATACCGGGGGGCACCACGAACAGGTTCAGCGCAAGGCCCGTGCCAGTTTCAGATTTACTCAGCAGATCAATGACTTAGGACAAAACCCGGCGCGACGGGGCCCCTCAGCAACGACAAGCACGGGCCTTTTTGTCGCCGGGCGGCGACGCCGCATGGCGATGCCGGCCTAAGTGCTTGATTCATCTGACGGTTTTCTGTCGCCCGAATCCGACGCGGCAGCTAGGGGGTCAGCGCGAAAGAGCTGCGGATCCAGCCCGTGCTTCTGCATCAGGCGATAAAACTCGGTGCGGTTGCGGTCGGCCAGGCGTGCGGCCTCGGCCACATGGCCCGAGGTCAATTTCAGCAACTGATTGAGGTAGTCGCGCTCGAAACGCTGCTTGGCGTGCTGGTAGCTCAGCACCTCCAGCGACGGCGTCTGCAGCGCGCGCTGCACCTGGGTCAGCGACACCAGCGGCGCCATGGCCAGCACGCAGACCTGTTCGACGACGTTGTAGAGCTGGCGCGCATTACCCGGCCAGGGCGCAGTCACCAACGCCTCCAGCGCATCCGGCGCAAAACCCTTGACCGGCCGGCGGTGCCGCTCGGCCAAGGTCTGCAGGAAGTGCTGGGCCAGCAGTGCGATGTCCTCGCGCCGCTCCGACAGCGGGGGCAGGCGCAGTTGCACGACATTGAGCCGGTAATAGAGGTCGGGGCGGAACTGGCCCTCGGCCATGGCGAGCTCCAGGTCGCGGTGGGTGGCCGACAGCACACGCACATCCACCGCCACCGCCTCGTTGCTGCCTACCGGCCGCACGACGCGTTCCTGCAGCACGCGCAACAACTTCACCTGCAGGGCCAGCGGCATGTCGCCGATCTCGTCCAGAAAGACCGTGCCGCCCTGCGCCGCGGGGATCAGCCCCTGGCGCTGCGCCTGCGCGCCGGTGAAGGCGCCCTTCACATGGCCGAACAGCTCGGATTCCAGCAGTGCCTCGGGGATGGCGGCGCAGTTCACCGCGATGAAGGGCTTCGCTGCGCGCGGGCTGGCGCGGTGGATGGCGCGCGCCAGCAGCTCCTTGCCGGTGCCGCTGTCGCCCGAGATCAGCACGCTCGCGTCGGTCGCCGCCACCAGCCGCGCCTCGGACAGCACCTCGGCCATGCGCGGGCTGCGGCTGATGATCTCGCTGCGCCACGCAGCATCGCCGTCCAGCGGCGCCGGCCCCGTCACGTTCACCCGCAGCGCCTGGTTGATCTTGTCCAGCAGCCCCTTGCCGTCGAAGGGCTTGGTCAGATAGGCATGGGCGCCCCGCGTCGTGGCCTCGACCGCATCGGGGATGTTGCCGTGGGCGGTCAGCAGGATGACCGGCAGCGACGGGTGCCGGGCGCGCACCTCGTCGAACAGGGCCAGGCCGTCCAGCCCCGGCAGGCGCACATCGGTGATGACGAGGGACGGCAGCCGCACGGCGAGGTGGGCGAGCGCAGCTTCGGCGCTGGCCACGGCCTGCACGGCGTGGCCGGCAGCGGTCAGCCGCATCGTCATCAGGCGCAGCAGGTCGGCGTCATCGTCGACGAGGAGGATGGTGGCTTGCGTGGTCATTGCTGCCCCTTTATCGCGGAGCACCAGGCTTGCCCGGCAGGGTCTGCTCGATGGCCTTGAGGGCCTCGAGCTTCTCGTTGAGCTGCTCGTTGCGGCGCTGGCTCTCGCGCAGTTGCTGGCTGAGCTTGTCGATGTTGTCCTGCAGTCGCCGCTGCTCGGCCAGGCGGGTGGCCATCAGCGCGGCCAGCGGCTTGATCGGTTCGGCCGACGCGTCGGTCGCATTGGCGATCAGGTCGATCTGCGCCGCAGCCTGGGCCTGGTCCGCGCTGCTGCGCCCCTGGCTCAGGGCCAGGGCCTTGCGCAGATCCTCGGCATAGCCGACCAGCGCCTTCAGATCGTCGACCTGCGGCGGTGGCGCGGGCAGCTCCGGGCAGACAGGCGCAGGGGGCGGCGGAGCCGGCACGGGCGCTGGCGGGGCCGTCTGGCAGGCGGCCAGCAGCAGCAATGAGCCAATCTCAAGCAGTCTTCGCATGGGGTATCTCGATCCGGAAATGGGCACCGCCTTCGCTGGCCAGCAGCCGGCAGCTGCCGCCGTGGGCCTGCACGATCTCGCGCACGATGGACAAGCCGATGCCACTGCCGCGGCGCGCACCGGGCGCCTGGTTGCGGCCTTGATAGAAGGGGTCGAAGATGCGCTCGGCATCCTCGGCGGCCACGCCGGGACCGGCGTCGATGCAGTCGATGCAAAACTTGCGGTCGTCCTGCTCCAGGGTCAGCACGATGACGCCCCCGGGCGGGCTGAAGCGCAGCGCGTTGGCCAGCAGATTGGCCAGCACGATGGCCAGCTTGGCGTCGTCGACAAGGGCGTTGCAGGCCGCGGCGTCAATGCGTACCTGCAGGCCCCGGGTCTGCCAGAGCAGGCGCTGTTCATCCACCACACGCGCCAGCAACGCCTTGAGGTCGGTCGCGCGGCGCTGCAGTTGCTGAGAGTTGGAGGCCAGCGTCTGGTAGCGCAGCAGGTCCTCGATCTGGCCCTGCAGGGCGGCGCTGTTGTCGCCGAGGATGCGCACGATCTCGGTCTGATCCGGCGTCAGCGGGCCGGCAACGCCCTCGCGCAGCAGGGCCGCGCCTTCGCGGATGGAGGCCATCGGCGTTTTCAGCTCATGCGAGATGTGGCGCACGAAGCGCGTCTTGTCCGACTCCAGCGTGGCCAGGCGTTGGCGCAGCCACTCCAGCTGGCGCCCGAGCCGGCGCAGGTCGGCCGGGCCGCGCACCTCCACGGGCTCGTCGAAGCGGTTGTCGCCCAACCGGCCGATGGCCGCCTCGACATGGGCCAGCGGCCGCAGCAGCCAGTGTCCAAAACCCAGCGCCAGCAGCACGGCCAGCGCGATGGCGCCCAGCACCAGGGCGCTGATGAGGCGCCGCTGCTGCTCCAGTTCGGCCAGCACCGCGTCACTGCGGCGGTCCACGGCGCGCTGGCTCTGCTCGGTCAGGGTCTCGTTGAGGCCGTGCAGGCGCGCGAATACCGGTGTCAGCCGCCGCAGTGCCGTGGAGCGAGTGCGGGTCGGGCCTGGGTTCTGCAGCACCTCCCAGGCCGCTTCGGCCTGCCTGCCCCAGTCGGCGAACAGCTGCTTCGATGCCGGCTCGGTCAGCGTGCCGGCCAATGCCGCCTGCGTGGCCTTGGCGTCTGCCCAGGCGGCCTGGAAGCGTTCGCGCAGGCTGGCATCGTCGAGCACCAGGAACTGCCGCGCACTGCGCTCCATGGCCACGGTGCGTTCGGACAGCCGCTGCACCTGGGCGCTCAGATTGGCGGCGTCCTGCGCGGCTTCGCGGCTCTGCAGGGCGACATGCTCGAGTGCGAACATGGCCTGGGCCGCCGCGCCGCCCAGCAGCGCCGTGATCAGCAAAAAGGCGGCCAGCAGGCACTGGTGGAAGGACAGCCCGCGCAGGCCACCGCCGCGCGGGCGTTGCCAGGTCGGTTCGGGTGCGGAGGAGGCAGCGGCCAGCGTGGCGGAGGACATCTTGGGCGCCGCATCCTAGGTGCGCAAACGGCACGTGATCGGACCTCGCCGGCTGGCTTTGCATCACGATGCAACCAGCCTGCCGCCATTTGAAAAACAGCCATGCTGCGGCGCAACAAACCGAGCGTAGGATGGCTGTCCATGCGTCCTCAAGTCCTGATCATTGGCTGCGGCTTCGGCGGCCTGGAGGCGGCGCGCGCGCTGCGCACCACCGACGTCGACATCACCCTCGTCGACAAGACCAACCACCACCTCTTCCAGCCCCTGCTCTACCAGGTGGCCACGGCGGGCCTGTCGGCGCCGTCGATTGCGGCGCCCATCCGCCACCTCTTCCGTGGCCAGCGCAATGTGACGACGCTGATGGGCGAGATCGTCGCCATCGACGCCACCGCGCGAACCGCGACACTGAAGGACGGTGCCACGCTGCGCTGGGACCACCTCATCGTCGCCGCCGGCGCCACGCACAGCTATTTCGGCCGCGATGACTGGGCCGAGCACGCGCCGGGGCTGAAGACGCTGAGCGACGCCTTCGAGATTCGCCGCCGCGTGCTGCTGGCCTTCGAGGCTGCCGAACGTGAAGCAAATGGCGAGGACGATCCCGCCCAGCGCGCCGCCCTGCTGCAGTTCGTCGTCGTCGGCGGCGGGCCGACCGGGGTCGAACTGGCTGGCACCTTTGCCGAGATCGCCCGCCACACCCTGCCCGGTGAATTCCGCCGCATCGACCCACGACAGGCACGTGTGCTGCTGGTGGAGGGCAGCCCGCGAGTGCTGCAGGCCATGCCCGAGAGCCTGAGCGAACGCGCCCGCGAGCAACTGGGCGCGCTCGGCGTGGACGTGCGCCTGAACGCCCGTGTGACCGGCATCGACGCCCAGGGGCTGGACATCACGACGCCAACCGGCCCGGAGCGCCTGCACAGCCGCTGCGTCGTCTGGGCCGCCGGCGTGGCGGCTTCGCCCCTGGGCCGTGCGCTGGCCGACGCAACCGGCTGCACGCTGGACCGCGCCGGCCGTGTGGTCGTCGAGCCCGACCTGAGCTTGAAGGGCCAGGCCAATATCCAGGTCATCGGCGACCTCGCCGCCGCGCAAAGCCACGCGCCCGGCCAGCCTCCGAAGCCCGTGCCCGGCGTGTCACCCGGCGCCAAGCAGATGGGCCGGCACGCCGCCGCCAACATCCAGCGCCGGCTGCGCGGCGAGGCGACGCAGGCCTTTCGCTACCGCGACTACGGCAACCTCGCCACCATCGGCCGCCACAGCGCCGTCGTCGACCTGGGCACGCCGGCCGGGTCGCTGCGCTTCTCGGGCCTGCCGGCCTGGTTGTTCTGGCTGTTCGCCCACGTCTATTTCCTGATCGGCTTCCGCAACCGCTTCGTCGTGCTGGTGGACTGGGCCTGGGCCTACTGGACGCATGACCGCAACGCACGCGTGGTGGCGGGCGCCGGGCTCAGCGAGGCCAGCCCGGCGCATGACGCCCAGGCTTGACCTCGTCGCCGGGCAGGCTGATGAGCAGCAACGCCAGGCTGGCGCCCAAGGCGATGACGGCCCAGAAGATCAGGAAGCTGAGGGTGTAGATGGCCTGGGTCGACAGCTGCACGGGCGCAGTGCCAAACCAGCGCAGGTCGGCCGGGTCGACAACGGCGAACACCAGGGCCTCCAGCACGCCGGCCGCAAGGAAGGACGACCAGGCCACGGCCATCGCAAAGCGCCTGATGCGCGTGGGGCCGGCTGTGCTGTTCATCTCTTGAGGCCCGCCGTGCCCGTGGCGGCATGGTTGCGCGCGACCAGGGCCGGTACCGCATCACCGGCACGGGCACGCAGGTCGGCGGGCTCGGTGTCGTCGGCAGCCTGGGCGGTGGGGCGCAGGTCCAGCGGCGGGTCCGGGTGGCGGATGGCCAGCGCCAGCGTGATGAAGCTGGCGACGACGACCGTCGCCGGGCCGCCGACCACGAGCCAGACCATGGGCTCGCGCCAGGCGGAGGGGGTATTCAGGGCGGACATGGGGTTCTCCTCGCCGTCAGCGCGGCAGCACGAAAGTGGACTTCTCGACGACGGTCTCGGTGGCCGATCCACCGGTGTCATCGCTGATGCGGCTGAAGCGGCTGATGCGCCAGCGCATGGGATGGGCGCCAGCCTTGAGCTGTTGCGCCGTCTCGGGCGGCACGCGCAGGGCCACCGCCACCCAGCGCGCCTCGGCGGGGCCCAGGTCCACGGTGGCGGCCTGGGTCAGAGCCAGGCCGGGGAGGCCCTCGGCTTCGATGCGGTAGCGCTGGGGCGACTCGGTCGCGTTCATGACCTGCAGGCGGTAGACGTTCTCGATCCAGCCGTCCTCGACGAGGCGGGCCATCGAAGCGCGGTCGCGCACGATGTCGACGCGGAAGCTGTGCCGCGACAGCAGGCTCCACATCAGGGCCGTGCAGATGACGAGCAGCACGGCGGTGTAGATCAGCACGCGCGGGCGCAGCACATGCTGCCAACGCTGCGCGCGCGTCAGGCGCTGCTCCAAGCCGTTCTCGGTGTCGTAGCGGATGAGGCCGCGCTCGGTGCCCATCTTGTCCATGACGCCGTTGCAGACGTCGATGCAGGCCGCGCAGCCGATGCATTCGTACTGCAGGCCGTCGCGGATGTCGATGCCGGTCGGGCAGACCTGCACGCACAGGTTGCAGTCGATGCAATCGCCCACGGGGGCGGCAGCGCTGCGCGCCTCGCCCTTCTTGCCGCGCTGCGCATTCTTGCCGCGCGGCTCGCCGCGCTCGGGGTCGTAACTGACGATCAGCGTGTCGCGGTCGAACATCGCGCTCTGGAAGCGCGCGTAGGGGCACATGTACTTGCAGACCTGCTCGCGCATGTAGCCGGCGTTGCCGTAGGTGGCGAAGCCGTAGAACAGCACCCAGAAGGTTTCCCACGGGCCCAGGCCCAGGCTACCCACCTCGGCGGCCAGCGTGTGGATGGGCGTGAAATAGCCGACGAAGGTGAAGCCGGTCCACAGGCCGATGGCGATCCACACGGACTGCTTGGCCGTCTTGCGCCAGAGCTTGTCGAGGGACCAGGGCGCCTTGTCCAGCCGCAGCCGCGCGTTGCGGTCGCCTTCGAACCAGCGCTCCACGCGCATGAAGATCTCGGTGTAGACCGTCTGCGGGCAGGCATAGCCGCACCACAGCCGCCCGGCCACGGCCGTGAACAGGAAGAGCGCGTAAGCCGAGATCATCAGCAGGCCCGTGAGGTACACGAAGTCCTGCGGATACAGCACCAGGCCGAAGATGTAGAAGCGCCGCGAGCCCAGATCGAAGAGCACGGCCTGCCGCTCGCCCCAGTTGAGCCAGGGCAGGCCGTAGAACACGAGCTGGGTCAGCGCGACGATGGCCCAGCGCCAGCGGGCGTAGAAGCCGTCCACCGAACGCGGGTGGATCTTGTCTTCCGACTTGTAGAGGCGGATGACATGGACGGCGTCGCCCGAACCGGGCGCAGAGGGAACAGACATGGGACTCAGGGGGCGGCAGCGATGACGCCTTGCGATTGCGACAGGTTCCAGACATAGGAAGCCAGCACGCGGATCTGCTCGGGCGTCAGCCGCTCGCCATGGGCCGGCATCACGTTGTGCTTGCCGTTGTTGACCATGGCCGTGACGGCCTCCTCGCCCCAGCCGTGCAGCCAGACCTTGTCGCTCAGGTTGGGCGCACCCAGGGCCGGGTTGCCCTGGCCGCCGGGGCCGTGGCAGGCCGCGCAGGCGGTGAACTTGGGCTTGCCGAGCTGGGCATACAGCGCGTTGTGCGGGCTGCCCGACAGCGACAGCACGTAATGGGCGACGTTGCGCACGTCCTCTGCCGTGCCCACCGCCGGGGCCATCACGGGCATGTTGCCCTCGCGGCCCTTGGTGATGGTCTCGGTGATGGTTTCGGGCGAGCCGCCCCACAGCCAGTCGGTGTCGGTCAGGTTGGGGAAGCCCTTGGAGCCCTTGGCGTCGGCACCGTGGCACTGCGCGCAGTTGTTGGCGAACAGCCGCTCGCCGATGGCATGGGCCTTGGGGTCCTTGGCCAGTTGCTCCGGCGTCTTGTCGGCGAAGCCGGCATAGACCGGCGCCATGGTGGCGCGCGCCTGTGCCAGGTCGTTGGCGTGCTCGCCTAGGCTCGTCCAGCCCAGCTTGCCAGCCTGGCTGCCCAGCCCCGGATACAGCGCCAGGTAGATGCCGGCGAAGACGATGGTCAGCACGAACAAGCCCATCCACCAGGCCGGCAGTGGGTTGTTCAGCTCGCGCAGGTCCTCGTCCCAGACGTGGCCCGTCGTGTTGTCGGTGGCCATCACCTGGCGGCGGCTGGCGATGATGAGGAGGATGCCGCAGGCGATCAGGCCGCCAATGGTGCCAATGGCGATGAAGAGGGACCAGCCGCCATTGAAGAAGTCGCTCATTGCTCATCTCCTTCGAAAGGCAGGCGCGCGGCGTCGTCGAAGCGGCCGCGCCAGGCCCAGGCGATGATGCCGAGGAAGACAGCCAGCGACACCAGGGTCACGGCGATACGGAGTTCGTTGATGCCCATGGTGCGGGCTCCTTACTTGTTCGCGGTGCCAAGCACCTGCAGATAGGCCACCAGCGCGTCGAGCTCTGTCTTGCCCTTCACGTCGTCGGAGGAGGCCTTCACCTCGTCCTCGGTGTAGGGCACGCCCAGCATGCGCATCGCCGCCAAGCGCGCCGGCATGCCGGCGGCGTCCACCGGTGAATTCACCAGCCAGGGGTAGGCCGGCATGTTGGACTCGGGCACCAGATCGCGCGGGTTGTTCAGGTGGATGCGGTGCCAGTCGTCGCTGTACTTGGCGCCGACGCGGTGCAGGTCAGGCCCCGTGCGCTTGCTGCCCCACTGGAAGGGGTGGTCGTAGACGAACTCGCCCGCGGTGGAGTACTTGCCATAACGCAGCGTCTCGGCGGCGAGCGGGCGGATCATCTGCGAGTGGCAGTTGTAGCAACCCTCGCGCAGATAGATGTCGCGGCCAGCCAGCTGCAGCGCCGTGTAGGGCTTGAGGCCGGGCGCGGCCTGGGTGGTGGAGCGCTGGAAGAACAGCGGCACGATCTCGACGACGCCGCCAACCAGCACGGTCAGCAGCACCAGCACGATCATCAGCAGGTTGCTGGTTTCGATGCGCTGGTGGCCGGAGACGGCTTGGGTGTTGTTACTCATGGAATCTCCTTCAGGCGTGGGCCAGCACGGGGGCCGGGATGCGCACGGACTGCGAGTTGCCGGCCTGCACGGTCTTGATGACGTTCCAGCTCATGATCAGCATGCCGGCAAGGTAGAGCAGGCCGCCGCTGAGTCGGATCACGTAGAAGGGCCAGGTCGCCTTGACGCTTTCGACGAAGGTGTAGACCAGCGTGCCGTCGGGGTTGACCGCGCGCCACATCAGGCCCTGCATGACGCCGGCAATCCACATCGCGGCGATGTAGAGCACGATGCCCAGCGTCGCGATCCAGAAGTGCAGCTCGATGGCACTCTTGGAGTACATCTGCGTGCGGCCGAACATGCGCGGGATCAGGTGGTACAGCGAGCCCATCGAGATCAGGCCCACCCAGCCCAGGGCGCCGCTGTGCACGTGGCCCACCGTCCAGTCGGTGTAGTGCGACAGCGAGTTCACCGTCTTGATCGACATCATCGGCCCCTCGAAGGTCGACATGCCGTAGAACGACAGCGCGACGATGAGGAACTTCAGGATGGGGTCGTCACGCAGCTTGTGCCAAGCGCCCGACAGCGTCATGACGCCGTTGATCATGCCGCCCCAGCTCGGCGCCAGCAGCACCAGGCTGAAGATCATGCCGATGCTCTGCGCCCAGTCCGGCAGCGCCGTGTAGTGCAGGTGGTGGGGGCCCGCCCACATGTAGGTGAAGATCAGCGCCCAGAAGTGGACGATGGACAGCCGGTAGCTGTAGACGGGGCGCTCGGCCTGCTTGGGGATGTAGTAGTACATCATCCCGAGGAAGCCCGCGGTCAGGAAGAAGCCCACCGCGTTATGGCCGTACCACCACTGCACCATCGCGTCCTGCACGCCGGCATAGGCCGAGTAGCTCTTGGTCATGCTGACCGGGATCTCGGCGCTGTTGACGATGTGCAGCAGGGCCACGGCGATGATGAAGGCGCCGAAGAACCAGTTCGCCACGTAGATGTGGCGGATCTTGCGGGTGCCGATCGTGCCGAAGAACACCACCGCATACGCCACCCAGACCACCGCGATCAGGATGTCGATGGGCCATTCGAGCTCGGCGTATTCCTTGCCGGTCGTGTAGCCCATGGGCAGCGAGAGTGCCGCGAGCAGGATGACCAGCTGCCAGCCCCAGAACGTGAACCAGGCCAGCTTCGGCAAGAAGAGTGCCGTTTGCCCGGTGCGCTGCGCCACGTGGTAGCTCGTCGCGAACAGCGTGCAGCCGCCGAAGGCGAAGATGACGGCATTGGTGTGCAGCGGCCGCAAGCGCCCGTAGCTCAGCCAGGGAATGCCGAGGTTGAGATCGGGCCAGGCCAGCTGGGCGGCAATGATGACGCCCACCAGCATCCCCACCACACCCCATAGAACGGCGGCCAGCGCAAATGCGCGTACCGGCCCGTCTTCGTATACCGCCCCAGTGGTGGCCAGCGCTTTTTCGTTCGCCATCGCGACTCCTTCAGTCTGATGCAAACGATTCTTCGTGCGAGGGCTCCTAGGCGCCTTGATCCTCGTCAAGCAGGATGCGTTCAGCCTCGTGTTCGAAGCCGTCCAGTTGTCCGGAGTGCACAGCCCAGGCGAAGACCGCCACGATGAGCAGCACCAGCACGACCGAGAAGGGGATGAGGAGGTAGAGGATGTCCATCAGCGGGCCAGCCTGCGCGAATTCAGCACCACGAACAAGGAACTGCCCGCCATGCCGATGCCCGCCGCCAGTGGTGGCAGCCAGCCCGTCAGCGCCAGCGGCACGCAGGCCAGGTTGTAGAGCGCCGCCCAAGCAAGGTTCTGGCGCAGCACGCGGCGCGTCTTGCGCGCCAGCACGAGGGCCTGGGGCAGCGCCATCAGCCGGCCGGACACCAGCAGCGCATCCGCGGCGCCGCGCGCCAGCATGGCGCCCTGCCCCATGGCGATACGCACGTCTGCCGCGGCCAGCACCGGCGCGTCGTTGATGCCGTCGCCCACCATCAGCACGCGCTCATGCGCCGCCTGCCAGCCACGCACGGCGGCCAGCTTGGACTCGGGCGTGGCGCCTGCGCGCCAATGCGCGATGTCCAGCAGCGCAGCCATGCGCGCGACGGCGGCCGGCTGGTCTCCCGACAGCAGGCGCACGCGCATGCCTTGCGCGCGCAAGGCCTTGACTGCTTCGGCGGCGTCGGCGCGTGGTGCTTCGGCAAGGTCCAGCCACAGCACGCAGTCGCCGCAGCCCACGGGGCCGGACGCCAGCCGCGCAGACGGGTCGGGCCGCGCGCTGACCCAGGCCGGCGCACCCAGGCGCCAGACCCGGCCGGTCGCATCACGCGCCTCCACGCCGCGGCCGGCAACTTCGCGCACGTCCGCCCAGCTGCCGGCACTTCCGTCGGCCAGCGCCTGCGCCACCGGGTGGCGCGACAGCCCGGCCAGGCTGCGGGCGACGTTCAGCAGCGCGTCGGCATCGGCGCCCTGGGCCCAGTGGCGACGCAGCTGCAGCCGGTCCTCACTGAGCGTGCCGGTCTTGTCGAAGACGACGGTGTCGATGGCGCACAGCCGTTCCAGCGCCGCCAGGTCCGTCAGCAGCAACCCGCGCCGAGCAAGCGCGCCGCTGGCCGCGAGCCAGGCCGCTGGCGCGGCCAGGGTCAGCGCGCAGGGGCAGGTGACGATCAGCACGGCCACGGCCACTGCGATGGCGCGTGAAGGATCCAGCCACCACCAGCCGACGCCCGCCAGCAGCGCCAGCAGCAGCACGACCGCCGTGAAGCCCGCGGCCACGCGGTCCAGCACGCCGTTGACAAACGGCCGCTGGCTCTGGGCCTGCTGCATCAATCGCACGATGCCCTGCGCCGTCGTGTCTGCACCCACGCGCAGCACGCTGACGATGAGCGAGCCGTCGAGGTTGATGCTGCCCGCCACGACCGCATCGCCCACCGTCTTGGCGACCGGCGCGGATTCGCCCGTCAGCAGGGCCTCGTCGGCCCAGCCCTGGCCGGACAGCACACGGCCGTCGGCCGCGAAGGCCTCGCCGGCCGCGACGCGGATGCGATCGCCCACGCGCAGCGCCTCGGGCGCGACGCGTTCACTGCTGCCGTCATCACGCAGCCGCTCGGCCGCCGTTGGCATCGCACCGGCGACCGCTTCCAGCGCATCCGCCGCACGATGCCGCGCCCCCAGTTCGAACCAGCGCGCCAGCAGCAGCAGCGCGACGAACATCGTCAGCGAATCGAAGTAGACCTCGTGGCCCAAAGGCCCGCCGGGGTCGAACAGTGCGCCGGTGCTGGCCACGAAGGTGACGGCGATGCCCAGCGCCACCGGCACATCCATGCCCAGCCGCCCTGCCCTGAGCTGCCGCCAGGCGCCGACCATGAAGGGGGCGGCCGAAAAGACCATGACGGGCAGCGTCAGCACCCAGCTGGCCCAGCGCAGCAGGCGGTCCAGGTCGGCGCTGAGCTCTCCCGGGGCGGCAACATAGGCCGGTGTCGCCATCATCATGACCTGCATCATCAGGAAGGCGGCGACAAAGAGCCGCCACAGGGCCTGGCGCCTTTCCTGCCGGCGCAGCTCGCGTGCGGGCGCGGCGACGTCGGGCGTGGCCCGGTAGCCCGCCACCTGCAGCGCGGCCAACACGTCGGCGAGCGCGAGCTGCGAAGGCAACCACTGCAAGGCCAGCCGGGCCGACGCCGGATTGACACTGGCACCGCGCACGCCCGGCAGCTTCAGCAGCGCCGCTTCGATCAACCCCGAGCAGGCCGCGCAATGCATGCCCGCCACCTGGAACTGCGACAGCGCCACGCCGCCCGGGCCATCGGGCCAGGTCGTGAAGGGGGCGAGGAGGCGGGCGTCGGCATCAGCCGCACACAAGCCGGGAGGGGGTGCACTCACGCCGCCAATCTAGATGGCCCGCCCCACCGACCCCATGACCTGGGTCAAGCTTTTGCGGGAACACATATTGCGTGTGCTCCAGCGCCTGCAGCACTTCAGGAGGCCCCTCATGTCGGATCTGTCGATACCCGTGGACGCCGCCAACGACGCGTCCGCCACACAGTTCTCCCACGTCAAGCCCGGGGACACGCCCTGGCGCCCCGACGGCCTGAGAGATTTCTTCCTCTACCGCGACCTGGGCGTGGCCCAGGCCACGGCGGGCAAGGTCATCGCGCACCTTGTGAAGGCGAACATGGCCCCTGAAAAGGGCACGGGATGGCACCGCCATGAGGCGGAGTTCCAGATCGTGCTGATGACCAAGGGCTGGGCCAAGTTCATGTACGGCGATCAGGTGACGCTCGTCGAGGCCGGCGACTGCGTGCACCAGCGCCCCGGCATCGTGCATTACCTGTTCGACTACTCGCCGGACATGGAGTACCTGGAGATCGTCTCGCCGGCGGACTTCAAGACGGTGGACGCGCCGGCGCCTTGTGAAGTGCCGGCGCCTTCGACCTGGCCCTAGAAATCCATGTCGAGCTGCTCGATCTCGTCGGGCTCCTCGCGCGCCGCTGCGGTCCATTCCTTCAGCTCCGGCATGGCGCTGATGGCCTTGCAATAGGCCATGCAGGCGGGATTCAACGGCACGTCATAGKTCATGAAGCGCGTGACGACCGGCGCAAAGAAGGCGTCGGCCGCACCGCGCTTGGCACCAAACAGATAGGGGCCGCCGTAGCGCGCCAGGCAGTCGGTCCAGATCTCGGTGATGCGCTCAATGTCGGGCTTGGCCCCGGCCCAGATCTTGTGGCGCGGAAAGTGGCCCTTGAGGTTCATGGGCAGCGACGCGCGCAAATTGGCAAAGCCGGAGTTCATCTCGCCGCAGATGGCCCGCGCATGGGCCCGCGCGACGCGGTCCGCGGGCCACAGGCCGGCTTTGGGGAAAAGCTCGTTCAGATACTCGGCAATGGCCATGTTGTTCCAGACCGTCACGCCGTCATGCCGCAGGCAGGGCACGCGGATGGACGGCGCCAGCAGCAGCAGTTCCTTGCGCGCATCCTCGTCGTCGGGCGAGACCATGATCTCCTCGAAGGCCAGGCCGGCGAAGCGCGTCAGCAGCCAGCCGCGCAGCGACCAGGACGAGTAGTTCTTGCTGCTCAGCGTCAGCGTGGCCGCGGATGTCGCGGCCTTGGATTTGCGCGCCGGCGCTGGAGCGGTTTTCGCCGCCTTGGCGGCAGGGCGGGTCGGCGTGGCAACAGGCATGGCGTCTCCTTCTCGGTCTGGGCACCCCATCGACGCAAGGCCCATGCCATGCTGGCGCGCTCCTTGCGTCGCTCCTGGCATCACCGGCCTTGCAGGAGCAACCATGTACCCCGCCTACCAGGCCCATACCGATCTGCTGTGGCCGCTGCGCATGGCCACGCGCATGTCGATTCCCTTCCTGCAGCAGCCCGGCATTGCTGACGCCAGCTGGCTGCCAGCGCGCCAGTGGTCGGCGGCAGGCAAGGTCTTCGAGCTGGCCCAGATCACCCACACCCGCCCGCCCTGGCGCATTGGTGAGATCGTCAGCGGCGACGAGCGCTGGCCTGTCACCGAAGAAGCCACGCTGACCACGCCCTTTGCGACGCTGCTGCGCTTTCGCAAGGAAGGCGCGCCYGAGCAACCCAAAGTGATGGTGGTGGCGCCGATGTCGGGTCACTTCGCCACGCTGCTGCGCGAGACGGTGCGCACGCTGCTGCAGGACCATGACGTCTACATCACCGATTGGCACAACGTGCGCGACGTGCCGCTGGCGGCCGGCCGCTTCGGGCTGGACGAATACACCGGCCACCTGATCGACTTCCTGGCCGCCATCGGCCCGCAGGCTCATGTGGTGGCCGTCTGCCAGCCCTGCGTCAGCGCACTGGCAGCCGTGGCGCTGATGGCCGAGGACGACCACCCCGCCACGCCAGCCAGCCTGACGCTGATGGCCGGCCCGATCGACTGCCGGGTCAGCCCCACCGCCGTCAACGAACTCGCCACCAGCAAACCCATCTCGTGGTTCAAGAAGAACCTGATCAGCCATGTGCCCTGGCAGCACGCGGGCGCGGGGCGGCGCGTCTACCCGGGCTTCGTGCAGCTGTCGGCCTTCATGAGCATGAACAAGGACAGGCACACCAACGCCTTCAAGGACTACTACAAGCACCTCGTCGCCGACGAGTTCGACAAGGCCGAGGTCACGCGCGTGTTCTACGAGGAATACCTGGCCGTGGCCGACCTCGCGGCCGACTTCTACCTGGAAACAGTGGAGCGCGTCTTCCAGACCTACGACCTGCCACGCGGCGAGATGTTCTTCAGGGGCCGGCGTGTGAACCCGGCGGCCATCCGCCGCACCGCTTTGCTGACCGTGGAGGGTGAGCGCGACGACATCTGCGCTGTCGGCCAGACGCTGGCCGCCCAGGACCTCGCCAGCAGCCTGCGCGCCTATATGCGCACCCACTACATCCAGCCCAACGTCGGCCACTACGGCGTGTTCAGCGGGCGGCGCTGGCAGCACCAGGTCTATCCGCTGGTGCGGCACGTCATTCAGGTGTCGCAATAGGCGCCCCTCGCCCAGTTGCGCGTCGCTGAACGCGAGCGCATCTGGTCRGTCCCCCGAGGGGACGGCGATGCTCTCGGCATCGAGCCGAGAGCACATCGCCAACGCGGGCCGGCTCGGGAGCGGCCCGGCGCTCGGCCCGAAAGGCCGAACCAACGAAAAAGGCCGGCATCGGCCGGCCTTTGTTCGGGGCGAATCGCTCAGGCGAAGTTGGCTTCAGCGAACTGCCAGTTCACGAGATTGCTCAGGAAGGTCTCGACGAACTTGGGGCGCAGGTTGCGGTAGTCGATGTAGTAGGCGTGTTCCCACACGTCGACGGTCAGCAGCGCCTTGTCAGCGCCGGTCAGCGGCGTGCCGGCGGCGCCGGTGTTGACGATGTCGACAGAGCCGTCGGCCTTCTTGACCAGCCACGTCCAGCCCGAGCCGAAGTTGCCAACGGCGCTCTTGACGAAGGCTTCCTTGAAGGCGGCATAGCTGCCCCACTTGGCGTTGATGGCGTCGGCCAGCGCGCTGCTGGGCTCGCCGCCACCTTGCGGCTTCATGCAGTTCCAGAAGAAGGTGTGGTTCCAGATCTGGGCGGCGTTGTTGTAGATCGGGCCCGGGTTCGGTGCCTTCTTGATGATCTCTTCCAGCGTCAGGGCTTCGTACTCGGTGCCCTTTTGCAGGTTGTTGAGGTTCACGACGTAAGCGTTGTGGTGCTTGCCGTGGTGGAACTCCAGCGTTTCCTTGCTGTAGTGCGGGGCCAGCGAGTCGATCGGGTAAGGCAGCGGGGGCAGCGTGTGTTCCATCGTGGAGTCCTCAGGTGTTGGGGGGAAGGGAAACGCAAAGATTGTAGGGAGAGCCAATCACCCCTGCGGCGAAGGCTGTACCCCCAGAACGCGCAAGTCGAGGCTGCCGTCGGCCAGCACCGCGCGCACCTCGGCGCCGGGCAGCAAGGCATGCACGGACGTCACCGCGCCGCCGGCGCCGTCGTCCAGCCAGGCGTAGCCGCGCGCCAGCACATGCTGCGGGTCCAGGGCCTGCAGCCGGGCCTGCAGCGCGTCCAGCCGGGTGTGCTGGCGCGCCAGGATCTCGTGGTGCGCGCGTTCATGGCGCTGCTCCAGGTGGGTCAGCCGCTGGCCTTGCAACTCGACGCGCCGGCGTGGCGCCGCGCCGRCACGCTGGGCCAGCAGATCCAGCAGGCGCCGTTGGCGGGCCAGCACGTCACTGGGGCGGGACAGGCGCAGCGCGAGTCGATCCAGGCGCTGGGCGAGGGTCTGCAGGCGATGGTCGATGCGCAGGGTCAGGCTGCGCTCCAGCGCACCGAGGTGCTGCAGCAGGCTGGCGCGCGACGGCGCCGCCAGCTCGGCGGCGGCCGTGGGCGTGGGCGCGCGCAGGTCGGCGGCCAGGTCGCACAGTGTCACGTCGGTCTCGTGGCCGACGCCGCAGACGATGGGCAGGGCCGAATTGGCCACCGCGCGGACGACACGTTCGTCATTGAAGGCCCAAAGATCCTCCAGCGAGCCGCCGCCGCGCACCAGCAGCAGCACGTCGACCTCGGCCCGCTCGTTGGCGCGCCTCAGCGCTTCGACCAGCGCCGGCGGCGCTTCGACGCCCTGCACCGGACTCGGATAGACCAGCACCTCGACCTGGGGCGCTCGCCGCGCCAGCGCCGTCAGCACATCGTGCAGGGCCGCACCGGCCGCCGACGTGATGACGCCGATGCGGCGCGGGTGGGTGGGCAGCGCGCGCTTGGTGTCGGCATCGAACAGGCCCTCGGCCGTCAGCCGCGCCCGCAGCGCGAGGAACTGCTCGTACAGCGTGCCGGCACCGGCACGGCGCATGGCCTCGACGACGAACTGCAGCTCGCCGCGCGGCTCGTAGACGGCGACGCGGCCACGCACCTCGACCAGCACGCCTTCGGCCGGCGCAAAGTCCAGCATGGCCGCGGCGCGGCGGAACATCGCGCAGCGCAGGCTGGCGGCCTGGCCGTCGGCGTCCTTCAGTCCGAAATAGCAGTGGCCGCTGGCGGCGCGCGTGAAGCCAGTGATCTCGCCGCCAACGGCGACGACCGAGAAGCGTTCAGCCAGGCTCTGGCTCACCGCCTCCAGCAAACCAGCCACGCCCCAGACACGACGATTTGAAGCGGCTTCGCGGGGCTCAATCACGCGCAAACCCAATGCCGGCGCGGGCCGGGAAGTCCACAGCCGCGCCAATACTGGGCTGGCGGGCAATTTCGGCTCATTTCGCCCGTCACAGAGCTGTCATGAGCACATAAGGCCTTGTTTTTCAATTCGAATTCCACTGCTCAAACTTGAGGCAACTTGTCCAAGGCCTTGATTTGACGGCCTCTGCAGGCCAGCGCCGCTGCGTTGCCCACAAAGTTATCCACAGTAACGGTGGATTGTGAGAACGCTTTCGCAGTGGCGGAGATCGGCCGAGGCGCGCAAGGCTGGGGCCATAATCCCGCGCACTCATCCGGCCGTCAGCGGCCGTTTTTGTGACCGGCCTGCTGGCCTTTTCATCGACGGGGACGCCCTTGTTTTCGATCATACAAGCCGCCGGTTGGCCGATCTGGCCCTTGCTCCTGTGCTCCGTGGTGGCCCTGGCCCTGATCATCGAAAGGCTGTCCAGCCTGCGCGCCAGCCGCATCCTGCCGCCGCGGCTGCTGGAGGACGTCATGAACGTCAGCGCCCAGCAACTGCCCGCGCCCGACATGGTCGACCGCCTGGCCGAAAACTCGCTGCTCGGCGAGGTGCTGGCTTCCGGCCTGCGCGCCGTGACTGCCGAGCCGCAGATGCCCGAGGGCAAGCTGCGGCTGGTGTTCGAATTTGCCGGCCGACGCGCCGTGCACCAGCTCGAGCGCTACATGAACACCCTGGGCACCATCGCCACGGCCGCGCCGCTGCTGGGGCTGATGGGCACCGTGGTCGGCATGATCGAGATCTTTGGCAGCCAGACACCCGGCGGTGGGAACCCCGCGCAGCTGGCCCACGGCATCTCCATCGCCCTCTACAACACGGCCTTCGGCCTGATGATCGCCATCCCCTCGCTGATGTTCTACCGCTACTTCCGCGGCCGCATCGAGGAATATGTACTGGAGCTTGAAGCCGCTGCAGACCGTCTGCTGGGCCAACTGCGCCGCTACACAGCCTGAAATGGACTGCCCCTCGTCTGGTCTCGCCCCGCTGAACGCGGGCGCGCCCAACCGGTCCCCCGAGGGGACGGCGATGCTTGCGGCATTGAGCCGCAAGCACATCGCCTGCGGGCCGGCTAGGGGCGGCCCGGCGCCGGTCCGCGGCGTGAGGCGCTGCACACAACGGATGAACTGACATCATGAGATTCCGCTCCCCACACCGCGAGCCGCCGGAGATCAACCTCATCCCGTTCATCGACGTGCTGTTGGTGATCCTGATCTTCCTGATGCTGTCAACGACCTACTCCAAGTTCACCGAGCTGCAGATCACCCTGCCCTCGGCCGATGCGGAGAAGCTCAAGGACCGGCCGCAGGAGGTCATCGTCGGCATCGCCGCCGATGGCCGCTTCGTCATCAACCGCCAGCCGGTGGAAGGCCGCTCGGTGGACATCCTGATCGCCGCGCTGCGCCAGGCCTCCGGCGGCAACGCCGACGCGTCGCTGATCATCTCGGCCGACGCCGCCACGCCTCACCAGGCCGTCATCAACGTGATGGACGCCGCGCGCCGCGTCGGCCTGACGCGTGTCACCTTCGCTGCCCAAACCGACGCTCGCTGACCGCCTCCAGCAAGAGTGGCTGATCGGCGGGCCGCTGTCGGTCGCCCTGCTGCCGCTGAGCTGGCTCTACCGCACGCTGCTGGCGCTGCGCCGGTTGGCCTATGCCATCGGTTTCAAGCGCGTCGAAACGCTGCCTGTGCCCGTCATCGTCGTCGGCAACTGGATCGTCGGCGGTGCCGGCAAGACGCCGACGACGCTGGCCCTGCTGGCGATGTTGCGCACGCGCGGCCTGCGCGCTGGCGTCGTCTCGCGTGGCTACGGGCGCGAGAGTGACGGCGTGCGTCTCGTCACTGGTGTATCGACGGCCCGTGAAGTCGGGGACGAGCCCCTGCTCATCCATCTGCGCAGCGGCGTGCCTGTGGCGGTTGGCCGCGACCGCGTCGCCGCGGCGCGCGCCCTGTTGGCTGCCGAGCCCGGGTTGCAGCTGCTGGTCAGCGACGACGGCCTGCAGCATTGGCGGCTGCCGCGTGCCTTGAGCCTGCTGGTGTTCGATGAGCGCGGCCTGGGCAATGGCCGCCTGCTGCCCGCGGGCCCCTTGCGCCAGCCGCCTGCGACGCTGGCGGCTGACGAGCTCGTCGTCTACAACGCGCCGCAGCCGAGCACCGCCCTGCCCGGCTTCGTCGCCGGGCGCCGCCTGGCTGGCGCGGTGACGCTGGCCGACTGGTGGGCCGGCAAACCGGCGCAGATGGACACGCTGCTGGCCTTGCGCGAGCGGCCGGGGCTGCTTGCCGTTGCCGGCGTGRCAAGGCCGCAGCGCTTCTTCGACATGCTGGCAGCGCTTGGATTGCGCTTTGACAGCCTGGCCCTGCCCGACCACGCCGACTTCGGGAGCCTGCCTTGGCCCCCCGACGCGGCCGCCGTACTGCTGACCGAGAAAGACGCCGTGAAGCTGTCGCCCGAGCGCGTCGGCGCCCTGCCCGTCTGGGTCGTGGCGCTAGACTTCTCGCCCGGTGCCGGCTTCGAGGCCGCGCTGGACACCCAACTGCAAAAACTCTTCGCTCTCGCCTGATGGATCAACGCCTCATCGAAATGCTGGTCTGCCCCCTGTGCAAGAGGCCGCTGACGCTGCTGCGTGAAGGTGCCGGACTGGAATTGCCGGCCCTGGCCTGCCGCGCCGACCGCCTGGCCTTCCCCGTTCGCGACGGCATTCCTCTGATGCTGGAGAGCGAGGCCAAGGCCTGGGACCCGGACGCCCCCGCGCCACCGGTCGTGCTGGCACCGTGAGCGCCGCGCCGGGCCGCCCCAAGCAAGCTCGCTCCCGCTTGGCGGGARTGAGCCCGGACATGGGATGCCCTGTGGGCATCCCATGCCTGGCG
>NZ_JBFUMN010000066.1:0-26574 GCF_054049335.1 Roseateles sp. P5_E1
ACGGTGGAGCCGGTGGGCCAGCCCTACACGGGCCTGCTGGCCGACCTGCTGGCGGCGCCGGCCCTGGCGCCGCTGAAACTCTCCGACGCTGYTGGCCGCGCGGCCGAGGCGGAAGGCGGCTTCAACATCGAAGGCCTGGCCGCGGCGCCCGATGGCAGCCTGCTGATCGGACTGCGCAACCCCATCCCGCAGGGGCGTGCCCTCGTCATTCCGCTGCTGAACCCGGCCGAGCTGGTCGCGGCCAAGGGCCCAGCGCGCTTTGGCAGCGCCATCCGCCTGGACCTGGGTGGGCGCGGCGTGCGCTCCATCGAGCGCGTGGGCAGCGGCTATCTGATCGCCGCTGGCCCGCCGGCCGACGTGGGCAGCTTCGCGCTGTTCCGCTGGAGCGGCAAGGCCACCGATGTGCCGGCGCCCCTCAAGGCCGAACTCGGCACGCTGCGCCCGGAGGCGCTGTTCGCCTGGCCCGATGGACAGGTGACGCTGCTCAGCGACGACGGCGGCGTCATGGTGGGCAAGAAGGCCTGCAAGGACGCGGACAAGAGCAAGCGTGCCTTCCGCGCCCTGGACCTCAAGCCTTGACCGGCTGCACGACGGGATAGCGCCATACCAGCACCGCGCTGACCAGCAGCTGGATCAGCACGCCAGCGAACACCGGCACAGCGCTGTCCGCATGCCCGAGGAAGGGCGCCACCAGCTGCGTACCGACGGCGCCGGCGGCAAGCAGCGCCAGCACCAGCAAGGCCGTCGCGCGGCCCATCTGCGCAGGCGGCACGGCCAGGGCATCGACGAAGGTGGCCGGCCCACGAATGGCCAGGGCGCCGCAGAAGCACATCCAGTAGGCCGCCACCGCCGCATAAGGCAGCTGCTGCCCGCTCCAAGCGGCCAGCAGCGCCAGCGTGCAGACCACCAGCTGCACCACGCTGCCCAGCCTCACGACGCGCGCATGGCCCAGGCGCGCGGCCAGCCGGCCCGACTGCGAGGCGCCCAGCATGAAGGAGCCGACACCCAGCACCTGCAGCAGCGCGAATGCTGCCGTGCCCAGCCCCAGGGTGTGCTGCAGCAGCTGGGGCGCGCTGGCCAAGAAGGTCAGCAAGGCGCCGATGCACAGCGCATGCGAACCGGCCAGCCGCAGATAGCTGCGGTTGCGCAGGATGCCGAGATAGCCGGCGTCGTGCTCGAGGTTGAGCCCAGGCAGCTTGCGCGGCGCGATCTTCACCACCCACGGCAGCAACAGCAGCGCCAGGGCCGCCAGCACCCAGAAGGTGCCGCGCCAGTCCGTCACGCGCAGCATCAGCGCGCCCAGCACCGGCCCGGCCGCGGGCACGATGGCCTCGACCATGGAGATGGCGGCGATGCCGCGCACCACATCGGCATCGGCCAGCGTGGCACGTACGACGGTCGGCGCCACCACCGTCGCCGCCGCGGCTGACACACCCTGCAGCAGGCGCAGCACCAGCAGCGTCTCGATGTTGGGCGCTAAAGCACAGCCCAGGCTGGTCAGCACCAGCAACAGCAGGCCCACCTCGACGCAGCGCCGCGGGCCGAGGCGGTTCAGCAGCTCGCCCCACAGCAGTTGGGCGCCTGCCAGGCCGGCCAGGTAGACGGCCACGGTGGCCTGGGCCAAGGGCACGCTGATGCCCATGCCAGCCTGCAGAGCGGGCACGGCGGGCAGGTAGAGGTCCATCGCGGCCATGCTGACGCCGGTGACGAAGGCCAGCGGCAGGATGGTGCGTATCGATGCGGAAGGGGATGCGGGAGGGGAATGCATGCGGGAGCCTCTTCTTCACAGAGGGCGCCCTTGTCCTGTCGTCCTCACCAAGCGTGGCGAAGGCATCATGACCCTCGTCGCAGCACCCCTCGGCAGAGACGGCGTCACGGCACTCGCCGCGAAGCGCTGCGCATTTTAGGCAAGGCAAACTCCGTTCATGGACCAGGTGGATATTGCCGTCATCGGTGCCGGCGTTGTCGGCCTCGCGATCGCGCGCGAGCTGGCGCTGCGCGGGCGTGAGGTCGTCGTCATCGAGGCCGTCGGCGCCATCGGCACGGGCATCTCCTCGCGCAACAGCGAGGTCATCCACGCCGGCCTCTACTACCCAACCGGCAGCCTGAAGGCGCGGCTGTGCGTGCGCGGCAAGATGCTGCTCTACGACTACTGCGCGGCGCGCGGCATTGCGCACAGTCGCTGCGGCAAGCTGGTGGTGGCAACACGCGCCGAGGACCTGCCGCGGCTGGAGCAGATCGCCGAGGCTGGCGTGGCCAATGGCGTTGACGACCTGCGCCTGCTGAGTCGGACCGAAACGCTGGCGCTGGAGCCGGCCTTGAACGCCGCGGGTGCGCTGCTGTCGCCGTCCAGCGGCATCGTCGACAGCCATGGCCTGATGACAGCCCTGCTGGCTGACGCCGAGAACGCCGGCGCGACGCTGGCCCTGGCCAGTGCGGTGACCGGTGGCGCGCGGGAGGGTGATGGCTGGCGGCTGCTGGTGGAGGATTTCGAGCTGGGCGCGCGCTGCGTCATCAATGCAGCTGGGCTGTTTGCTGCGCAGGTCGCTGAATCCCTGGGCACGCCTGTGCCACCACTGCGCTTTGCCCGCGGCCACTACTTCTCACTCGCCGGACGGGCGCCGTTCTCGCACCTGATCTACCCGCTGCCGGTAGACGGCGGCCTGGGTGTGCATCTGACGCTGGATCTGGGCGGCCAGGCGCGCTTCGGGCCTGATGTGCAGTGGTTGACCGAGCGCGCGCCGGCCAGGCTGGACTACGCCGTCGACCCTGCCCTGGCACCGGCCTTCGAGGCCGAGGTGCGCGGCTACTGGCCGGGCCTGCCCGCGGGCGCGCTGCAGCCGGCCTACAGCGGCATCCGGCCAAAGCTGAGCGGCCCGGGCGAGGCGGCGGCGGACTTCCGCATCGACACCGCGACGCCGGGCTTGGTGCAGCTGTTCGGCATCGAGTCGCCCGGGCTGACGGCCTCGCTGGCCCTGGCCGAAGAGGTCGCCGCCCGGCTTTGAACCCAGGACGCTGAAACTGGTTTCAGGTCCGACGCTCAGATGGCGAGCGCGGCGTCGGCACCGGCCAGCGCCCGCGGCCACAGCGCCAGGCCACCGCCCAGGCTCCAGGCCTGCTCATGCCCAAGCCGCCGTAGAGCCTGCGCGGCTTGCGCGCTGCGGTTGCCGCTGCGGCAGAAGAAGACGATGGGTGTCTCGGCCGGCAGGGTCAGCCAGCGGGCCAGCGCATTGGGCAGGCCCGACAGCGGCACGGCCTCGCGGCGCACGCCCGCGCCGAGCTCGGGCGCCTGGCCCAGGCGCTGCTCGTAGGGCTCGCGCACATCGACGAGCAGAAGCTGCGGGTGCTCGCGCAGCAGGTCATTCAGTTCGTCCAGGCTCATCTCGCTTGAAGCAAGCGGGCAGGCGCTGTCGACGCGCGCGCCGCAGGCCACGGTCTGGTATTCGGTCAGGGCCAGGCCCTGCTCGAGCTGGGCCTTGGCGGCCGCGAAACCAGCGCCATCGATGCGGCCACTGAGCACGTCGCCCAGCAGCGGCTGGGCCACGCATTCCACGGCCAGCGTGCTGGCGAAGCGGTCGTCGTAGTCGTGACCGGGCAGCAGCAGGGCGTGGGGGCCGACGGCCTTTTCCAGGCGGCCCAGCGAGCTGCCGTAGGCCAGCGGCGCGCTCTGTTCGAAGTCGCTGCGGCCCAGGGCGCCGGGCATGACGGTGTCGCCGACGAAGGCCAGGCGCAATCCGCCCGCGTCGTACAGCAGATAGGCCGTCGAGTCCTGGGTGTGGCCGGGAATCGGCATGCGGCTCAGCCGGGAGGTGCCCAGCGCGATGGCGTCGGCGCCGATTGGCCAGCCCAGGCCGTCGACATCACCGCGCGACTGGCCGGCGGCAGCGAGCAGCTCGGACGCGGACGAGGCGTGGTCGCCATGGCTGTGGGTGTCGAGCACGGCGGCGAGTTCATAACCCTGGCAGGTCAGCCACTGAGCCAGGCGTTCGGTCAGCTCGGGCAACGGGTCGACGACAACGGCACGGCGGCTGGCGGCATCGGCCAGCAGATAGCAGCAGGCGCCATCGACAACGAAGCGCGTCAGGCCATCGGCCGGCAGGGCCTGGCCGGGAGCGCTCGGGTCCAGGCAGCTCTCGCGCAGGGACTCGCCACAGATGCGGATGCGAGCGCAGGCCTCGTCAATGAAGGCGGTATCGGCCACCGGGCCGAAGGACAGGCGCACTGCTGCGGCTGCTTGCCAGGCCGGCAGGCCCATGGCCTCCAGCACATAGCTCGGCTGGGCCTTGGCCGCGCTGCAGGCCGAGCCGCCGCTGACGCGCAGTTCTGCAGCATCGAAGAGGTCCAGCAGCAGCTTGGAGCTGACACCCGGCACGGCGAAGTTCAGCGTCGTCGGCAGGCAGACCTCGGGCGGTGCATTGAACACGAGGCCGGGGAAGGCCTGCTGCAGCGCGCCAGCCAGGCGGTCGCGGAAGGCGACGAGGGTGGCGTGATCGCGAAAGGTCTTGCCGTCCTCCAGCGCCGCCAGCACGGCGCCCAGGGCGGCAATGCCGGACATGTTCTCGGTGCCCGAGCGCAGCGCGCCCTCCTGGCCGCCGCCGGCCAGCAGCGGCGTGAACGGTGCGCCTTCGCGCACATAGAGCAGGCCGATACCCTTGGGGGCGTAGAGCTTGTGGCCCGAGAACGGCGCGTAGTCGATGCGGCGCTCGGCCAGGCGCAGCGGCAGCTTGCCCAGGGCCTGCACGCCGTCCACCATCCACAGCGCCGCGCTGCCGAAAAGCGCCTGCTCGATGCCATCCAGATCGCTGATGACGCCGGTCTCGTTGTTGGCCGCCATCGTGCAGACGAGGCCGGCGCGCGGTGCGTGCTCGCGCAGCCAGGCGAGGTCATGGCGGCCGTCGCGGCCGACGGGAATGGCCAGCACCTGCAGGTTCAGGCCGAGCAGCGCATTCCAGTGCTTGATCGCCTCGGGCACCGCCTTGTGTTCGGTGGCGCCGTAGAGCAGCAGCTTGGGCCGGGTTGGCACGTCCCTCAAGGCGCTCAGCGCCGACAGCACGGCCGTCTGGATGCCCTCAGTCGCTCCGCTGAGGAAAAGCAGCTTGCCCGAACTCGCCCCGAGCACGCGACGAGCACGGGCCCGAACGCCGTCCATCAGCGCCCTCGCCTTCAGCCCGGTGCTGTGGACGCTGCTGGGGTTGCCGAAGTCATCGGCCATCGCGGCCATGGCGGCTTCGCGGGCTTGCGGCAGGACGGGCGTGGTGGCATTGGCGTCGAGATAGATTTCCATGGTGCTGGCCGCTGCGGCGGTGGGATGCGCTGGCGGTATTGTTGCCAGCTTCGGGCACAAACGGTTTGCGCAAGCCGGCTTTCAATCGCCCGGACCGGGCATGCAATGCTTTATATGATCGATTCCATGAAACTGGATTCCATAGACATCCGCATCCTCGACATCCTTCAACAGAACGCCGAGCTTCAGACGGCCGAGGTGGCGCAGCAGGTCGGCCTGTCAACGACGCCTTGCTGGCGGCGCATCCAGCGCCTGAAGGAATCGGGCGTCATCACACGCCAGGTGGCGCTGCTGGACGCGCAGAAAGTGAATGTCGGCGTCACCGTCTTCGTCTCGGTGCGCACCAGCACCCACAGCCAGGACTGGTTCGAGACCTTCAAGGCCACGGTGCAGGCCATCCCCGAGGTCGTCGAGTTCTATCGCATGAGCGGCGACGTGGACTATCTGCTGCGGGTGGTGGTGCCCGACATTGCCGCCTATGACAGGGTCTACAAGCGCCTCATCGCCGGCACTCAGCTGCGCGACGTCAGCTCCAGCTTCGCCATGGAGGAACTCAAGCTGACGACGGCATTGCCCTTGGGCTATGCCGGTTGACGCGTCATTTGCTACGGCGTGTTGCAAATTGCGGGCAGCCGCAGTACACCGTACAGGCATTGCGGCGTTAAGTTCACCGCATTCGACCTGAGCGAGCCTGTCATGAAGACCCTTGTCCGCGCCTCCGTTGTTCTGGCCCTGCTGGCCGCCCAAGGCCTGGCGAGCGCCGGCCCCCGCTACTACCACCATCACCATCATTACCGAGGCCCCGGCCTCGGTGGCTTGGTCCTCGGCCTGGCAGTGGCGGTGCCGCTGATCGCGATGGCGAATCAGGCTGAGCGCGAGGTGGTCTATGTGCCGCCGCCCCCGCCACCGCAGCCGGTGTATGTGCAGCCTGTGCAACCGGTTTACACCCAGCCGTCGCGTGCCGTGCCGATCATCTATCCGCGCAACGGCCAGAGCGGCGTCCAACTGGAAGCCGACAGCCGCGAATGCAACCGCTGGGCGACGACTCAGCAGGCCGCGATGTCGGATGCCGGCGTGTTCCAGCGCGCCGTCGAAGCCTGCATGGACGGGCGCGGCTACACGATGCGCTGAGGCGTGACCCGGCCGTGCGGCGCGCACGGCGGCTGCCCAAAAACAAAAAGGACCTGGAGGCTTTCGCTTCCAGGTCCTTGCTTTATTTGGGGTGGCTGATGGGACTCGAACCCACGACGACAGGAATCACAATCCTGGACTCTACCAACTGAGCTACAGCCACCGCAGAGCCAAAAAGTATAACCGATAAATCAGGGTGCGCTGGCCGCCGAGGCCGGTGCCTCGACCTTGATGGCGGCCTTGTATCGCGACTTCAAAGCGGCCAGATAGGCCTGGCCTTCGGCCCGCGCCCAGGCGCCGGCGTATTGCTGGGCGGCGCGCTTGTCGTCGATGACAGCCGCGTCGCGCGGCTGCAGCTGGTTGATGCGCACGACGACGTAGCCGCCGTCGTCGGCCGCCACACCGACGGCGGCCGGCAGCTTGGTGGCATCGGCTCCGAGCACGGCTTCGAGCTGGGTGCGCGTCAGGTTCTGCGGCTTGGCACGCGAAACGGAGACGGCAGCTTCCAGGCCGGCGGTGTCAGCCGGGTTGGCCTTCATCACGGCCAGGCGGGCTTCGCCGGCCTTCCTGGCCTGCTCGGCGGCGAGCTTGTGCACGAGCTGCTCGCGCACCTTGTTCTTCACGTCGGCCAGCGGCGGCACGCGGGCCGGGTTGTGCTGGGTGACGTGAGCCGACACGAGCTGGCTGGGACCGGTTTCGACGGCTTCAGTGTTGCGCTTGTTGCGCAGTGCATCGTTGCCGAAGACGGCTTCCAGCAGCTTGGGCGAGGCGAGCGGGCCCGCTGCGCCAGGCTGCGGCAGGCGCTGCACGGTGGCGGTCTGGACCTGCAGCTTGAGCTTGTCGGCTGCGGGCTGCAGGCTGTCGGACTGCTCGTAGACGAGATTGCCGAACTGCTCGGCAGCCTCGGAGTAGCGGCGCTGGGCGAGTTGCTTGCGGACTTCGTTCTCGACTTCGGTGCGCACGGCCTCGAAGGGCTTCTTGTCGCCGCCACGGGTACCGGTCAGCTGAATGATGTGATAACCGAAATCGGTCTCGACAAGGTTGCTGATCTCGCCCTGCTTCATCGCGTAGACGGCGGCGTCGAACTCCTTGACCATGGCGCCGCGGCTGAAGAAGTCGAGGTCGCCACCGTTGGCGCCGGAGCCTTCGTCCTGGGAATTCTTCTTGGCCAGCGCGGCGAACTCGCCGGGGTTCTTGCGCACTTGTGCCAGGATCTCCTCAGCCTTGGCCTTGGCCTTGGCGCGCTCTTCGGCTGGCGCATTGCGCTCCACCTTGATGAGGATGTGGCTGGCGCGGCGCTCCTCGGGCACGCCATAGCGTGCAGCGTTTTCCTTGTAGTAGTTCTGCAGGTCGTCTTCGCTGAACTTGACGTCCTTCTTCAGCGCGTCCAGGTCGAGCACGACGTACTGGATCTGGGCCGATTCAGGCAGCTGGAACTTGGCGGCATTCGCCGGTTCCTTGTAGAAGGCCTCGACGTCGGCATCGCTCGGGTTGAGCTTGGCGGCGAAGTCCTTGACGTCAAAACGCTGCAGTTGCACCTCACGTTGCTGCAGCAGGGCGTCGAAGGCCAGCTTGGGGCTGGCGGCGCCGACGGCAGCCGAGGACTCGATGGGGGCCGTGACCTGACGGACGGCGTAGTCCTGGCGCAGGCGCTCCATGAAGATGGACTGCGTCATGCCCTGGGCGGCGAGCAACTCTGTCTTGACCGTCCGGCCGTCGGAGTTACGCAGGAAGGCGAATTGCGGGTCATTCCAGAAACGCGCCTTGACGGACTCAGCGCTGGGCGTGAAGTGCTGGTGCTCCGCGGCGGCCTTGAGCGTGCGCTCGTTGACCAGGTTCTCGAGGGCCTGGCGTTTCACTTCCGGCGTATCCAGCAGCTTGGCATCGACGCCCGGGCTCTGGCGGCGGATGCGGTCGGCCTGCTCACGTTGGGCGACGTCCCATTCGGCCTGGGTGATCTTGCGCCCATCGACGCTTGCCACGCCGGTGTTGGCACCACCCATCATGCTGGTGTAGCCCTGCATGCCGACGAGGGCGAAGGACGGCAGGATCAGCAACAGCAGGAMGAACTGGAACAGGCGGTTGTGCGTGCGGACGAATTCAAACATCTCGGGGAGCCTTGAGGATCAAACGCGACGAAGGCGAACCGAGGTTCGCCTTCGAGGGAGCCGCATTCTAAATGCGAGACGGCGGACGCCGCCCTGGGGTCGGGTGGTGGGYGCTGACGGGCTCGAACCGCCGACMWWCKCCGTGTAAGGGAGGTGCTCTACCAACTGAGCTAAGCGCCCGGGGAAACCGGGATTGGCCGAAGGTTCAGTTCACGGCGTCCTTGAGCGCCTTGCCGGGTTTGAACTTGGGCACCTTGGCCGATTTGATCTTGATGGTATCGCCGGTGCGTGGGTTGCGGCCGGCGCGCGCAGCACGCTTGGTGATGCTGAAGGTGCCGAAGCCTACCAGCGAGACGGTGCCGTTCTTCTTCAGCGTCGTCTTGACGCCGCCGATCACGGCTTCGAGCGCACGGCCTGCAGCAGCCTTGGAGATGTCGGCCTGCTTGGCGATGTGCTCGATCAATTCGGACTTGTTCACTCGTGCCCCCTCATGACGATTCAGCGGACTGTTGAGCCCTGCACCGTGACCGGCCGCAAGACTGCGATGCAGATGTCGATCCCGCGCACTGCGCAGCCTGTGACAGGCCGACTACAAGCGGCCAAGGCGCGCGCGGGGAAGCGGATTCTAGACGCGCGTCCGGCGGTGGGCGGGGCGGGAAAAGTCCCGATACAACTCGGCGTCCGGCGTGAACCAGGACGGCGCCCTAGCGGGCCTTGGCACGGATTTCCGGCAAGGCCTTCTGCAGGTAATAGACCATGGACCAGATGGTCAGCACGACGGCTGCGTAGATCAGCCAGGTACCCCAGAGCCGCGTCGGAATGAGGCCGAAAAGCTGGCCGTCATAGAGCAGGAAGGGGATGGCCACCATCTGCACCGTCGTCTTCAGCTTGCCGACCATGTGCACGGCAACGCTGCGTGAAGCGCCGATCTGGGCCATCCATTCGCGCAGGGCCGAGATCGCGATCTCGCGGCCGACGATGACCAGGGCGACGAAGGCGTTGACCCGGCCGAGCTCCAGCAGGATCAGCAGCGCCGAGCAGACCAGGAATTTGTCGGCCACCGGATCGAGGAAAGCGCCGAAGGAGGATGTCTGGTTGAGCTTGCGTGCCAGATAGCCGTCCAGCCAGTCGGTCAACGCGACCACGACGAACAGGACCGTCGCGAACAGATTCTTGTGCGCCGGCTGCATTTCCAGATAGAACACGCCGACGATCAGCGGGATCGCCACGATGCGGGCCCAGGTCAACAGAGTCGGCAGCGTCAGGAACATGCCAGCATTGTGCCCATGTCGACGCCCGCCCCCGGGGCACCGCCGGCGCAACTGTGGCGGCCAGCCCTCAGTTCAGGCTGAGCGGCTTGAAGCGCCGGTCCTCTTCGAAAAGGAAGGTCTCGGTGAACTTCCAGGGCTCAGGCATGCGGCGCACGTCGCCAAAGGGCGCAGCGCGATGGATGGCGTCGATGGCCAGCTGCAGGGTTTCCGGTGCAAACCTGGGCTTGCGGACGACGTTGACGCGACGCACGCTGCCGTCGGCCTTGACCTCGATCTCCAGCACCACGACGCTCAGTACATGCGAGGGCGCCTTGGTCATGAAGCTGCCTTCCGGGTTGGCCATGACGAGGCGCTCCGCGGCCTGGCGACGCAACTCGTCGTGGGTGCGCACCGGCTTGGGCGGCGGCAAGCCGGCGGGCTTGGGGGCCGCCACAACGGTTGGCGACGGCTGCGGCGCGGGCTCTAGAACCACGGCGCGTGGCACGCCGTCAGTGGGCACCACAGGCGCCGGGGCACGTGGCGTTGCCGCGCAGCCGGCCAGCAGCGGACCGATCAGCCAGCGTGCGGCGCGTTTCAAGGGGGCGATGGTGGGCACGGCGTTCTCCTCATGGCTCGCATTGTTCTGCTTCGTCCCCTGCTCGAGGTGCGACGAATTTCTCACCGCGACTGCGGCGCCGGTAGCGCAATGCAACGCAGCGTAAGCGTTCTACACCTCAGTGCAGCGCGCGGTAGATTTCTTCGGCCAACTCGCGCGTTCTGCACTTCAGTGCAGCGCGCGGTAGATCTCCTCGGCAAGTTCGCGCGACACGCCCTTCACACTGCATAGCTCGTCCACGCTCGCGCCCGCCACGCCGCGCACGCCGCCAAAGCGCTGCAGCAACTGAGCACGCTTCTTCGGGCCGACCCCCGGCACGTCCTCCAACCGTGAGCCGCCGGTGCGGGTCGCGGCGCGCTTGGCGCGCATGCCCGTGATGGCAAAGCGGTGCGCCTCGTCGCGGATCTGCGCGATCAGCATCAGCGCCGCCGAGTCGCGGCCGAGGTAGATCTTCGCGCGCCCGTCGGCAAAAACAAGTTCCTCCAGCCCGACCTTGCGGCCCTCGCCTTTTTCGACGCCGGCAATGAGGCCGAGGTCCAGCCCCAGCTCCTCGAAAACCTCGCGCGCCATCGACACCTGGCCGCGGCCACCGTCGACGAGCACGAGATCGGGCAGGCGGCCGGTGCCAAGCTGGGCGGCTTCGGCCATCTTGCTGTAGCGGCGCGTAAGCACCTGGCGCATGGCCGCGTAGTCGTCGCCGCCCGTGATGCCCTCGATGTTGTAGCGACGGTACTGGCTGCTCTGCATCTGGTGGTTCTCGAACACGACGCAGCTCGCCATCGTCGCCTCGCCTGCCGTGTGGCTGATGTCGAAGCATTCGACACGGAACTTGTCGATCTCGGCAACCGACAGATCCAGCGCGTCGACCAGGGCCCGCGTGCGCGCATGCTGGGAGCCCTCCTCGGCCAGCAGCCGTGCCAGTGCCAGCTCGGCGCCCTTGACGCACATCTCCAGCCAGATGCGCCGTTGCCCGCGCGGCTGGGCCTGCACAGTCACGCGGCTGCCAGTCTGGATGCCGAGGGCTTCGGCCAGCCCTACATCCACCATCTCGCTGACGACGATCAACCCGGGAGCCGGCGAGGCCAGGTAGTGCTGGGCCATGAAGGCCTCGAGCACTTGCCGCTCAGGCGACAGCATTTCTTCATCGTTGAGCTGAACGGCAGTCGCGTCATCGACATGCTTGGGGAAGAAGGCGCGGTCACCCAGATGCCGTCCACCGCGCACCATGGCGAGATTCACGCAAGCCTTACCGCCCTGCACCTTGACGGCCAGCACGTCGACATCACGGTCGCGGCCCGTGGCGCTGCTTTCCTCGATGACCTGCTGCTGCAGCACCTTGGACAGCGCCTGGATCTGGTTGCGCACCTCGGCCGCCAGCTCGTACTCGAAGCGCTCGGCATAGGCGCCCATCTGCTCCTGCAGCGCTGCCATCACCTCGTTGGTCTCGCCGCGCAGGAAGCGCTCGGCGCTGTCCACATCACGCGCGTACTCGGGCGTCTGCCCGGCCGGCACGCAAGGGCCCGAGCAGCGCTTGATCTGGTGCAGCAGGCAAGGCCGGCTGCGGTTGTTGAAGACGCTGTCCTCGCAAGTGCGCAGCTTGAAGACCTTCTGCATCAGCTGGATGGACTCCTTCACCGCCCAGGCGCTCGGGAAGGGGCCAAAGTATTTGTGCCGCTTGTCCACCGCACCGCGGTAGTAGGCCATGCGCGGCCAGGCGTGCGAGGTGATCTTCAGATAGGGGTAGCTCTTGTCATCCCGGAACACGATGTTGAAGCGCGGGTTCAACGTCTTGATCAGGTTGTTCTCGAGCAGCAGCGCCTCGGCCTCGGTGCGCACCACCGTGGTTTCCAGGCGCGCAACGCGGGCCACCATCAGGCCGATGCGGGTGCCGCCATGGTTCTTCTGGAAATAGCTGCTGACGCGGCGCTTCAGGTCTTTCGCCTTGCCGACGTAGAGCACCTCGCCCTTGGCATCGAAATAGCGGTAGACGCCCGGCAGGGCCGGCAGCGCATTGACTTCGGTCAGCAGCCTTTCGCGGCCCTCGCGCGCGGCGGCCTCCACCTCGGCGGTGCGCTGCTTTTCGGCGGTTGCGATGGCGGCCCGCTCGGCCACCTGCTCAGACTGCTGCGGATTACCGGCATCGGTGTTGGAAGGGGTCGTACTCGACATGGCTGGAATTGTGGCCTGGGAGAATCGGGCCATGAGAGCGCCGATGCTTTGGGACATCTTCTGCCGCGTCATCGACAACCATGGCGATCTGGGCGTCTGCTGGCGGCTGGCACGCGACCTCGCGGCGCGCGGCGATGAGGCCAGGCTGTGGATCGACGAGCCGTCGGCCCTGGCCTGGATGGCCCCGGACCGTCCCGCCGCCATCGACGTGCGCGCCTGGCCCGAGGGCGACGTGCTCGCGCAGCCCGGCGACATCGTCATCGAGGCCTTTGGCTGCGAACTGCCGCCGGCCTTCGTGGCCCGCATGGCCACGGGCCAGCGGCCAGCGCGGTGGATCAATCTCGAATACCTCAGCGCCGAGGACTATGTCGAGCGCAGCCATGGCCTCGCCTCACCGCAGTTCAGCGGCCCGGGCGCGGGGCTGACCAAGCACTTCTTCTATCCCGGCTTCACGCCACGCACCGGCGGCCTGCTTCGCGAACCGGGTTTGCTGAAGCGGATCGCCGGCTTCGATGGCGCGGCCTGGCTGGCTGAACGGGGCTGGTCGCCGCTGCCTGGCGAGCGCGTCGTCAGCCTGTTCGCCTATGCCAATGCGGCCCTGCCAGCCCTGCTCGACGCGCTGGGCAGCGAGCCCACGCTGCTGCTCGCCTGCCCCGGCCCGCTGCAGGCACAGGTTCACGAACGCCCAGGCTTGCGCACCATCGCCCTGCCCTATCTGGCCCAGGACGACTACGACCGGTTGCTTTGGGCCTGCGATCTGAATTTCGTGCGCGGCGAGGACTCGTTCGTACGCGCGCAATGGRCCGGCAAGCCTTTCGTCTGGCATATCTATCCCCAGCACGACGACGCCCACCACGCCAAGCTCGAAGCCTTCATGGCGTGTGCCGAACTGCCTGCATCCTGGCGCGCGGTCTGGCGTGGCTGGAACGGCCTGATCCCCTTGCCCGCCTCGCTCACCGGCCTGGACGAGGCCGCCGAGCAAGCGCCGAGGTGGCGTGCGCAATTGGCGGCGCAGCCCGACCTGCTGACGCAGCTGCAGGGCTTCTTAGGGGTTTCCAGCTAGAATGACGGGCTTTGCCGCGCCAACCCGAGACGGGTTCTCCTGGAGTCTGGTGCGCCGTCCAGCCGGAATCTCCGGCGCCTCACACCGCAATTCACCATGAAACTCGCTCAAGAAATCCGCGCCGGCAACGTGATCATGCAGGGCAAGGACCCGATGGTCGTCCTGAAGACCGAATACAGCCGTGGTGGCCGTGGTGCTGCCACCGTGCGCATCAAGATGAAGAACCTGCTGAACGGCGCGGGTGCCGAGCTGGTCTTCAAGGCCGACGACAAGATGGAGCAGATCATCCTCGACAAGAAGGAGTGCACCTACACCTACTTCGCCGACCCGATGTATGTCTTCATGGACACCGAGTACAACCAGTACGAAGTCGAGTCCGAGAACATGGGTGACGCTCTGTCCTACCTCGAAGACAGCATGGCCGCGGAAGTGACCTTCTACGACGGCAAAGCCATCTCCATCGAACTGCCCACCAGCGTCGTGCGCGAGATCGAGACCGAGCCGGCCGYCAAGGGCGACACCTCGGGCAAGGTCATGAAGCCCGCCCGCCTGAAGGGCACCGGCTTCGAGATCTCCGTGCCGGCGTTCGTCGAGAACGGCGACAAGATCGAAATCGACACCCGCACCCACGAGTACCGCAAGCGCGTCTAAGCAGACGCCTCCGGCCTCCAGCAAAACGCCCGCATCAGCGGGCGTTTTTCTTTATTCGGCGTCGTCAGACAGATCGGGGACTTCCAGCTCGGCGTCGATCTCGCTGTCGAAATCGGCCGAAGCCTTGACCGGGATCCATGGGCGGTCCAGCGGGCGGTAGATGCGGCTCTGCAGGCGCGCCAGGCGGTCGGAACGCTCGATGGCGTTCATCACCTCGGCGGGGGAGATCAGCATCGCGAAGGGGTCAGCCAGATTCGGGGTGTTGGACAGCATGGTGGGCCTCGTGTTTGACGATGACTCCACTTTAGGCAGCCGCGCCTTGGCGCAACAGTCGGCCCAGCGCGCTAGCCGCTGTAAGACTTTTCCCTACACGGCCCCCGGGGCGAGAATTAATTGGCGCTCTTGGCAGGTTCTGCAGCTTTGGCCGCGCGCTGGCGTTCCTGAATGATCAGGCGCAGCTCCTTGGCCATCACATCGCGGCCGCCGCGCTGGGCGAAATCGGCCGCCGTCAGTTCCTGCTCGTTGGCCGCGCGCGGCTCGGCGCCCGCCTTGATGAGCAGAGGCACCAGATCGCTGTTGCCGTAGCGCGCCGCCATCATCAGCGGCGTCGTACCGTTCTCGGAGCGCGCATTGAGCTCGGCGCCGTGAGCAATGAGGAAGGCCGCCACGCCGTTGTCCGGCCCGCTGCAGGCGTAGTGCAGCGGCGTCCAGCCCGCGCGGTTGACGGCGGCGCCACGCTTGACCAGGGCCTGCACGGCCGGCAGCGAGCCGCGGATGGCAGCCACCATCAACGGCGTCTCGCCCTGGGCATTGGCTTCGTCCACCTGCGTCTGCGGCGAAGCCAGCAGACTGTCCAGCGCGCGCAGCGACTCTTCACGCACGGCGATGAAGATGGCCTTGCGGCCGCGCGAGTCAGCCTGGTTGGCGTCCACGCCCTTGAGCAGCAGAGCCAGCACGGCGCGGCCGTCGTTCATTTCGGCGGCAATGGCGAGTTCGTCAGCGGGCGCGGCACGCAGGGCCGTCGTGGCCAGCAGCGCCAGCGCGGCGATCCATGCCTTCTTCATGCCGCTTCGGGCAGGCCGAACAGCCGCCGCGTATTTGCCGTCGTGCGGGCGGCCAGCTCCTCCACCGGCAGGCCCACCGCATCGGCCACCGCCTTGGCCACATGGGGCACATAGGCCGGCGAATTGGTCTTGCCGCGGAAGGGCACCGGCGCGAGATARGGGCTGTCGGTTTCGATCAGCACGCGATCCAGCGGCAGCAGCCTCAGCAGGTCACGCAGGTCCTGGGCGTTCTTGAAGCTGACGATGCCCGAGAAGGAGATGTAGTAGCCGCGTTCGACGGCGGCCAGGGCAACTTCCGCCGTCTCGGTGAAGCAGTGGAAAACGCCGCCGGCCTGCTCACCGCCCTCTTCGTCCAGCACGCGCAGCGTGTCGGCCGCGCTGGAGCGAGTGTGGATGACCAGTGGCTTCGCCGCTGCCTTCGCGGCCCGGATGTGGGTGCGAAAGCGCTCGCGCTGCCACTCCATGTCGTCGATGCTGCGGCCGTTGAGGCGGTAGTAGTCCAGCCCGGTCTCGCCGATGGCGACGACACGCGGCAGCGCGGCCAGGCGCACCAGTTCCGCCACGTCGGGTTCGCGCATGTCCTCGGTGTCGGGGTGTACGCCCACGGTGGCCCACAGCTGGGCATGCTCAAGAGCCAGCGCATGCACGGCCTCGAACTCCTCCATCTGCGTGCAGATGCAGATGGCCTGCTCGACCTGCGCGGCCTGCATGTCGGCCAGGATGGCGGGAAGGTTCTGCTTCAGCTCCGGGAAGCTGAGATGGCAATGCGAGTCAACGAACATCGACGGGAACAGGAATCAAAGGGTCTGGGTCGGCTTGCTCGACGAGATCGCAGCGCCCAGGATTTCCTCGATCCTGACGCGGATCAACCGGGTCTTCTCGTCACCAGGGAAGCGCACACCCACGCCCTGGGTGCGGCCACCCGACGCGTTGGCTGGCGTCAGCCAGGCCACCTTGCCGGCCACCGGATAGCGCTGGTTGTCCTCGGGCAGGGCCAGCAGCAGGTAGACGTCTTCGCCGAGCTTGTAGTCTCGCGTCGTCGGCACGAACAGGCCGCCTTCCGTGAAGGCCGGGATGTAGGCGGCGTAGAGCGCCGACTTCTCGCGGAAGACCAATTGGATGACGCTGGGCCGCGCGCCGGACGATGCGCCCTGACCGCTCACCGTGGGCAAGGGCAGGCTACCGCTCACCTTGCTGGGCTGGAATTGCGGAGACTTGGAGGAGGGGGCGTCGCTCATGAAGGGCGAGTGTAGTCAGCGCGCGGCGGCCGAGATGGCCGTCTGGGCTTGCGCCACCAAGGCCTCGATCCACAACCCGGCGTTCAGCGGATGGTCGGCGTGGCGGGCGGCGCGGCGCAGTTCGGCGTCCCAGCTCAGCAACGGTGCGGCGCGCTTGGGCGCAGGCAGGGCCGCCGGCGCGAAGAACTGGCCGCGCTGCCCGTGGCTGCGGCGCACCAGGTCGTGGCACAGGCGCTGCAGCGCATCGATGACGCGAGGTGGCGCCCAGTCCGACAAGGCCGCCACCTCGCCGCGGGCCACCCGCTTGGGCAGGGCCTGCCACGCCGCATCGGTCAAGCCGCCTTCGGACCAGGCCAGCGCCTGCTGCGGCCGGCCGCCTGTGGCATCCAGCAGCCCTTCGGCACCGTCGACACCCTTGGACACCAGCCAGGCCAGCGCGGCCGCGCGTTCGGGCAGCGGCAAGGGTACCGGCTGGCAGCGGCTGCGGATGGTGGGCAGCAGCGCGGCGCTGTCATGGCTGGCCAGCGCAAAGCGCAACAGGCCGGAGGGCTCCTCCAGCGTCTTCAACAACGCATTGGCCGCAATGCCGTTCAGCGCCTCGGCCGGGAAGATGACGACCACCTTGGCCTTGCCGCGCGCCGATGTCGCCTGGGCAAAGGCGAGCAGGTTGCGCACCGCTTCGACCTTGATTTCCTTGCTGGGTTTGGCCTTGCCGGCCTTGGGCGCGTCGGGTTCCTCGAAAGGCAGGCCGAGAGACTCACGGGCTGATGCGTCCAGGGCTTCCGGCATCAACAGCTGGAAATCCGGGTGGGTGCCGCTGGCGAACAGCTTGCAGCTTGAGCAATGGCCGCAGGCGAGTTGGGCTTGGCCACGGTCTTCGCACAGCCAGCTCTGGGCCAGCTTGACGGCCAGTTCGAGCTGGCCGACGCCGGCCGGCCCTTGCACCAGCAGCGCATGCGAACGCGCCCGTGCCAGCGCATCGGCCAGCGGCGCCTGCAGCCAGGGGAGATCGGCGTTCAGCATGGGTAGCGTTCTGCAAGGACGGCCAGCACGTGGGCACCTACCTGCTCGACCGTGCCACTGGCGTCGACACGCACGATGCGCCCCGGCGCCTTGGCCGCACGCGCCGCATAGCCGGCCCGCACGCGCTCGAAGAACTCCAGGTCCTGCTGCTCGATGCGGTCGGCCTCACGGGCGCTGGCACGACGGGCGGCGGCCTGTTCGGCGGGCAGGTCGAACCACAGCGTCAATTCGGGCTCGGTGCCTTCCTGCACCCAATCGGCCAGCGGCTCCAGCACCGACAGCGGCAGGCCGCGGCCGCCGCCCTGATAGGCAAAGCTGGCGTCGGTGAAGCGGTCGCAGAGCAGCGTCTTGCCGGCGGCCAGTGCCGGCTTGATGACGGCCTCGACATGGTCGCGCCGGCCGGCAAACATCAGCAGCAGCTCGGTCAGCGAGCCCATGGATTCCTTGAGCACGATGTCACGCAGCGTCTCGGCCAGCGGCGTGCCGCCAGGCTCACGGCTCAACTGCACATCGGCGCCACGGGCGCGGAACCAGTCGGCCACCGCCTGGATGTGGGTGGACTTGCCGGCACCGTCGATGCCTTCGAAAGAAATGAATCGACCGGTCACTTGCCGCCGCGTTGGTATTTGTTGACCGCGCGATTGTGCGCGGCGAGGTCGTCGCTGAATTCGCTGCTGCCATCCCCCCGGGCAACGAAGTAGACCGCCTTGATGGCCGCCGGGTTCAGCGCCGCCTGCAGCGAGGCCGCGCCGGGCATGGCGATCGGCGTCGGCGGCAAGCCACCACGGGTGTAGCTGTTGTAGGGCGTGTCGGCCAGCAGGTCACGCTTGCGCAAGTTGCCGTCGAAGCTTTCGCCCAGGCCGTAGATGACGGTGGGGTCGGTCTGCAGCGGCATGCCCACGCGCAGCCGGTTCATAAAGACGGCGGCGACCTTGGAGCGGTCTGAAGACACGCCGGTTTCCTTTTCGACGACGGAGGCCAGGATCAGCGCCTCGTCGGCCGACTTCAGAGGCAGGTCGCGCGCCCGCTTGCTCCAGGCTGCCGCCAACCGGCCCCGCATCGCCGCGTGGGCGCGCTTGAGCACCGTCAGGTCGCTGACACCGCGGCTGTAGGCATAGGTGTCGGGGAAGAAGCGGCCCTCGGGTGCCACGCCGGGCTCACCCAGCGCCGTCATGATCTCGGCATCGCTCATCTGCGCCGTCTTGGGCTTGAGTGAAGGTGCGGCGGCGAGTGCCGCCCTCACCTGGCGCCAGTTCCAGCCTTCGATGAGGCGCAGTTGCTCCATGACCTGGTCGCCGCGCACCATCTTGTCGAGCAGCTCCCGTGGCGTGATGCCGGCGTGGACCTCATAGCTGCCGGCACGGATCTGCTTGGCCTGGCCGGACCACTTGAACCATTGGTAGAGGAAGCGGGTATCGGTCTGCACGCCGGCARCGACCCACGCGCGGGCAACCTCCACCGGGTTGGTGCCGGGCTCGATGGACAGCTCCACCGAAGGCGCCGACAGCGCCAGCGGGCTGCGCAGCCACTGCCAGACGGCGCCTGCAGCCAGCACTGCGATCAACAACAAGACGAGCAGCGCTCGCAACAACCACTTCATGCCCTGTGAAAAGCCCGGTCAAAAGGGGGCCGATGATAATTCCCGTCATGTCCCAAGCCTCCCAACTCCGTCTCTCTGACTGGGGCGTGATCCGCGCCCAGGGCGCTGACGCCGCCAGCTTCCTGCACAGCCAGTTGACCCAGGACTTCGCCCTGCTCGACCGCGAGCACGCACGCCTGGCCGGCTTCTGCACGGCCAAGGGCCGGCTGCTGGCGACGATGGTGGGCTGGCGCGGCGGTGATGAAGAGATTCTGCTGGCCCTGCCGGCCGAGACGCTGGCCGCCACGCTGAAGCGGCTGTCCATGTTCGTCATGCGCGCCAAGTGCAAGCTCAGCGACGCGAGCGCCGAGTTCGCGGTCTACGGATTGCTGGGCGAGCCGGCCGCCGAGGCCTGGACGCTGGCGCGCGATGGCGAAGCCGTACAGATCGCCCTGCCCGGCACGGGTCGCGCGCTGCGCGTGCAGCCCGCCAACGCACCCGCACCGACCGACGCAGCGATGACGGCCGACGACTGGGCCTGGGCCGAAGCCGAGGCCGGTGTGGCCTGGGTGCGTGGCGCCACCGTCGAGGCCTTTGTGYCGCAGATGATCAATTTCGAGGTGCTGGGCGGCGTGAATTTCAAGAAGGGCTGCTACCCCGGCCAGGAGATCGTCGCGCGCAGCCAGTACCGCGGCACGCTGAAGCGCCGGCTGCAGGTTTTCGAGACTGACGCCACCGCCACCGTGGGCCAGGAGATCTTCAACAGCGCTGATCCGGAGCAACCCGCTGGCGTCGTTGCGGGCAGCGGGTCCAAGGGCGGCCGGACCGCCATTGCCGCCGAGATCAAGCTCGCGGCATTGGAAGGCGGCAGCCTGCACCTGGGCAGCGCTACCGGCGCCACGCTGCAGCCGCGTGCCCTGCCCTACGAGATCCCGCCCCAAGACTGACCGTGCAGCTCTACGTCTACTACCGCGTCGCCGCCGACAACGTCGAGGCGGCACTCACCGCCTTCCGCAAGGCTCGCGTCGAAGCGCCCATCGAGCTGCTGCAACGCCCCGAGCCAGACGCCGATGGGCGGTGGACCTGGATGGAGATCTATCCGGAAGGCTGGACGCATCGCGAGCCGCAGGTGGCAGCGGCGATGGCCGAGTGGCTGGCCAGCGAACGCAAGGTCGAGCGCTTTGAGATGCTCGGCTAGAGGCCGCGCACCATCTCCACATGTCCGATGCCAGCCTCCTCAAACGGCTGGCCCCGCCGCTGGAAGCCAGCGCGCAAATAGAAATTCTCGGCAGACAGCTGCGCATGCAGCAGCACCTCGCGGTAGCCCTGTTTTCTGGCCTCGGCCATCAACGCGTCGAGCACCTGGCGGCCGATCTGGGTGCCGCGCATGGCGCGCAGCACGGCCATGCGGCCGATCTTGGCCACGCCGGGCACATGCTCCAGCATGCGGCCGGTGGCCAGCGGAATGCCGAAGCGGTTGCGCGCCAGCGCATGCAGGCAGCTCGCGTCGGCGGCGTCCCATTCCATGTCGGCCGGGATGCCCTGCTCCTCGATGAAGACCTCGCGACGGATGGCGCCGGCGGCTTCGCCATGCTCGCTCCATGCGCCGACGCTGACGTCGACGACGCTCTGGCCGGCCTCGAAGCCATGGATGACGTCGCGCAGCGCCTCGGGCAGGCGCTGCGGCGTCTGCGCGACCGGGTCGGCGAAGACGTAGATCATGTCGGCCTGCACCAGCAACTGGTCGCCACGGAAGAAGGCGCCGTCGACCTTCATCGAGCTGTTGCCGAACTCGCGGCAGCGCACGCCGATGTCCAGGCGGTCGTCATAGCGGGCCGAGGCGAGGTAGTCCAGCGCCGCGCGGCGCACGAAGAGGTCGCCACCCAGCATCTTCATCGTGTCGGCATAGGGCAGCGCCAGGGCTCGCCAATAGCCGCTGATGGCCGTGTCCATATAGGTCAGGTAGTGGCCGTTGAAGACGATGCCCTGGGCGTCGATCTCGGCCCAGCGCACGCGCAGCGGTTCGAAAAAGCGGAAGTCCTGGCGTTTCATGGCTTGAGATGTTCCTTGATGGCCGCGGCGCAGAAGTCCAGCGCCGCAACGGCCTCGGGCAGGCTGCGGCCCATCTTGATGAAGTCGTGCGTCACGCCGCGTGCGAGTTCCAGCTGCACCGGCACGCCGGCCGCGCGCAGCACGTCGGCATAGGCCAGGCCTTCGTCCACCAGAGGGTCGGCCTCGGCCAGCAGCACGGCGGCGGGCGCGAGATCGGCATGGTCTTCGGCCTCCAGCGGCGCAAAACGCCAGTCGCTGCGCTGGTCGGCGTCGATGTAGTGGCTGAAGAACCATTCGATGGTCGTCGCATCGAGCAGATAACCCTCGGCAAAACGGCGGTGCGAGTCATGGCTCAGCCGGGCCGCGGTACCGGGCGTGATCAGAAGCTGAAGCGCCAGCGGCAGGCCCTGCTCACGGGCGAAGAAGGCCGTGCTGGCCGCCAGCGTGCCGCCGGCGCTGTCGCCGCCGACGCCCAGGCGGCCGCCGTCCAGGCCCAGCGCCGACGCCTGCTCATGCAGCCAGGCCAGGCCAGCCCAGGCATCGTCGACAGCGGCCGGAAAACGGTGCTCGGGTGCGAGGCGGTAATMCAGCGCCAGCACGGCTGCGCCACTGCGGTTGCTGAGCTGGCGGCACAGGCTGTCATGCGTCTCCAGGTCGCCAATCGTGAAGCCGCCGCCGTGCAGATACAGCAGCACGGGCAGCTTGTCGGCGCTGGGCGCGTACAGACGTGCCGGCCGGCCGGCCACCTCCAGATCTTCGACGCGGGCCAGGGCCGCACGCGGCAGGTCCAGGATCTCTGCGCCCATGCGGTAGGCCAAACGGGCCTCACGCGGCGTCAGCGCGTGAAACGGTGGCCGCTTGGCGCGCTGGATGCGCGTCAGCAGTTCGGCCATGCGTGGGGTCAGTGGCGTCGTCATCGGGCCCGCATTGTCGGCGGCACCCAGGGGTCGCGCAGCGGGGCTTGGAAGGCGTTCTCGCTCGTTGGCGCCACGCTGCCCGGCTGCTGCGGCGTACCGGCGCGATCCACCATCACGAAGGGTCGAGCCTGCAACGCTCGCCGTTCGGGTCCGAGGTCGGCAGCGGCACGCAGGGCCAGCGTGTTCGCGTAGAAGGCCTTGAGGTCGGCGAGCTGAGCGACACGGGTCGCGTCGTCGAGATAGCTCATGTGGCCGCCGGCATAGTTGCGGACTTTCACGCGGCTGGCATCGACGCGCGCCAGGTCGGTCTCGGTCAGGTGAAAGGGCGTGGCCAGGTCGTGATAGCCGCTGACGGCGAGCACGCGCAGGCGGGCGTTCTGGGCCAGGGCCACCGAGAGGTCGGGCAAGGTGTCCGGCAAGGGCCGGCCGGCGTGGCTGAAGTTCCAGAAGTTGATGGCATTGCTCAGCACGACATAGGTGGAGCTGTTGCGGTAGCCGAGCTGGTCGCGCAGATGGGTGGCGATGCCCGTGGCGAAGCTGCTGCCGATCCAGGTGCTGGACACATCGCCCTCCGAGGCGAGCTGGCTGCCGATGGCCGCCTTCATGCGGCCGTCGTAGCGGCCGAGCTGCTGGCCGGAGATCAGCCAGATGCGGAAGTTGTCGGCCGACACGTTCAGGCTGGTCTGCCATTGCGCCGCGGGTAAACCGGTCAGGTTGGCCAGAGGCTGCCAGATCGTCGGTGTCGGTACATTGGCCAGCCAGGCTTGCAGCGCCGGCGCGTAAACCTGGTCGGCATAGGTACGCGCCTGCGCCGCCCAGGCATTGAGATCGGTCGGCACGGGCTGCGTCAGCTGGTGGAAGGCGCCAACGGCGGCGAAGCTCGGCAGATAGCCGCCGCAGCCCTGCCCGTTCGTGATGCCGCAATTGCTGTTGTAGTCCATCGCCGGGGACTGCAGCACAAGCCCGTCAAGCATGACGCCGGCCTCCTGCAACTGGCGCGCAAGCACGGCCGTACGCGGGCCGCCGTAGCTTTCGCCGTAGAGGTATTTGGGCGAGGCGGCGCGGTTGTTGGCAGCCAGGTAGCGCTGGATGGCGTCGCGGAACAGCGCGGCGTCGGCGTCCACGCCCCAGAAGTTGCGGTTGGTGAAGGGCGCGATGGCCTGGGAGTAGCCGCTGCCCACTGCGTTGATGAAGACGAGATCGGTCTGGCCCAGCAGGTGCTCGGCGTTGTCGATCATCGGGAAAGGCCGCGCCGCCGTCGTGTCGGGTGCGTTGGCCACGAGGCGCTTGGGACCGAAGCTGCCCAACTGCAGCCAGACCGAGGCCGAGCCCGGGCCGCCGTTGTAGAAGAAGGTGACGGGGCGGGTCGCCACATCGGCACCAGGCAGGGTGTAGGCGACGTAGAAGACCGAGGCCTCGGCAGCGCCAGTGGCGTCGCGCGCGATCAGGTGGCCGGCGGTGGCGGTGTAGCTCAGCGTCTGGCCGTTGGCCGTGAGCGTCTGGGTGCTGACGGCGGCGGCCTCGACGGCGCCCGACAGCGAAGCATCGGCCGCCGAGGAATAGACCGTCGTGTCGGTCAGCCCCGGCTGGTTGTCGACCGGCGGCGTCGGCGTGGGGGCCGAGCCCCCTCCTCCGCCCCCGCAGGCCGCGAGCAGGACCAGGAGCAGCAGGGGCAGTGAAGTCGCGCGCATGACGGCGAGTCTAGACACGCCGGACTAGGATGCGCAAAGACATTGCAGGGAGTGCGCCGTGGCCCAGATCCTCTACCTGACCCGCATCGAGCTCGAGTTCGGCGCCAGCCGCCTGCTGCCGGCCGAGTGCGAGCGCATCGGCATCCGCCGCCCGCTCGTCGTCACCGACGCCGGCGTGCGCGCAGCCGGCGTGCTGGACGAGGCGCTGGCGGCCTTCGACGCCAAGCCCCCCGTGTTCGACCGCACTCCCGCCAACCCGACCGAGGCCGCCGTGCGGCTGGCGGTGCAGATGGCCCGGGAGTTCGACTGCGACGGCCTGATCGCCATCGGCGGCGGCTCCAGCATGGACCTGGCCAAGGGCGTGGCCATCGCCGCCACGCACGAGGGCCCGCTGACGCACTACGCGACCATCGAAGGCGGCGCCGGGCGCATCAGCCCCAAGGTGCTGCCGCTGATCGCCGTGCCGACGACGGCGGGCACTGGCAGCGAGGTGGCGCGCGGCGCCATCCTCATCGTCGACGACGGCCGCAAGCTGGGCTTCCACAACTGGGAGCTGCTGCCCAAGGCGGCCATCTGCGACCCGGCGCTGACCCTGAAACTGCCGCCTGCGCTGACAGCCGCGACCGGCATGGATGCCATCGCCCACTGCATCGAGACCTTCCTCGCACCGGCCTTCAACCCGCCGGCCGACGGCATCGCGCTGGAAGGCCTGCGCCGGGGTTGGCAATCCATTGAACGGGCCACGCGCGACGGCCAGGACCGGGATGCGCGCATGGACATGATGTGCGCCAGCGTGCATGGCGCGATGGCTTTCCAGAAGGGCCTGGGCGCGGTGCACTCGCTGAGCCATGCACTGGGCGGCCTGAACCCGCGCCTGCACCACGGCACGCTGAACGCGGTCTTCCTGCCGGCCGTGATCCGCTTCAATGCCGAGGCCGACAGCGTGCGGCGCGAGCGGCGCATCGAACGGCTGGCGCAGGCCATGGGGCTGGCCGGCAGCGACGCCGATGCGGTGGCCGGCGCGATCAGCGCATTGAATGCCCGCCTGGGCTTGCCCAGCGGGCTCGCGGCCATGGAGGTCGGCCCCGAGCTGGACGACCGCATCATCGAACGCGCCCTGGTCGATCACTGCCACAAGACCAACCCGCGCATTGCGAGCGCCGAGGAATACCGGGCGCTGCTGGCAGCATCGCGTTGATCATCGTTTTCATCGCGACAGCGTGACCGAAGTCCCAGTTTGCGGCCGACACGGCTTGTAACGCCGCACTAGCATGCTTCGTTGCCCGCGCGCAGGCGCGGCGTCGAGACGAAAAGACAGGAGACATCATGAACAAGCTATCCATCGGCAAGCGCCTGGCCGCCGGCTTCGCCCTGGTGCTGGCATTGGCCGCCTGCGTGATTGCGCTGGCGTCCTGGCGGCTGGCCTCGACGGCCGCGGCGACGCGTCAGATGATGGACGAGCCGCTGACCAAGGAGAGGCTGATTGCGGACTGGAACCGCAACATCAACTCGGGCGTGCGCCGCACCATGGCCATCGCCAAGAGCTCCGACGCTTCGCTGGTCGAGCTGTTCAAGGAGGATCAGGCGCAGTCCACCAAGTCGTCCAGCGAGATGCAGGACAAGCTGAAAGCGCTGATCCGCTCGCCCGAGGAGCAGACGCTGTTCGATGAAGTCGGCAAGGCACGCAAGATCTACATCGACTCGCGCGACACGATCGTCAAGCTCAAGAAGGACGGCCAGGCCGAGGCGGCCGACAAGCTGCTGACCGATGTCTTCGTGCCCGGCTCCAAGGTCTATCTGGCCAAGATGCAGGACTTCCTGGACTACCAGCGCAAGGCCATCGACCAGACCGCGGCCGGCATCGACGCCGCCAACAGCAACGGCCGCCTGCTGCTGCTGGGTTTCGGCCTCGCCATGCTGGGCCTGGGCGTGGCCGCGGCCTGGACCATCACGCGCAGCATCACGCTGCCGCTGGCGGCAGCCAACGAATTGGCCGAGCGCGTGGCGGACGGCAATCTGATGCGCTCGGGCGCGGGGCAGATTGCGCGCTCCGACGAAATCGGCAAGCTGCAGACGACGCTGCGCCGCATGCGCGAAACGCTGGCGCAGACGATTGGCAGCATCCGCGATTCGGCCGAATCCATCGGCACCGCGTCGGCCGAGATCGCCAGTGGCAACCAGGACCTGAGTGCCCGCACCGAAAAGGCGGCCTCCAGCCTGGAACAGACGGCCAGTGCGATGGAGGAGCTGACCGGCACGGTGCAGCAGTCGGCGGCGTCAGCCGGCCAGGCGAACACGCTGGCGGTCTCGGCCGCCAACGTGGCTCAGCGGGGCGGCGAGGTGGTCGGCCAGGTCGTGCACACCATGGACGAGATCAATGCCAGCTCGCGCAAGATCGCCGACATCATCAGCGTCATTGATGGCATCGCCTTCCAGACCAACATCCTGGCGCTGAACGCCGCCGTCGAGGCGGCGCGAGCCGGTGAACAGGGGCGCGGCTTTGCGGTTGTCGCCAGCGAAGTGCGCTCGCTGGCCGGCCGCTCGGCGGATGCGGCCAAGGAGATCAAGAGCCTGATCGGCAGCAGTGTCGAGCGCGTGGAAGCGGGCTCGCGGCTGGTGGCCGAGGCGGGCAAGACGATGGGCGAACTCGTTGGCGCCGTGCAACGCGTCAAGGACATCATGGGCGAGATCACGACCGCCACGGCCGAGCAGTCTGACGGCATCGCCCAGGTCAATAT
>NZ_JBFUMN010000067.1:0-25194 GCF_054049335.1 Roseateles sp. P5_E1
GCGTTGATCTGGTCCGCGGTCATCTTGAGGGTCGACAACGACGTGACCTGCGCCCAGGTGAGGCCCGAGTCGGTGCTCTTCCACAGGCCGGCCGTGCGCGAGCCGTAGAACAGCGTCGAAGGCTTGTTGGGATCGACCATCAGGCGTTCGCCGATGGCCCGGCCGGGGTTGTTGCCACCCAGCGGGAAGGGCAGGGCGGCGGAGGTCCAGGTGTCGCCGCGGTTACTGGACATGTACAGGCGGCCGTTGCCTTCAGACACGTACATGCCGGTGGCCATGTAGACGAGCTGGTCGTTGTTCGGATCGACGGCCATGCTTTCGACGCCGTGGTACCGGGCCTCGGCTGCACCGAAACCCAGGCCGTCGGTGATGGGCACCCAGGACGACGTGCCCTGGTTCCAGCGGTAGGCGCCGCCGACGTCGGTGCGTGCGTACAGCAGGTTGGCGGTGGTCGGGTGGAAGACGAGGCCGCTGACGTAGCCGCCGCCGCCGAACTTCGCGCTCGCCCAGGTGCCGACCTTGATGGAGAAAGCCTGCTGGGTCTTGGCGCCACAGCTGTTGGTGTAGGTGGCGGTGGCCGTGCAGGCCGCGGGCGGCTGGATGGTCTGCTCTCGCGACGCACCGGCGGTGCCGCAGCCGCTCCAGCTCCACATGCCGCCGGATGTCGGCTGTGGGCCGAGGATGGCCGAGGCGCCGGTCTTGATGGTGGCCGACGCCGTCTGGGTCCACGTGCCGTTGACCTTGACATAGGGCGTGATGGCCGTCGGTGTGCATGTCTGTGCCAGGGCTGGCGAGCCGGCAACGGCTCCCAAGGCGAGCATCAGGGTTCCCAACTTCAGTCTCATGGTTCTACCTTTCTGGTGAAGGTGCTCGGCCGGTTGTCTCCTCCGGTCACGAGCGTTATGGAGAGGCCGGCTCAGTGCTTGGGCTCGACCTCGGGGTGTTCGAAGTCGGCCGCGCCCACGCGGGCGCGGCCTTGGCTGTTCAGGCGGAGTTCGAGGTGCTGGCCGCGGTAGCGCAGCGCGACCTTGGCGAGCGCCGGTCCACGCAGCTGCAGGCGGCTGAGTCGCCCCTCCTTCCAGTCCACGTCCAGCGTCAGGGCGCCATGCGCACGCACGCCGTGCAAGGCGCCTGCTGGCCAGGCCTTGGGCAGGGCGGCCAGCAGATGCACCTCGCCGCCCCAGGACTGCACGATCATCTCCAGGATGGCAGCAGCCCCGCYGAAGTTGCCGTCGATCTGGAAGGGCGGATGCGCGTCGAACATGTTGGGATAGGTGCGAGCCGGCCCCAGCAGTCCTTGCAGGACCTTGTAGGCCCGCTCGCCGTCGCCCAGGCGCGTCCACAGCGCCAGCCGCCAGGCGGTGGCCCAGCCGGTGCTTTCGTCGCCGCGGGTGTTCAGCGTCTTGCGCGCGGCCTGGGCCAGTGCGGGTGTGTCGCGCACGTTGATCTGCTCGCTGGGGTAGACGGCGTAGAGGTGCGAGACATGGCGGTGCTGTTGGTCGGTGGCCGACGCATCCCAGTCCTCCAGCCATTCCTGCAGTTGGCCCTGCGCGCCGATGCGATCAGCCGGCAGGCGGGCTCGCGCCTTGCGGACGGCAGCAGTGAATGCCGGGTCGTCCTCGCCAAGCTGTGCCTGTGCCGCAATGGCCGCGTCGAACAGGTCGCGCAGGATCTGGCGGTCCATTGCCGGCCCGGCGCACAGTGCGATGTCGGTATGGTGGTTGTTCTCCGGCGACTGCGAGGGCGACGTGACGAGGCCGCGGCCCTTGGGGTCTTCGACCAGCGTGTCGAGGAAGAACAGCGAGGCGCCCTTGAACAGCGGCACGAGCCGGCGCAGCACGGCCGGGCTCGGGTTGTACTGGTAGTGCTGCCACAGCGTCGTGCACAGCCACGCGCCGCCCGTGGGCCACATGCCCCACAGCGGGCCATCGATGGGCGCGGTGGCGCGCCAGAGGTCGGTGTTGTGGTGCGCGACCCAGCCGCGCGCGCCGTAGCTGTTGCGGGCCGTGCGCGCGCCGGTGACGGCGAGGTCCTCCACCATCTTCAGCAGCGGCTCGACACACTCGCCCAGGTTCGCCGGCCCGGCGGGCCAGTAGTTCATCTCGGTGTTGATGTTGATCGTGTACTTGCCTTCCCAGGGCGGGTGCAGCACTTCGTTCCACACACCCTGCAGGTTGGCCGGCTGGCTGCCCGGGCGCGAGGACGACAGCAGCAGGTAGCGCGCGTACTGGACGTACATCGCGGCGAGCGCGGCGTCGGGCTGCCGGGGCACGCCCTTGATGCGGGCGTCGGTGGAGCGGGCATTGGCCTCGTGGCCGCCGAGGTCGATGTGCAGGCGGCGGAACAAGGCGCGGTGGGCCTTGAGATGGTCGTCGCGCAGCTTGGTGAACGGCTTGCGCGCGGCAGCGGCGGTGCGCTGGCGCACGGCGGCCACGGGGTCGCCGCTGGTGTCCTGCCAGTTCACATAGCTGGTCTCGCCGGAGACAAGTAGCGTCAGCTGGCGCGCGCCGCGCACGCGCAGCCGGTCGCCGCTGGCCTCGATGTGGCCATCGCCCACCGCCTGCACGCGCAGCGCATAGCGCAGCTGGCCCGGGATGCCGAAGGCCTGCACATTTCGGCCCTCGATCAGCAGCGCGTCGCTGCCGTCGGCGCGGACGGCCAGCGACCCGGGCCGCTTCTCTGCAAAGAGAGATTCACGGTGGTCCCACGGCGCGCCGACGAAGACGACGCCATCCTTGTCGTACTTGGTGTCGCCGAAGCCGCCATAGGGCTGGTAGTCGGGATGGCGATAGCCGAGGTCCAGGTCGATCGTGCCGTCGCCTTCGATCTCCAGCCGGATCACCGTCACCTGGTCCGGCACGCTGCAGAAGGTCTCGCGCCGGTGGCGGCCGCTGCCGTCGATGAAGCTGGTGGTGGCGATGGCGCTGTCGAGATCCAGGCTGCGCCGATAGCGCGCTGCGGCCTTCACGCCGGGGAAGTCGAGCAGCAGGTCGCCGGCGGCGCCGAAGGGCATCTGCTTGATGGGCTTGCCCATCAGCGCCTCGGAGACGAGCTCGTTGGCCTCCTTCCAGCGTTCCTGGTCGATGAGGGCGCGCACTTGCGGCAGGGCCTCGCGAAACTTCGGGTTGTCCTGGACGTAGGGCCCGCCGCCATGCAGCGTGTCGATGTTGAACTGCAGCCGCTCCTGGGCCGGGCGCCCGAAGACCATCGTGCCCAGGCGCCCGTTGCCGACCGGCAGGGCCTCGATCCACGGGCCGGCGGGCTGGTCGTACCACAGGCTGAGTGCATCAGCGCCGATGCCGGCCGCGCCGGCCTGCACCCAGTGGGGCAGGGCACTGAGCATCGGCAGCAGCGCGGCCGAGGTGACGAACCGGCGGCGGGACGTGGGGGTGCTGTTGTTCATGCTCATTCGCAAGGAAGGGACTTCAACGTCTGCCGACGATGACGTTGAGCGACCTGACGCTGGACATCGTGCGATCGACGCTCATGTCAGCGAGCCGCTGCAGCATTTCACCGATCGCCTTGTCGGGCAGCTTGCCGATGTCTTCGGCGACGATGGAGTCGACCACTTCGTCGGCGTCCGTTTTGATCGGTGCGTGTTCATCTTGTCTCTGGTGGTTGCTCTCGGGGGCTCTGCGGCCCGGCTTGCTCTTCCCTGTCCAACGGTCCGCCTTCCTGCCTTGGCGCTTCGAGCGTCCTCCGTGCTGGCAACGCTGTCATTGCGCTCGGTTCGTCGCTTTTGGCACGATGGCTGGTCAAACCAATTTGGTCAAGCCACTTTGCCATATCCTCTTGGATTGGTCTTACCGGTGTATTCCCCAATATCGTTTCACTGGGTGTCGGCGATGAGCGGTGCGGCGCGCGAGATTGATTGCGATACCATTTGGTCTGTCCAATTAACAACGAGCGCTGGTTCCAATGCCCAACCAACACCGCGTCGGCGAAGTGCGTCGGCAATATCAGCTGGTCGCCGACAAGATCCGTGCGCTGATCGACGCGGAGGGAATCTCCACGGGGGGGCGGCTTCCAGCGGAGCGGGAATTGGCGCTGCAACTCGGCGTTTCGCGGCCGTCGCTGCGCGAGGCGCTGATCGCGCTGGAGATCGACGGCCGCGTGGAGATCCGCGGCGGTTCGGGTGTGTACGTCAGCGCGCCGCCCATGAATGGCGAAGTCGCAACCTCATCGCTGGGCGAAAGCCCTGCCGAGTTGGCGCAGGCGCGTGTCGTGCTGGAGAGCGCGATCATCACGCTCGCGGCAGCGCGGGTGAGCAAGGCATCCTTGCAACGCGTCGAGGACGCGTTGAACGCCATGCGTGAGGACCATGCCAGTGGCCGCAAGCCTGTCGAGTCGGACCGGCGCTTTCATCTGAGCATTGCCGAGATGGCTGGCAACTCCGTCCTGGTCGGCGTGGTGGGAACGCTCTTCGACGGCCGTCACAGCCCCATCGCGTCACGCATGAGTGGCCAGGCCGAGTCCACGCACACCTGGCAGGCCGCACTCGCGGAGCACGAGGCGATCTATCACGCGCTGGAAGCCCGCAACCCGCAGGCGGCAGCTGCAGCCATGTGCTCACATCTGCTGGCCTCTCTGGGCCGCTGGGTCGGCGAGGGAACCGGCGCCGCCTGAGGCACGCCGCTGCGGTGTGCCACAGCCCGCAGCGGATACCGCGGGGGTAGGGTAGCTGGCGCCGGTCATCGACCAGCGGCCGGGACGTCACCCACCTTTTCGGCGGTTGTACACGTCGAAAACCACGGCAGCCAGCAGCACGACGCCCTTGATGACCTGCTGCCATTCGATGCCCACGCCGAGGATGGACATGCCGTTGTTCATCACCCCCATGATGAAGGCGCCGATCACCGCGCCGAGCACCTTGCCGACGCCGCCTGACGCCGAGGCCCCGCCGATGAAGCAGGCGGCGATCACGTCGAGCTCGAAGCCCAGGCCTGCCTTGGGCGTGGCCGTGTTGAGGCGGGCCGCGAAAACCAGGCCAGCGAGTGCCGCCATGACGCCCATGTTGGCGAAGCACAGCAACGTCAGCTTCTCGGTGGGGACGCCGGACAGCCGGGCGGCACGTTCGTTGCCGCCGAGGGCGTAGATGCGCCGGCCGAGCGTCGTGCGGCGGGTCACAAAGACGTAGGCGGCGATCAGGATGCCCATCAGCAGCAGCACATTGGGCAGGCCCTTGTACGAGGCCAGCAGCCAGACCACCCCGGCCAGTGCGGCCGACTGGGTCAGCAGCCGCAGGCCGAAGAGCGCTGCCGGCTCGGACGCCGCGCCGAGCGCTGCGGCCTTGCGGCGCGTGGCCAGCTCCCGCCAGGCCAGCCATGCCACCAGGCCGAAGCCGATGACGAGGGAGCTGAGATGACGCTCCTCGCCCGCCGGCCAGTCGGGCAGGAAGCCGCTGCTGAGTAGCTGGAAGGATTCCGGGAAGGGGCCGATGGACTGGCCGCCGAGCAGGGCAAGCGCCAGCCCCTTGAACACCAGCATGCCCGCGAGGGTGACGATGAACGAGGGGATCTTCAGGTAGGCGACGAACCACCCCTGCAGGCAGCCAATGAGGGCGCCGGCGACCAGGCACACGGCTGCGGCCGGCAGCACGGGCCAACCCTGCTCGACCATCAGAATGGCTGCCAGGGCACCGATGAAGCCGCAGATGGAACCGACCGACAGGTCGATGTGGCCCGCGACGATCACGAGCAGCATCCCGAGGGCCATGACCACGATGTAGCTGTTCTGGAGGAACAGGTTGGTCAGGTTCAACGGCTGCAGCAGCGTGCCGTCGGTGAGCACCTGGAAGAACCCCATGATGCAGACCAGCGACAGCAGCATGCCGTAGTCGCGCAGGTGCGATGCCAGGAAATTGCGCAGGGAAGAGGAAGACATGAGGATGGGTTTCAATGGGTGCCCAAGAGGGCGTGCATGACGGTTTCCTGGGTGGCGCCGGCAGCCGGCATTTCAGCCACCAGTTCGCCCTCGTTCATCATGTAAAGGCGGTCGCACAGGCCCAGCAGCTCGGGCAGCTCCGACGAAATCATCAGGATTGCCCGACCCTGGGCGGCCAGGCTCGCAATCAGGCTGTAGATCTCGAACTTGGCGCCGACGTCGATGCCGCGGGTGGGTTCGTCGAGGATGAGCAGCTGGGGGTCGGTGAACAGCCACTTGGCCAGCACCACCTTCTGCTGGTTGCCGCCGGACAGGTCGCCGACGGCCTGCTGGACGTTGGCGCAGCGGGTGGCCAGCCGCTGCCGGAAGTCATTTGCCACCGTGCTCTCCTGCGCCTCGTCGATGACGCCGAAGCGAGAGACGCCTTCCAGCCGGCACAGGCTGGTGTTGCGGGCAATGCTTTCCTGCAGCACCAGCCCCAGGGCCTTGCGGTCCTCGGTGACATAGGCCAGCCCTGACTTGATGGCCCGCCGGACGGTCGAGACGTCGACCTGCTGCCCGCCCATCCAGGCGGAACCGCGGATGCGGCGCCCCCAGGAGCGGCCGAACACGCTCATCGCGAGCTCGGTCCGGCCCGCGCCCATCAGGCCGGCGATGCCGACGATCTCGCCGCGGCGAACATTCAGATTGACGCCCTTGATGGCTTCGCGGCCCACGTGAAGCGGGTGCTCGACCCACCAGTCGCGCAGCTCGAACAGGACTTCACCTGGGTTGGACTGCCGCTTGGGATAGCGGTCCTGCATGTCTCGCCCGACCATGGCGCGAACAATGGCCGCCTCCGCTGGCGGCGCCTCCCTGCAGTCCATCGTGGTGATGGTCGAGCCATCGCGGAGCACCGTGACGGCGTCGGCCACTTCGGCGATCTCGTTGAGCTTGTGGGAGATCAGCACACAGCTGACGCCGCGGCCGCGCAGCCGTTTCAGCAATTCGAGCAGCGCGGCGCTGTCATCCTCGTTGAGGCTGGCTGTGGGCTCGTCGAGGATCAGCAGCTTCACGTCCTTCGCGAGCGCTTTGGCAATCTCCACGAGCTGCTGCTTGCCGACGCCGATGTCCCCCACCAGCGTATTCGGTGACTCCTGAAGCCCGACCTGGCGGAGCAGCTCGACGGCCTGCTCGTGCGTGCGCGTCCAGTCGATCACGCCGCGCTGGGCGCGCTCGTGCCCGAGGAAGAGGTTCTCGGCGATGGAGAGCTGCGGAATCAGCGCCAACTCCTGGTGGATGATGACGATGCCGAGCGCTTCGCTCTGGCGTATGCCGGAGAAGCGCTGCGGCTGGCCGCCGAACCGGATCTCGCCTTCGTAGTCCGGGTGCGGGTAGACACCCGAGAGGATCTTCATCAGCGTGGACTTGCCGGCGCCGTTCTCGCCGACCACGGCGTGGATTTGCCCACGCTGGACGGCCAGGTCGACATGCTTCAGGGCGACCACGCCATGGAACTTCTTGCCGATTCCGCGCATCTCCAGCAGCGCGCTCGGCTGATTGCCTGCGGTTTCCATTTCAGTTGCCCGTTGAGTACACAGCGGGACGAGCGCCGGGCCGCTCCCTAGCCGGCCCGCACTGGCGATGTTCTTGCGGCTCGACGCCGCAAGCATCGCCGTCCCCGCGGGGGACCGACCAGACTTGCTCGCGTTCAGCGACGCGAGGTTGGGCGAGGGGCAGGTTCATTTCAGCTGGCTTTCCTTGTAATAGCCGCTGTCCACGAGCACGGGCTTCCAGTTCGTGGCGTCGACTGCAACAGGCTTGAGCAGATAGGACGGCACGACCTTGGTGCCGTTGTTGTAGGTCTTGGTGTCGTTCACCTGCGGCGCGCGGCCGCTGAGCACCGCATCGACGAGGTCGGCCGTGACCTTGGCCAGCTGGCGGGTGTCCTTGAAGACGGTGGAAGCCTGGTCACCCCTCAGGATGGCCTTGACCGACGGCAAGTCGGCGTCCTGCCCGGTGATGACCGGCATGGGCTGGCTCGCGCTGCCGTAGCCGACGCCTTTCAAGGAAGAAATGATGCCGATCGACAGGATGTCCGCGGGGGACAGGACGGCATGCAGCTTCTCCTTGCCGTAGAAGGCCGACATCAGGTTGTCCATGCGCGCCTGGGCGGTGGCGGTGTCCCAGCGCAGGATGCCGACCTTCATCGCACCCAGCTGCTTGCTGCGCACGACGAGCTTGCCGCTGTCCAGGTAGGGCTTGAGCACGCTCATGGCGCCGTCGTAGAAGAAGCCCGAATTGTTGTCGTCGGGCGAGCCCGCGAACACCTCCAGGTTGAAGGGCCCCTTGCCCTGCTTCAGGCCGAGCCGGTTGACGATGGACTCGGCCTGCAGCACGCCGACCTGGAAGTTGTCGAAGGTGGTGTAGTAGTCGACGTTCTTGGACCCGCGGATCAGGCGGTCATAGGCGACGACCTTGACGCCCTTCTCGGCGGCCTTCTGCAGCACGCCGGACAGCGTGGACCCGTCGATGGAGGCGATGACCAGGGCCTTGACGCCCTTGGTGACCATGTTCTCGAGCTGGGCGAGTTGGTTGGGGATCTCGTCATCGGCATATTGCAGGTCGACCTGGTAGCCGAGCGCCTTGAAGCTCTTGACCATGTTGTCGCCGTCGGCGATCCAGCGCTGTGAGCCCTTGGTCGGCATCGAGATGCCAACGGTGCCCTTGCCCTGTGCCAGCAGCGGTGCGCAGGGTGCGAGCGTCAACAAAGCGCTCAGTGCGAGAAAAGTGGTGCGACGCATGATGTCTCCGTGTGTGTTTGGGGGGCGGTCATTTGCTCAGCGAAAGATGCGCTGGGCGAGTGATAAGGGTTTCTCCAACGCCCAGCGAGGCGTTCAGCCGCAAAAGCGGTTGACGAGATTCTCGAAGACTTCCTGGCGGCCGGAGACGGGCGCCACGTCGGTGTTGGCGGCGAGCACCTGGTCGGCGAGCTCGGTCAGCGAACGCCGGCCGCTGAGGATGTCCTGGCCGGCAGGCGCGTCCCAGCCGGCGTAGCGGCTGTCCACGGCGGCCTTCAGGCGGCCGTCGTTGACCATCTTCTCGGCGATCAGCAGCGCCTGSGCGCACACRTCCATGCCGCCGATGTGGCCGTGGAACAGGTCCTCGGCRTCGATSGACTGGCGGCGCACCTTGGCGTCGAAGTTCAACCCGCCCGAGCCCAGSCCGCCGGCCTGGATGACGTGGTACAGCGCGATCGCCGTCTCYGGCACGTTGTTGGGGAACTGGTCGGTGTCCCAGCCCAGCTGCGGGTCGCCGCGGTTCATGTCCAGGCTGCCCAGGATGCCCAGCGCCCCGGCCGTGGCGATCTCATGCTCGAAGCTGTGGCCCGACAGCGTGGCGTGGTTGGCCTCGATGTTGACCTTGACTTCCTTCTCCAGGCCGTAGCGGACGAGGAAGCCGTACACGGTSGCGGTATCGAAGTCGTACTGGTGCTTGGACGGCTCGCGCGGCTTGGGCTCGATSAGGATGGCGCCCTTGAARCCGATCTTGTGCTTGTACTCCACSACCATGTTCAGGAAGCGGCCGAGCTGGTCCARCTCCTGGCCCAGGCGCGTGTTCAGCAGCGTCTCRTAGCCCTCGCGGCCGCCCCACAGCACGTAGTTCTCGCCGCCGAGCTTCAGCGTCGCGTCCATCGCGTCGCGCACCTGCAGCGCGGCCATGGCGAACAGCTCGGGGTTGGGGTTGCTGGCCGCACCGCTCATGAAGCGGCGGTGGCTGAACAGGTTGGCCGTGCCCCACAAGAGCTTCAAGCCCGTGGCCTGCTGCTTCTCGCCGAGCACGTCGACCATGCGCAGGAAGTTCTCGTGGCTCTCGCGCGGCGTGGCGCCTTCCGGGGCGACGTCGCGGTCATGGAAGCAGTAGTAGGGCGCGCCSAGCTTSKCRAAGAACTCGAAGGCSGCGTCGGCCTTGAGCTTGGCCAGCTCCATCGGGCTGCCGCCCTGGAACCAGGGGCGCTCGAAGGTGGCGCCGCCGAACGGGTCCAGGCCSGTCCAGACGAAGTTGTGCCAGTAGCACACGGCAAAGCGCAGGTGGTCCTCCATGCGCTGGCCCAGGACGATGCGGTCCTTGTCGTAGTGCTTGAAGGCCAGGTCATTCTGGCTGTCGGCGCCCTCGAAGCGGATCGGGGCGATGKSKTGGAAATAGCTCGTCATAACTCGGGGGTCAGGCACCGCGCAGGCGGCGGTAGAGGTCACGGAAACGCGCCAGGCGGGGGGCCAGGCGCGCATGGCGTTCGGGGTCGGGAGAGAAGAGGGCAGTCACGGTGATTGGGTGCAGCTGAGATCGATGCCGAGATACATCAGTGACCTTCTAAGAGACCGTGACGGCACTGCCGCCGTTTGCCGAAGGCAGGGCGGGGTGCGTCAGGCGGTAGCGAACCAGTGCAGCCGCGCCAATGGCAACGGCATTCAGGCCAAACCGGGAGGTGCGGACCGTCGGACTGGCGGAACTGCCGAAAGTGTTGTGAGCGTCCAGTACATCCAGCGCCGGCTGCAGGAATGGCGCGCCCAGTTCGGTGACGGAGCCGCCAAGGACGATGCAGCCCGGGTCATAGGCGGTCGCCAGATTCAGCAGCAGCATGCCCAGATGGTGGCCAGCGGAGGTGACCGCTTTCAGTGTTTCGCGATCCTTTGAGGCAAGGTGTTCGCGCACCTCGCCGAGCGAGTGTCGAACGGCGGTGCCGGCGCTGCCGCGCTGGACGGCCCGTGTCGCGATCATGGCTTCAGCGCAACCGCGCCGCCCGCAGGAACACAGAGGCCCATTGAACTGCAGGACCATATGACCTACCTCCTCTGCGTATCCCCGGCTTCCAGTCAGCAGACGACCTCCCACGATGACACCAGCGGCGATGCCTTGGTTGATGGAGACATACAAGAGCGGGTCCGAGTCAGGGGTGGGGTTGAACTCCAGTTCTCCCAGCGCGGCCATGTCGGCTTCGTTCTGCACAAACAGCGGGGCATCGGCGAGCGAGGTGCCGCGAAGCTTCTCACTCAATAGTGCGGCGATGGGCACGTCACGCCAGCCCAGATGGGGGGCGAAGTTCACGATGCCTTGCGCCTCGTCGATGCTACCCGGCAACCCGATGCCGATGCCGAGGACTTGCTGGCCAGGGCGGACCTGCCTGTGCAAGTCCTGTAGCGCGCTTGCGAGACTGGCCACGCAGGCCTCGGCGGTCGGACTGGCCCCGTAGCGAGCGGTCACGCAACCTTGAATCTCGCCCGCCAGCGAAGTGGCGACAGTGCGCACGGACTCAATGCCAACCTCTGCGCCAATGAGGAGCAGAGGTGTGAGATCGGTCTTCAGCAGCTGTTGGCTCCCCGTCGCTTCGGCCAGCACGTGTTTGTCTCCTCCGTTTGCTTGGTCGGACCGGGCTTTATTTTCTATCAAATGCGGTCAGACCAAATATTAATTTGAGCGACGCACAAAGTAAAGCAAAAAAGCAATCGTTGGTTGCGCCATGCTGACCGAGCGCCAGTGCGGCCTTCACGGTCGGTCGTGGGCGCCGACGACAGTGTCGCGGCGCGTGGCACGGCCAGCCGCAGGGTGGGCCATCAGGCCATCACGGCGCAGGTCAGCGAGGGGGCGTTGCGCGAATGGGGGCTGGACGTGGATGGCCAGCGCCCGGCGCTGAAAAAGTCGTCAATCCAACGCCGGGGTGGCTCAACCCAAATCGAGCACCAGGCGACTGCTGCGCGCCCGTGAGCAGCAAGGCGTGAACTGGTCGTTTGCGGCCTGCTCCTCGGGCGTGAGGTACAGGTCGCGATGCTCGGGTTCCCCGCCAATCACCCGCGTCAGGCAGGTGCCGCAGACGCCTTGCTCGCAGGAGGTCAGCAGGGGTGCGCCCGCGGCGATGAGGGCCTGGGCGGCGGTCTGATGGGCGCCAACAAGGATCACGCGGCCGCTGCGCGCAAGTTCGATTTCGAATGGGCCGTCCTGACCGGTCGAGGCCGCCGGCGCGCCCGCGAAGAACTCATGGTGGACCCGACCCTCTGGCCAGCCGTGGCGTTTCGCGGCGTCGGCTACCGCATCGATCAGCCGCTTGGGGCCACAGACGTAGACGTGGGTGTCGGCATCGCGAGTAGCCAGCAGTGCTTGCACGTCGAGGCGGTCGCCAGCCACGTGAAAACGCGCAGCGCCAGCCCAGGCGCTCGCCTCGATCTCCGCTCGAAAGGCCATGCGCTCGGCGCTGCTCGCCGCGTAGTGGAGTTCGAAGTCCGCGCCATCAGCCGCGAGCTGGCGAGCCATTGCCAGGATGGGCGTGATGCCGATGCCGCCGGCGATCAACAGGCTGCGGCGGGCTTGCGCCGCCAGCGGGAAGTGGTTCTTCGGTGCGCTGATCTGCAGCGTCTGCCCCGGGCTCAACACCTCGTGCACCGCTCGCGAACCGCCGCGCGATGACGCTTCGAGCAGCACGCCCAGCACATAGCGGTCGGCCTCTGTGGGGTCGTTGCTGATCGAGTACTGACGAACGATGCCGCCGGGCAGGTGGACGTTGAGGTGGGCGCCGGCCGTGAAGGCGGGCAGGGCGCCACCATCGGCAGCCACGAGGGTGAGGGCGCAGACGTTCTGCGCGACCGCGGTCTTGGCCTCGATGCGGACCGTGATCAGTCCGCTCATGCCTGCGCTGCCATCACGCGATCGATGACCTTGCGCGACTGCACGCCGCCGCCGTCGATGTTGAGCATCAGCAGCTGGCGCTGCGGCCAGGCGAGCAGGTTGAGCTGCTGGCGCTCCAGCATCTCCTGGTCTTCGGCAAAGATCTTGCCCTGGCCTTCGCGGATCTGGGCCGTCAGCGCCTCGTCCTGCGGCTTGAACTTGCGCGCCATGCCCCAGAAGTAGTGGATGGAGGTGTCGGTCTCGGGGGTGATGAAGTCCACCACCCAGCTCGCTGCCTTTACTGCGTCGGGTGCCTCATAGCCGCCCTGGCCGGCCAGCGCCACGCCCACCTCGATCATGATGTGGCTGGGCGGCGTGAAGTGGCAGATCTGCCAGCGGTCCACCGGCTGGTCGTCGGGCAGGCCGTTCATGCGCAGGGCCATCTTCCAGAACGGCGGCGCCTCGATGCCCTGCATATGGCGCTCGGTGATGACGTGGTCGCCGTCGACGCGCGTCGTGCACGGGATCTCGTCGATCTCCTTCTGGCCGATGCTGTTGGCGTGCACATAGGTCTCGTGCGTCAGGTCCATCAGGTTGTCGACCATCAGCTTGTAGCCGCAGGCTATTGTGTACAGCCCACCGCCGTAGCCGAAGGCGGGGTTGCCCAGCCATTCGAAGGCGGGCAACTGGGCCACATCGGCCTGGGTGGCCTCCCCCGGCCAGACCCAGATGAAGCCATGCGCCTCATGGACCGGGAAGCTGCGGATGGCGGGGAAGCCACGCACGCGCTGGCAGGGCATGGCGACGGTCTTGCCGTCGCCGCCCATGGCCAGGCCGTGGTAGCCGCAGACGAGGGTGTCGCCGTGCACGCTGCCCAGCGACAGCGGCGCGCCGCGGTGGGGGCAGAAGTCCTCCACCGCGCTGACGTTACCGGCGCTGTTGCGGAAGAAGGCCATCGCGTGGTTGCAGACCTTGCGGCCCAGCGGCTTGTCGGTGCCGACCTCGTCGCTGCGGGCGGCGACGTACCAGGTGTTGGTGATGAACATGAGGAGTCCTTCAGCGCGGCGCCATGCGCAGGGCGCCGTCGAGGCGGATGACTTCGCCGTTCAGGTGCCCGTTGCTGGCGATGTGCAGGGCCAGCGCAGCGAACTCCTCGGGCAGCCCGAGGCGCTTGGGGAAGGGGATGGAGGCGGCGAGCGACTGCTGCACTTCTTCCGGCAGCTCCTTCATCAGCGGCGTGGCGAACAGGCCCGGCGCGATGGTGCAGACGCGCACGCCGAACTGCGCCAGGTCGCGTGCCAGCGGCAGCGTCATGCCGACGATGCCGCCCTTGGAGGCCGAGTAGGCCTCCTGGCCGACCTGGCCGTCGAAGGCCGCGACCGAGGCGGTGTTGACGATGACACCGCGCTCACCGTCAGCCAACGGGGCTAACGCAACGATGCGGCTGACAGCCAGGCGCGTCACGTTGTAGGTGCCGATGAGGTTGATGCGCACGACGCGCTCGAAGTCCTCCAGCGGCGCGGGCGAGCCGTCGCGCTGCACGATGCGTTTGGCGCTGCCGATGCCGGCGATGTTCATCAGGATGCGGGCCGGGCCGAAGGCAGCGGCGGCGGCATCCAGCGCGGCGGTGACGGATGCCGCGTCGGTGATGTCGCAGCGCAGCGCCAGCGCGCGGTCGGCGCCGATGTCGGCGGCCACGCGCTGGGCGCCGGCTTCGTTGATGTCGAGCAGGGCGACGCGGGCGCCTTGGGCCGCGAGGGCGCGTGCCACGGCTTCGCCGAGGCCGGAGCCGGCGCCGGTGACGAGGGCGGTTTGTCCAGAGATGTTCATGGTGTTCAGCGGTGCGGGGTGATGACGTCGGGGTGGCCCACGGGGGCCTCGTGCAGCAGTTCGACCAGGGCCGCGCGGCGGCTCAGCACGGCGCGCTGGTTGATCGAGCCCTTGTCGGTGATCTCGCCACCGTCGATGGACGGCGGCTCGGCCAACAGCAGCAGCCGGGCCGGGCGGGTGGCACTACCGGTGCCTTGCACCCAGAGCTGGTTGGCCAGCGCCTCGAAGAAGGCACGCACGGTCGAGTGGTTCAGCACGTCTGCGGTGGCGGCGGTGTCGGGCAGTTCAGCCAGGCGGCGGGCTTCGTTCACGCGCGGCACGATCAGCAGGCCGATCTCGTCGCGCCCGATGCCGGTGACGACGGCGTCGTGCACGCAGGGGAAGCCCAAGGCGATGACGCGGGCGCGCAGCGGGCCGACGCTGACGAAGGTGCCGGTGGAGAGCTTGAAGTCCTCGGCGATGCGGCCGTCGAACATCAGACCCTGCGTGGGGTCGGTGGGGTCGCAGGGCCGGGCGGCGTCGCCGGTGCAGTAGTAGCCCTCATCGTCGAAGGCTTCCTGCGTCAGCTCGGGCTCGCGCCAATAGCCGGGCATGACATTGGGGCCGCGAAAGCGCACCTCGGCCTTGTCGCCCGTGGGGACGAGCTTCACGTCGACACCGGGCACGGGCCAGCCGATGAAGCCGGCGCGGGCCTCCTCAGGGATGGCGAAGGTGCATGTGGGTGCGGTCTCGGTCATGCCCAGGCCCGCCGCGATGCGGATGCGCTCGCCGATGGCGGCTTCGGCCAGCTGGTTGAAGGCGTCCAGCGTCTTCGGCGACAGTCCCGCGCCGCCGCACTCGACCAACTGCAGCCGGCTGAAGAAGTGGTCGCGCAGCGCGGTGTCGGCCTGCAGCGCGGAGATGAGTTCGTCAAAGCCCTTGGGCACGTTGAAGAAGATCGTCGGCGCCACCTCGCGCAGGTTGCGCAGCGTGGCCTCGAAGCGGCCCGGCACGGGCCGGCCCTCGTCGATGTAGAGGCTGCCGCCGTTGTAGAGCACCAGCCCCAGGTTGTGGTTGCCGCCGAAGGTGTGGTTCCACGGCAGCCAGTCCAGCACCACGGGCGGCTGCTCGGCCAGGAAGGGCATGGCCTGCAGCGTCATCTGCTGGTTGGCGCACCACATGCGCTGGGTCATGACCACGCCCTTGGGCGCCTTGGTCGAGCCCGAGGTGAACATCAGCTTGGCGATGGTGTCGGGGCCGATCTGCGCGTGGGCGGCGTCGAGCGTGGGGCCGGGTGGCGTGTCGAGCAGGTCGGCAAAGCGCTCGGTGGCCCGGCCTTCGAGCCGGCCCTCGCCGAGGATGACGCGGGTGTCCGCCGTGACCGTGGCCTCGATTGCGCGGGCATAGCCCGCGTCCGCCGCGTAGACCGCGCCCGGCGTGGCCTTGGCGAGGATGTGGCGCAGGCGGCCGTGGTCGGTCGAGACCAGCGAATAGGCCGGCGAGATGCTGACGCTGGGGATGCCGGCCCACATGGCGCCCAGCATCAGGCTGAGGTGCTCCAGGTCGTTGTCGGACAGGATGACCAGGGGTTTTTCGACGCCCAGGCCACGGTCCAGCAAGGCCTGGCCGAGGGAGCGTGCCCGCTCGACCATCTCGGCGTAGCTGATGCAGCGCCAGCCGCCGTTCGCCTCGCGTTGCGCTGCCAGCAGCCGGTCCGGCGCCACCTGTGCCCAGTGCAACAGACGCTCGCCCATATGTCCCGGGTAGGCCGCCAGCGGCTCGGTTGAGCGCAGCACGAAGCCGCCGTCGGCGCGGTGCTCGACGCTGGCGTTGTCCAGGCAGCCACCGATGGCGACCGGGCGGTAGCGCGGCTTCATGACTTGACGACCTTGGGCGTGCGCTTCTGCAGGAAGTCCTGCAGCCGCTGCTTGGCCACGTCGTCGCCCTGGGCGATGGCCGCCATCAGCGACTCCATGAAGAGGCCGTCGGCCTGCGACAGGTCGGCAATGCGCGGCAGGGCCTGGGTCACGGCGAAGTTGGACAGCGGCGCGTTCTGCGCGATGCGGCCGGCCAGCTCGATGGCCTTGGCCACGGCCTCGCCGGCCGGCACGACGTACTGCACCAGGCCGCGCCGTTCGCCTTCGTTCGCGTCCAGCACGCGGCCCGTCAGCATCATGTCGCTCATGCAGGCCACGCCGGCCAGGCGCGGGATGCGGGCCGAGCCGCCACCGCCGACGAAGATGCCGCGCTGGCCTTCCGGCAGGCCGAAGTAGGCGGTCTCGTCGGCCACGCGGATGTGCGCGGCGGCCGCCAGCTCCAGCCCGCCGCCCACCACGGCGCCATGCACCGCAGCGACGACCGGCGCGCGGCAGAACTGGATGGCATCCATGACGACATGCCAGCCGCGCGAATGCAGCACGCCCTCGGCGACGCTGCGCTCGGCGAGGTCCGACAGGTCCAGGCCGGCGCAGAAGTGGCTGCCCTCGCCGCTGATGACCAGGGCCTTGGTCGACGCCGGCAGGTTGAGCAGGGCGGTGTGCAGCTGGCGCATCAGCTCCTCGTTGATGGCATTGCGCTTGGCCGGGCGGTTCAGGCACAGGTGCGTGACGGCGCCGGCATGCTCGATGCGCAGCAGGTCGAGCTGGGCCAGCAGGCCGCTGGCGGGGAGGAAGTCGGTGGCGGCGTTCATGCGTGGGTCTGCTTGGAGAGAGCGGCGGCCAGGCCGCCCCAGTGTGCTTGGAAGAGGCCGGCGTCCATGGTCTTCACGTCGCGCATCAGCGGGCGGAATTCCATGTGGGCCAGCACATCGCGCTCGAGGTCGATGCCGGGTGCGATCTCGGTCAGCTCCAGGCCTTCAGGGCGCAGCGCGAACACGGCGCGCTCGGTGACGAACAGCACCTCCTGGCCACGCCGTGCGGCATCGCGGCCGTTGAAGGTGATCTGCTCGACCTGCTCGACGAACTTGCGCGCGCGGCCCTCCTGGCGGATGTGCAGCTGGCCATCGGCCACGGCGAGGTCCACGCCGCCAGCGGTGAAGCTGCCGCAGAACACGAGGCGAGGCGTGGAGGCCGTGATGTTGATGAAGCCACCACAGCCCACGGGCCGGCCGTTGAACTTGCTGACGTTGACGTTGCCGTGGCGGTCGGTCTGGGCCAGGCCCAGGAAGCTGCAGTCCAGGCCGCCGCCGTCGTAGAAGTCGAACTGCGACCCCTGCTCGATGATGGACTCGGGGTTGTAGGCCATGCCGAAGTCGCCGCCCTGGGCCGGCACGCCGCCGTTGACGCCGCACTCCACGCTGAGGTTGAGCAGGTCGGACACGCCCTCCTCGGCGGCCACCGACGGGACGCCTGCCGGGATGCCGATGCCCAGGTTGGTGACGGCACCCGGCTGCAATTCCATGGCGGCACGGCGGGCGATGACCTTGCGCTCGTCCAGCGGCATGGCCGGCATGCTGCCCAGCGGCACGCGCACATCGCCGCTGAACGCCGGGTTGAAGGCCGTCGTGATGGTCTGTAGATGGTTCTCGGGCTTGGCGACGACGACATAGTCCACCACCAGGCCGGGCACCTTGACGCTCTTGGGATGCAGGCTGCCGGCGGCCACGACGGCCTCGACCTGGGCGATGACGATGCCGCCGCAGGCGCGCGCGGCCTGGGCGATGGACAGCTGCTCCAGCAGCACGCCTTCCTTGTCCAGGCTGAGGTTGCCGCGCTCGTCGGCATAGGTGGCACGGATGAAGGCGACGTCGATGCGTGGCGAGGGATGGAAGAGCCATTCCTCGCCCTCGAACTCGACCAGGCGCACGAGGTCTTCCCGCGCTGCCGAATTGAGCTTGCCGCCCTCCAGGCGCGGGTCGACGAAGGTGCCCAGGCCCACCTTGGTCAGCAGGCCCGGCGAGCGGCTGGCGATGTGGCGCGTGAGGCTGGACAGCGAGCCCTGCGGGAAGTTGTAGGCCTCGACCTCGCCGGCATGGACCATGGCCATCATGGCCTTGCCGGTCTGCCCGAAGTGCCCGGCGACGACGCGCTTGATCATGCCCGCGTGGGCGAAATGGGCCATGCCGCCGCTGCCGGCGTTGCCGATGGCGCCGCAGGCCCAGGTGGTGAGCTGGCGCGGATGGCCGGTGGCGAGGAAGTGGCGCTCCAGCCCCTGCAACGCCTCCTCGGCCAGGCCCATCATGGCCAGGCCGCCGAGGAAGAGGGTGGCGCCGTCTTTGACGAGGGGGCCGACCTGGTCGGCAGTGATGATCTTCATGCTTGTGTGTTCTCGATGAGCAAGGCCATGCCCTGGCCGCCGCCGACGCAGGCGGAGACGACGGCGTAGCGGCCGCCACGGCGTTGCAGTTCGCGGGCGGCGGTGAGGGTGAGGCRCACGCCGGTGGCGGCGAGCGGGTGGCCAAGGGCGATGGAGCCGCCGTTGACGTTGAGCTTGGCCAGGTCCAGGCCGAGCTCCTTCACGCAGGCCAGGGTCTGGGCGCCCTGGGCCTCGTTGATCTCGAAAAGGTCGATGTCCGACAGCTTCAGCTCGCAGCGCTTCAACAGCGCGCGGATGGCCGGTGCCGGGCCAATGCCCATGATCTCCGGCGGCACGCCGGCTGCCGCCGCGCCGCGCAGCCGGGCGAGCGGCTTCAGCCCGCGGTCACGCACCTGCGCGCCGGAGGCCACGACGACGGCCGCTGCGCCGTCGACCAGAGCTGCGGAGTTGCCGGCCGTCTGCACGCCGCCCTCGTAGACCGTGCGCAGTGCCGCCAGGGCTTCGGGCGAGGAGGGGCGGGGATGGGTGTCGCGGTCCGCGGCGGCCACCTTGCGCGGCAGCTTGATGCCGCGCGACTCGTAGCCCGCCAGATCGAAGCGCTCGCTCGTCACCGGCGCGATCTCGCCCGCGAGGAAGCCGTCGGCCTGGGCGCGCAACGCACGCTCGAAAGAGGCGGCAGCGTAGGCATCGACTTCGGCGCGGGTGATGCCGTACTGCTTCGCCAGGTTCTCGGCCGTCTGGATCATCGAGACCTTGGCGGCGGGGTCGTCGAGCGCCTCCCAGAGGAAGTCCTTGAAGTCGACCGGCGCGCCGAGCTTGAAGCCACTGCGGTGGGTGTAGGCGCAGATCGGGTTGCGCGACATCGACTCCGCGCCCACCACCAGCGCGAGGCTGGCGTAGCCGAGGGTGATCTGGTCGGCCGCCTGGCGAATGATCTCGAAGCCGCTGCCGCAGATGCGCTGCACGCCGATAGCCGGCACCGCTATGGGCACGCCGGCGTACAGGCCGATGTGGCGCGGCAGCACAAAGGCATCGAAGGACGCCTGTGCCATGGAGGCCGTGACCACCGAGTCGATGGCGCTGCCCGCCACGCCGGTGCGCTCCAGTGCGGCGCGGGCCGCCTTGATGCCGAGGTCGATGGGAGAGATCTCGGCAAGCGCGCCGCAGTAATCGACCCAGGGCGTGCGCGCGCCACCGAGCAACCAGTGGTCGTCGAATCGGGCGGAGAAGTCGGGCATGGGTGCGGCTGGCGCAGGCCAGCTTCGAGGCTGTTGATGATTAACAGTATTAACTAAATCATCGGACCTGCATCTAGGGTTTGCCCCGACTTCTTGATCCTTGAATCGACGAGATCAACCTTATAAGTGCAGAAGTTCGTCTGCGGCGGGCCGAGTCTTCATTCGCCACGGTGGTGGCAATTGATTTCCTAAAACAACTGATTAGGGCGCTTCAGCCGGGTGAAGGCGGCTGGGCGGCGCGTTGCAGTCGGTAGGCCAGTTGCGCCCGCGTGATGCCCAACCGCCGCGCGGCGGCGGCGAGGTTGCCGTTCTCGGCCTCGGTGGCTTCCTGCAATAGCTGGCGTTCGATGGCGTCCAGCTCGACGTGGCCGGCCCCGCCGGTTTGCAGCGCCTCGCCGAGCAGGTCGAGCAGGCGCGGCGGCGGCGCGGCCGCCTTTTGCAGCGTGCCATGGGCGCCGATGGTCAGCAGGGCCTCATCGCTGAGCTGTTCGCGGCGGAACATGTGGGCCACGTCGATGGCCTGGTCGTCCTCGGCCGAGATGACGCCGCGCTCCACCAGGTTCTGCAGCTCGCGGATGTTGCCCGGGAAGGCGTAGTGCAGCATGGCCCGCACGGCGCGTGGCGTGAAGCCGGTCGGGTGGCGACCGTGGCGTTGCGCTTCGCGACGCAGGAAATGCGTCATCAGCAGCGGGATGTCGTCGCGSCGCTCGCGCAGYGGCGGCAGGTGGATSGGGTAGACGTYSAGGCGGTAGAAAAGATCCTCGCGGAAGCGCCCGGCGCGCACCTCGGCCTGCAGGTCCACGTTGGTTGCGGCGACGACGCGCACGTCCAGTTGCAACGTGCGCGTGCCACCCACCCGTTCGACCTCGCCCTCCTGCAGCGCGCGCAAAAGCTTCCCCTGGCTGACCAGGCTGAGCGTGGCGATCTCGTCGAGGAACAGCGTGCCGCCGTCCGCCCGCTCGAAGCGCCCGGGGCGTGACTGGCTGGCCCCGGTGAACGCGCCGCGCTCGACGCCGAAGAGCTCGCTCTCGATCAGCGTCTCGGGAATGGCCGCGCAGTTCACGGCGACGAAGGGCTGGGCGGCACGCGGGCTGATGCGGTGCAGCCGGTGCGCGAAGGCTTCCTTGCCGACGCCCGACTCGCCGGTGAACAGCACCGTGGCGCGCGTGCCGGCCACGCGGGCCAGCTGGTGGCAGGCGGACGTGAAGGCCGACGACGCGCCGACGATGTCGTGGCGCTCGGCGCTGGGCCGTTCTTCAGGGTCCGTGGGAGTGGCAGCCGGCGGCGCCTCGACGGGCGTGGACTCGGCGGCGTTCAGCCGGTGGAATTCCTTGGCCTCCAGATAGCGCAGGTCTTCGCTGATGTCGCCCCAGGCCGCAGCATGGCGGCCGATCACGCGGCAGACGCTCGCGCCCATGGAGCGGCACTCGATCTCGCGAAAGATCACCAGTTGCCCGAACAGGCTGGTCACATAGCCGGTGGCATAGCCCACCTGCGACCAGCAGGCCGCCTCGGTGCCGACACCGTAGGCGCTGATGTGCTCGTCATCCTCGCTGGAGTGTTCCCACAGGAACTCGCCCTCGTAGGTGCCTCGGTTGATGTCGAAGTCGAAGGCCAGCGGCGTCACCTTGACGACGCCTTCGAGCGCATGCAGCCGCGTGCCCGCCATGAAGACGTTGGCCGCGTCTGCATTCGGCCAGCGCTCGCGCACGAGTTGGGCGTCGCGGGCGCCGGACACATAGCCGGCCCGCGTCAGCAGGCCACGCGCGCGCTCCATGCCGAGGGTGTCGATCAGCTCGCGGCGCAGGTGCCCGACGGAGGAGCTGTGCAGCAGCAGCATGCGCTGGTCGTTCAGCCAGATGCGGCCATCGCCCGGTGAGAAGAACAGCGACTCGGTCAGGTCGCCCATCGTGGGCGCCTGGTCCTGGACGAAGTGCTTGCTATCGCCCCGTTTCAGCATGGTGCCGGTCTGGCGGGCCACTTCGGCCAGGGAGATGCGAGGTGGCTTGGTCATGAGGTGATGAATTGAGCAGGTCGGCGGTTTGTCACTCCCTCGAATTGTTTTCATTTGATAAATATCTGGGTGAGGGGATAACCCGAAGATGCGGCTCCTTTACGGGGGCCAGGGAAAGTCCCAGGGGTGACCGATGTTTTCACTCTGAAAACGATCGGTCGTGGTGCCGCCGTGCACCTTGCTGGCGTGGCGCACTGGCATGGCGTGGCACACGCGTTGCACTGCAAGTGGGCAAGCGAGCACCGAGTTCGCGCTTTTCGCAACCCACCTCAGCAGCCCCGCCATGACCCCTCAGCCCCTACTCGACCCCACCCTGTGGCGTGAACACCTGTACAGCAGCGGYTGGCGCGCCGCCTCGCAGGCCGCCGACCTGATCGAGCCCGCGACGGGCGCCGTGCTGGTGCGCACCGGCCGCGCCGTGGCCGCCGACGTGCCGCCCGCCACCCTTGCCGCCACCACCGCCCAGGCCGCCTGGGCTGCGCTGCCGCCGCGCGAGCGCGCCGCCGTCTTCCTGCGCGCCGCCCAGCTGTTCCAGCAGCATTTCGACGAACTGGCCCTGTTCGTCACCCGCGAGAGCGGCGCCATCCTGCCCAAGGGCCAGCACGAGCTGCGCGAGGCCATCGCCTTCTGCCAGATCGCCGCGTCCATGCCGCTGCAGTCGCAGGGCCAGGTCTTGCCCAGCACGCCGGGCCGCATGTCCATCGCCCGGCGCGTGCCGCTGGGTGTCGTGGGCGTCATCTCGCCCTTCAACTTCCCGCTCATCCTGACGCTGCGCGTCGTCGCCCCGGCGCTGGCCGCGGGCAACGCCGTCATCATCAAGCCCGACCCGCGCACGCCGGTCAGCGGCGGCTTCATGATCGCCCAGGTCTTCGAGGCGGCCGGCCTGCCGGCGGGCCTGCTGCACGTGCTGCCTGGCGGTGCCGACGTGGGCGAGGCGCTGGTGACCGACCCGGCCGTCGCGATGATCTCCTTCACCGGCTCGGTCGGCGTGGGTCGCTCCATCGGTGAGCTGGCAGGCAAGCATCTGAAGAAGGTCTCGCTGGAACTCGGCGGCAGCAATGCCCTCGTCGTGCTCGACGACGCCGACCTGGACCTCGCCGCCAGCAACATCGCCTGGGGCGCCTGGCTGCACCAGGGCCAAATCTGCATGGCCAGCAACCGCGTGCTGGTGCACGAATCCATCGCGCCGGCCATCACCGAGCGCCTCGTCGCCAAGGCCCAGCACCTGCCGGTGGGCGATGGCGCGACCGGCCAGGTCGCCTTGGGCCCGCTGATCGACGAACGCCAGCGCGACCGCGTGCATGCCGCCGTGCAGGCCAGCGTCAAGGCCGGCGCCCAGCTGCTGGCGGGCGGCAGCTACGACCGTCTCTTCTACAAGCCCACCGTGTTGGCTGGCGTGAAGCCCGGCATGCCGACCTTCGATGACGAGACCTTCGGCCCGGTCGTCAACCTCGTCACCTTCAAGACCGACGAGGAGGCCGTGGCGCTGGCCAACACCGGCCACGGCGGCTTGGCGGCAGGCGTGATCTCCAAGTCGGTGGGCCGCGCGCTGGCGGTGGGCAACCAACTGCGCGCCGGCATGGTCCACATCAACGACCAGACCGTCAACGACGACGCCGTCAACCCCTTCGGCGGCCCCGGCATCGCCGGCAACGGCAACTCGCACGGCGGCCCCGGCGACTGGGAGCAGTTCAGCACCTGGCAGTGGCTGACCGTCAAGGACACACCGCCCCAGTTTCCGTTCTGAACGCGACAACAAACCAACAGGAGACAAGCATGAACTTCCAAGGCAAGACCATCGTCATCACCGGCGTCAGCTCCGGCATCGGCGCCGAGACCGCGCGCTTCCTGCGCCTGAAGGGCGCCCGCGTCATCGGCGTGGACCGCAACGAGCCGCTGCTGACGCTGGACGGCTTCATCAAGGCCGACCTGTCCGAGCAGGCCGCCATCGACGCCGCCTTCAAGCTGCTGCCCGAGCGCTTCGACGCGCTGTGCAACATCGCCGGCGTGCCCGGCACCGCGCCGGTGGACCTGGTGGCCCGCGTCAACTACCTCGGCCTGCGCCACCTCTGCACCCGCGCGATGGAGCGCCTGCCCCAGGGCGGCGCCATCGTCAACATCGCCTCCATCCTGGGCGCAGAGTGGCCGGCGCGCCTCGACATCCACAAGGCCCTGGCCGAGACGCCGAACTTCGAGGCAGGCCTGGCCTTCCTCGCGAAGAAGCCAGTGCCGCAGGAGACCTGCTACCAGTACTTCAAGGAAGCGCTGATCGTCTGGACCCTGACCCAGTCGCAGAAATGGTTCCTGGGCAGCGGCGTGCGCATGAACTGCGTCGCGCCCGGCCCGGTGCTGACGCCCATCCTCGGCGACTTCGTGCAGATGCTCGGCGAGGAGCGCGTGCAGAAGGACTCGCACCGCATCAAGCGCCCCGCGCTGGCCGACGAGGTCGCGCCGGTGGTCGCCTTCCTGTGCGCCGACGAGTCGCGCTGGGTCAGCGGCATCAACCTGCCGGTCGATGGCGGCCTGGCGTCGACCTACTACTGAAGTTCCAAGCGGGCCGCTGAGCCCGCACCCACAACCGAGGAGACAACATGACAAGACACACCCGCCATGCGCTGGCGGTGGCGGCAGCGCTCGCCCTGCCCACCGCGTCCCACGCCTTCGACATCGAGCTGCCCAGCAGCGACTACAAGCTGCGCCTGGACCTGACGCCCAAGTACAGCACCGCCGTGCGGCTGAAGAACCCGTCCGACGCGCTGACGCGGCTGGACGTGGCCAAGGACCCCGGCACCGTCAATGAAGACGACGGCGACCACAACTTCAAGCGCGGCCAGATCTCCAACCGTTTCGACCTGCTGGCCGAGATCGACCTCGCCGGCCCCGGCTGGGGTGCCCGTGTGAGCGGCAACGCCTGGCGCGACTCGGTCTATCTGCGCCAGAACAGCTATGCCGGCACCGCGCTGTATGCCGGCGGCAATGCCCTCGGCCCGGTGATCCCGACGTCCAACACCTTTGGCGGCCAGGCCAGCAACGACTTCCTGCCCGACACCCGCCGCCAGCATGGCCAAAGCGGTGAGTTCCTCGACGCCTTCGTCTACGTGAAGGGCGAGGTCGGTGGCATGAAGAGCACGGTGCGCATCGGCCGCCACACGCTGCAATGGGGCGAAAGCCTGTTCTTCGGCCAGAACGGCATTGCCAACGCGCAGGGGCCGGTCGACGTCGCCAAGATCGTCTCCGTGCCGGGCTGGCAGTTCAAGGAAGTGCTGCTGCCGGTCGAGCAGATCTCGGGCTCGCTGCAAGTCGCCGAAGGCATTTCGCTGGGTGCCTACTACCAGCTCAAGTGGCGGCCCAGCAAGATCC